>JALGTG010000052.1 GCA_029821495.1 Candidatus Hebobacteria bacterium
GGAGCATCTGTTCGGCATCGGCTACCTGCACTCCCGCGAGCAGTGTGACGGGGGTTTCGGCGAAGCTCTGGGGTGCCATTGGAGTAGAGGCACCCAGAAGGACGACCTCCCTGGCGGATCCCGCGAGGTCCAGGAGCTGGTCGAGAGTGTGGTTGATGATGGCGATCCCAGTGAGGATTGCGACATCGCAGTTCGGTAGAACGGCGGCGACATCTTCGGCCGGACGGACCTCTGTGTCGGGAACGCGCTTGATCTCGAGCACGTCGAGGTGCGCGGCGGCCCTCCGCAGCCACCGGAGCAGTGGCGTCCGGTCGTGGAGGGAACGTTTGACGACGGCCTTGAGTTGACGCGGCGGCTGGCGGACTCCCGTCTGGCCGCTAGAGGATGCCATCGTGCGTCACCTTTGCCCAGAGCTCGGTTATGGCACGCGCGGCAGGGGAACGGGATGCCTCAACGAGGGGAACACCCTCTGCTGTGGCGTCGGCCACCGATTCGTCGAAGGGGATTCTCGCGAGCGGCACAGCGTCCATGCTGGAGGCGAGACGCTCGATGTCCTGTGTGACCCCTGGGTTGATGTCCCATTTGTTGACGCAGACTGCGGAGGGCACGCGGAAGTGCGCGGCGACGCGGAGGACGCGTTCGAGGTCATGCAGGCCAGAGGGCGTAGGCTCGGTAACTGCGAGTGCCGCGTCCACGCCGGAGAGGGAGGCGATGACTGGACAGCCGATGCCCGGGGCCCCGTCGGTGAGGATGAGATCGGCTTGCTGCTCCAGCGCGATGCGCCGGGCCAGTTCGCGCACCTCGGTGACGAGCTTCCCGGAGGATTCGGCTCCGGCAAGGAGGCGGGCATGGGCGAGCAGTCCGTAGGGTGTGTCGCTGAGGTAGAGCCGCCCTGTCACCTGTGGGTGCATGGTTATGGCCTGCTCGGGGCAAACGAGCGCGCAGGTGCCGCAGCCTTCGCAGCGGCGGGGATCGATGCGAAGGTCGGTGATGGCCGAGAACTGGCAGACCTCCTCGCAGCGGCCGCACTCGGTGCATTTCTCGGGGTCTCTGATGGCGAGCTGGCCGCCGCGGTAGTCGTTCTCCTCGAGGGGCTTGGGGGACAGGAGCAGGTGGAGGTTGGGCGCGTCCACATCAGCGTCGGCGAGCACCTTGTCTTGTGCCAGCGCCGCGAAGCAGCCGAGAACGGTCGTCTTTCCCGTGCCGCCCTTGCCACTTATGATGACTAGCTCTTTCACTGTTTCACTCTCCGCTCGATTTGGACGTAGACCGACTGGAGGCGTTCGCGCCACTCGGGGAACGCGTCCACCAGCGGCTCGCCCCGCGAGTACGCCTCGGCGATGCGCCGATCAAAGGGGATTCTCACCAGGACGGGGATGTTGCGCCTGCGGCATTCCTGCTCGATGAGGTCGTCTCTGGCGCCGCTGCGGTTGATGACGACGCCAGCGGGGACGTCAAGCTCTTTCGCCAGGTCCATGGCCATTCTGAGATCGTGGAGGCCGAAGGGGGTGGGTTCGGTAACCAGGAGACAGAAATCGGAGTTTCCTATGGTGTCTTGGACCGCGCAGGCCGTGCCCGGGGCAGCATCTATGATAGCTGCAGCGCCGGGATTGATGTGGGCGATTTCGTCACTGACGATGCGCACGGCGGAGGGCTCCCCAGGCTTGAGCCGGCCCTGGATGAAGCGCATGCCGCGGGCAGTGCCGACCTCGACCTCGCCGATCTGACGCTGTTTGGGCTTGATGGCGTCCTTGGGGCAGGCGTAGACGCACCCGGTGCAGCCATGGCAGAGCTCGGGGAAGACGAGGACTTTCTGCTTGACGACCGCGAGGGCGTTGAACTGGCAGAACTCGGCGCATTCCCCGCAGAAGGTGCACTTCGACAGATCCACCTCGGGGAGCATCATGTAGACGGGTATCGTTTGCTCGATACTTGGGTGCAGGAAGAGATGGCAATTGGGCTCTTCAGCATCAGCGTCGACGAACTGGACTTCGCGCAGCGAAAGGGCCAGGCCGACGGCGACGGTGGTCTTGCCAGTGCCTCCCTTTCCGCTGGCAACAGCTATCTTCATAGTCTCTCCTCGTTTGGGGCAGAATGGTCGGCCCTGGCTACAGCCCCAGGGCCAGCAGGCCGAGACCCACCACCAGACCCACCGCAGAAGCGTAGATCTTGACGTAGACGACATCCTTGGGCGCATAGGCGAGCAAGGGAAGCACACCGTGGCCATCTTGTGCGATTGAGCTCGCGGCGAGGACGGAGAACGGGACCAGCCCCTCAGCGAAGAGAAAGACGAAGATGAGATGAGGGCCGGACTCGGGGAGGAGGCCGATAAGAGAGGCGACTACGACGAGCAGGAGGCGGTTGTCCGGTAAGATGGCCCGAAGGTCAACGTGCTGCTCGGCGATTCTCAGGACAAGCAAGGTGCAGAACAGCCAGAGGAAGAGTTGCAGGAGGTGCTTGCGGACGATGTGGGCGTACACGTGATGCCGAAGGAAGTGACTTGGAGACGGCCTGGGCCGTTCAGCGGGATGGATCTCGGCGCTGCAAGCCTCGCACAGCCGAGGCCGGAATCGGCGCACGAGGGCGTCGGCGAGAGCGCCGCCCGCGACGCCCACGGCGAAGCAGAGAGCAAAGATGAGGAGGGCCGTGCGAGGGATGGTGGCGAGCATTACGAGGGCCTCATCTCCAGCCGTAGCGAGCATGACGGCTGCGAGCGCGCCGAACCCGAGCATACCCGCTTTGTAGAGGGAAACGACAAGGAAGGCGGTGACACACCCGGGGACAATGCCGAGAGCGGAACTGAGTGCATACTGGCGGAGGCCGGGAAGGCCTAGGCCACGCCGGAGGGATTCGCCGAAGCGGATCTCGGCGAACTCGACGGCCACCATCAACACGAAGACGATGGCGAGGATCTTCAGCGTTTCGAGGAAGACGGGAAGCAGCAATGTCTCCGACTCATCCAGACTTGATGTCCAGGACGGGGCTCCCCGCCAGGGCATCGAGGCCCTCAACGAGGAGACGGTTTCCCTCCCGTCTCAGGAGCGTGACGCGCGTCATCCCGATCGGATTGGGCCGAGACGGGCTGTGAAGAGCGAAGACGCCGCGCTTGGGCCGGCTGCAATCCCCACGGGGGTGAACTCTCAGAAGTGTGCGGTCGCCGGCAGAGAGCTGGTGCATCCAGTAAAGGACCCAGAGACGCTCTTGCGACTCAACTCCGGCCAAACCGTCGCCGAACTGCGGCTGCAACTCGATCTCCTTGAGGCTGTCTTGAGTACGCGCACGCACATGGCCGATCGGCACCAGCGTGATCGGCTCTGCCATGCCTTTCTCTCCTTTGGCGGCCGCGATGGGTTAGCGCTCGCAGCACCGCTTTGGATCGGAGCAAGGACTGGCGAGGCCACAGCAACTTGCGCCGGCGGCCGCGCTCGGCTGCGGTCTGCCGACAGCGAAGGCCGAAGGCTCCTTTCCCACAGCCTGACTGCCGCACTGAGGACAGAGCACCTGATGGTCGGCGGCGCTCCGGATGAGCTTCTCGAACTTCGTGCTGCACTCCTTGCAGCGATACTCGTAGATAGGCATTCTCGTAGCTCAGGTGATCACCGCTGTCTTGTCATCGCCTGTCCGCACTTGGGGCACTTGATCTGCGTGCATGGCACACCCACCTGGTGGGCCATTCCGTGCCCACAGCTCTGGCATACGCAGTTGCCGCTAGGGCCCATGGCGAAGCCGCCCATGCGACCCCGACCTCCGCCCGCGCCCGCGCCTCGGCCGGCCCCGCCACCGGCACCTGTGCCGCGCCCCGTGCCACCTCCCCTGCGGCCTGTTCTAGGGCCTTGGCCTTGCGGTCCGGTTCCATCTCCTCGCGGCATAGCGACTTACCTCCTTACGGTATTCTCCGGACGACTCATCCCGCGTCGGCTGCTCTCAATTTCCCCCTGCTGCCGAGGCCGAGTCACATGACCCCAGAGCGAGGCCGAGCAGCTATCCCCCCTCGATCTCTTCGATGCGCTGCTTGATCTGTTCGAGGTGCTGGGTGAGATCTTGTGCAGTCTGCTTGAGCTCCTGGAG
The DNA here is from genome assembly GCA_029821495.1 of Candidatus Hebobacteria bacterium. GTDB lineage: Bacteria > Armatimonadota > Hebobacteria > Hebobacterales > Hebobacteraceae > JALGTG01. Next base: position 4,069 of record JALGTG010000052.1, read on the forward strand.
TTCCCGGTCGGAGCCGAGAGGCTGTGTCGGCCCAGGAGTAGATCCGCCGGATCCGGGACCCGTGCTCATGCCTCTGCCCATACCCCGTCCCATGCCGCGTCCCGCGCCCATACCCATGCCGCCGCCTCCGGCGCCAGAATGGCCGGGAACGGAGGGGCCCTCTATGGGAGTGAGCTCACCGCGCTTAAGGGCCTCGATGGCTTCGCGGACGGTGCCGGACAGGCCGACGTATACTTGGACTCCTGCCGCGGCGAGGGTCCGGTAGGCGTTCGGGCCGCAGTTGCCGGTGAGCACGGCCTGTGCTCCCTTGCTCGCGATCATCTGTGAGGTCTGAATGCCTGCTCCCGCCGCCGCGGCCACGTTGGGATTCTCGATCGGTTCAAGCTCGAGGCTGTCGGTATCGACGATGAGCAGGTACTGGGACCTTCCGAAACGCGGGTCCATCTGCGCGTCGAGGTCCGGGCCGGTGCTCGTTACGACTACTTTCATGGGGATTCCCTCCTATTGTCTACCGGCGGCCGGGAGTGAGCCCGACCATTGGTCTTGTGAGCAGTCGCGACTGCGACATGCCCAACGGTGAAGCACTCGAGGCCGGCAAGGCCGAAGCGAGGAGCGAGATGTCGCCAGTCGCCGTTGGCCAGGGCGCGAAACGGGTGGAAAGGTGTGCGGCCGGCGCGGGTTACATAGGCCGAGAGATTTGGGGCGAAGTCCACGCAACCGAATGTGCCCGCGGGTGCGAGGCATGCGGACATGGCCTCGAGCACGGCCAGAGGCTCGTCAGATTCGTGCAGCAAGTAGCTGGCGACGACGCAACCGTACTGCGCTCCGGAGGAGGCGAGATGGCGGACGTCAGCCACCTCGAATCGCAGGTTCGGGTCGTCGCCCGAATGTTCTCGGGCTCGCCGTATGGCGTCCGCGTCGACGTCAACTCCGACCACGCAGAAGCCAGCCCGGCTGAGCTTGCGGGCGAGGAATCCATCGCCTGTGCCGACGTCGAGTACGGGGTCATTGGGGGAGGGCGACAGCCGGGAAACGAGCAAGTCTGCCGCGCGCTCCCGCTCGCCAGAAGAGCCGCTGCGAGCGGCCTCTCGCAGGCGGGAGAGCTCGGCGCTTCCCTCGGGGGTGAGAGCGGCGGGGCGGCTGGAGAGCGGGTCATCGCAGTCGAGCCAGCCGCGCTCGTGGCAGGCGATCTGGGCCGCCCGAACATCTTCCTCGTGGGGATGCACGTCACCCTCGCTCCGCCGCTCGACCTCTGTGCTGAGATCCGAGGGGGGGAACGGCTTCTCAGAGGCCAGCTCCAGGAGGTGGAAGATGAGGAACTGCGTGATTTCAGCGCTCGGACGGTGCTGGATCGCCATCTTGGTCCTCATGGTGCGTGCTCAGGCTGGGGGGGCAGGGCCGTCCGCTTCGCTGGCCGCCGCGAGCGCGGTCGCCTGCCCAAGGGGCCGGGGAACCGGCCCCTTGGGCGCGGCCGCGACCTGCGCTGCTAGTTATGCCTGAGGGAATAGGCCCGCGCATGCGCAACCTATTCCTCCTTATCCTCTTCGAGATCCTGGATGCGCTTGCTGATGGCATCCATCTGCTCCTTCAGCCAGTCGGCCTGGCCGTGGAGCGTCTCCAGCTCCTGTTCAGGCGAGGGAGCGCCCCAGGGGCCTTGCGCGCCATAGGGCGCGGCGTAAGGGACACTGGGTGGTGCGTAAGCGCCATAGGGGGCCGCGTAGGCTCCGGGCGCGGCATAAGGCGCTGCATACCCGCCGCCCCAGCCGCCGCCCCAGCCGCGACGCCAGCCCATTCCCATGCCTCCCCCTCCTCCGCGGCCCCAGGCCATTCCCATTCCTCGGCCGCCTCCGGGATTCATGAATCCCGGCACTGGGTAGCCGGCGCAGTAGCCAGCCGCCCTTCCCGTCATTGGGCCCATTCCTCCGGGTCCGGTTCCATCACCACGCGGCATTTTCATTCTCCTTTCTCGTTCTGGTTTGTGACGCGTGTGCTACACTGTTCTCGGTTGAAGCGCTACCACGCCCAACCCCAGCCTCGACCGCGGCCGAAGCCACGGCCCCAGCCCATGCCGAGTCCGCGGCCGAAGCCACGGCCCCAGCCCATGCCGAGTCCGCGGCCGAAGCCACGGCCCCAGCCCATGCCGAGTCCGCGGCCGAAGCCACGGCCCCAACCCATGCCGAGTCCGCGGCCGAAGAAGGGCGCCTGATACGGGTAGGCGCCCGACATTGCGGCCGCGTAGGGAGCGCCGTAGCCGGGGTAGCCACCTCCGGACCAGCCTCCCCCATAGGGGTTCATGAACCCCGGCACCGGATAGCCGGCGCAGTAGCCCGCGGCTCTACCAGTCATGGGGCCCATTCCCATCGGGCCGGTTCCATCTCCTGCTGGCATTTGTGTCACCTCCTTCCTATCTGTTTGCAGACTTTCCGCCCCGCGGGGCGAGATAAGTGCTTGGCATGAGAAGTCACAGCACCGGCCTCCGCTGGAGCGTCTCTGTCATATCGAGCGGCTGCACGCTGGGGCGAGATGCCTCATACACGGAGACCGCGGGCAGACCCGAAAAGGCTTTCTTGATTTCGGCAAGGGCCTCGGGGGCGAGCGGCTTCACGGCGCAGGGACGCAGAGGGGTGTTGACCTCGATCTCGTAGGGGTCAAGCTCCCGCGCCAGCGCGGCCAGCGCCTGTGCCTGATTCCGATTGGCTTGATAGAACATCATCTGAAGGGCGAGATGTCCTTTGTACTCACGACGGAATGAGTGCAGCGCGGCGAGGATCTTCTCCAGCGTGATCCCCCAGACGGGCAGGTTTATGAGGCGAAGCATCTCTTCAGTGGGGGCCTCAAGCTTGGCGACCACCTGGTCGGCTTGGGCGAGGTCGCGGCGCACCTCGGGGTCGGGCATTAGGGATGAGTTGGTGAGCACGGCAACCGGTGGCGAGAGCCGATCCTTTACGGCCGCGATAGCCTCGCCCAAGTTGGCGGCGAGGGTAGGCTCGGCAGTGCCAGAGAAGGTGACGTAGTCGAGATCGAGCTGCGGAAGGGCTTCCATCTCCGCGACCAGCCGCGACACCGGGACGAACTCCCGGCGCTGCGCGATGTGGTGCCGCGTGGGGCCCAACTGGCAGTAGGCGCAGTCGAAGCTGCACGTCTTCTCCGGCCGCGAGACCATATCTATGCCGAGCGACCGTCCGAGTCGCCAGGATGGCACAGGTCCATAGATTATGTTACTGAGCCCTTCGCTCATGGGGATCCTGCCCTCTTGAGCACGAGGTCTCCGATGTCGGTGCCAAGGTGCCGGGCGATCACGGCGCACTTGGCGATGAGAAGGAAGAAGACGTTGGCATTGCACTCGCTCAAGGCCTCATAGTTGGCCTGGCCCTTGGCGATGATCACGTCGGCCCGTTGGAAGGCGGTGCGGAACTCCTGGGATGCGCCGCGGAGATCGGGGCGCGGCCAGCCGTCGCCGGTGGACACGACTACGGCGAGTCCATCGATGCCGACTGCGTGGGCGTCCTCGCGGGTGGCATCGTTGAGGAGCGGATCGGCCTTGACCGCGACTGTTACCCGAGGGAGGGCGAGGCGTTCAATCAGGAGGCGGTCGAATACGATCTCGCCTGCGTTGTCGGCCAGGTAGAGTGTGTGGTCGGCGTGCGCGAGCGCGGCCCTGAACTGCGAGTAGTGGTCGACGGCGAAGCCCTGGCCGAGGGCCCTTCCCATCCCCGCCTCGAAGTCGAAGGAGTGGCCGATTGCGGAGTCGGCGATGTTCCCGGCGGCGGCCAGCTTTGCCGCTGCGAGGACGGGGTCCGGGGAGGTGGAGGCGAGCTCCGCCGCCTTCGGGTAAGCGCGGAGAGCGAGGGCGTTGCTCTCGGACTTGACCTGGCGATAGGGATCGTCACAGGCGGTGATTTGGCGGACAGCAGCGTGGACGCGGGGCGCGGTGTCCACGGGACGCGCGTCCAGGGAGACGGTCTGGAGCTCGCGCAGAACTCTCTCCACTGCACAGTGCTGGAGCGCCTGGTCATCGGTCGCCATTTGCGCGGCCTCTACTGCCTGCCGCAGCAGGCAGGGGAGGCATTCTAGGTAGGTTTTCACTTTGGCTTTTGTCCGATCATAGTGACGTGCCCTGGGTCAGTGTTCACACATGCTCTCTCCGCCGTCGAGCTCACCGCGGCGGAGGGCATCGACGGTATCGGCGATCGTGCCGGAGACGCCGACGATGGCCTGTATCTTCTGTTGGCTGAAGAGAGCGTGGGCGCGTGGGCCCATCCCGCCAGCGACGATGCAGGTGACGCCTCGCTCGGCTAGATACCCGGGCAGGAAGCCGGGCTCGTGGCCGGGGTTCGCAATGCGGTCCTGGTTGGTGATCGCTCCGTCCTCGACGTCTACGATGGTGTAGGCGTCGCACCGGCCGAAGTGTTGGGCAACCACTTCCCCATCGGTCGAAATCGCAACTCGCATTCTCTCTCTCCTTTGGTCGCTCATAGGGTGAACCGGTAGCCGACGCCGCCTGGGTTGAAGGCGCTGCCGAGCGCAGCGGCCAGCCGCGCGGCCGCCCAGAACCCGGTGCAGTGACAGGCGACGACTTGGGGTATCCGCAGGCGGCGCAGCTCTGCAATGGTCTTGTCGAGCTGCTCTTCGCCGGCAGGCCCGAGATGGGTGCCGCCGATGACTGCATGTACGCGTTTCTGGCCCGCGATTTGGATGGCGTGGCGAACCGTGTTGATGAGGCCGCGGTGAGAGCATCCGACAAGCACGACTAGCCCTTTGCGCGTACGGATGGCGATGCTCTGCTCTTCGGGGAATCGGTCTCTGACCATGCGTTGCCCCGACTTCACCGCGAAGTGAGAAGGTATGGTCTCGAAGTCCGTGGTACGGGCAATGGTGCCCGTAACGAGGACCCCAGGGAGAATCTCCCGGGGGTGGGAGTCCAGGCGCAGCACAGCACCCCTACGAACGAGGTCTTGCGGGCCGTTGGGGAGGCCTATCTCGCGAGGCTTGTGGCCCCGCCGTCTGGCGTACTTCTTGGTGAAGATGTCGGGATGGGCGACAAGCTCCCGCGGCCCGAAGGTGGCCAGGAGCGAAGGGAGGGCTCCGACATGGTCGTAGTGTGCGTGGCTCAGCACGACTTGCCGGGCGGGCGACAGGTCGAGCCCGAGTCGGGCGGCGTTGCCCATGAAGACCCCGGACTGGCCAACATCGAACAGCAACGAGCGACCGTCGGCACTGACGAGCAGGGAGAGGCCGTGCTCTGCGAGGACGCCTTCGCCGGCGGCTACGTAGTTGTCGGCGAGAATGGTCACCGCGAGTTCGCGGACGCGGTCGCTCACGTCCTTGCTCCGCTGCCAGCCAGTGAGGCGGCGATGGAGTCAACGAGGCCGTCGAAGGGATTCTCGGCATACGATTCGATCCCCCCCCTGTCGCAGAGCACGGAGAGGGCGGGATCAACGGGAATGCTGGCCAGCACCGGCAGCCCGGCCGTACGTGCAGCTTGGCTCTCATCATAGGCCCCGAAGAGCTCGACGCGAGCTCCGCACTCGGGGCAGATGATGTGAGTCAAGTTCTGAACGACGCCGATGACAGGCACCTTCATCAGGGCGGCCATCTTGACTGCTTTGCGAACGATCATCCCGACGAGTTCCTGGGGTGAAGAGACAACTATCAGGCCGTTAAGCGGGAGTTGCTGCATCACAGTGAGCGGCACATCGGAGGTGCCTGGCGGCAGATCAATGAAGAGGTAGCGAACGCCGGTCCAGTCCACATCGGTGACGAACTGCTCCACCGTCTTCGCTATCAGCGGGCCGCGCCAGACAACGGGGTCATCTTCGTTCTCCATCAGCAGGTTGAGGGACATGATGCGGATGCCAAGGTCTGCGGTGAGCGCTGGGGCCAGTCGCGCGCCACCGGCCGCGGTGGCGCGGCCGACCCCGAACATGCGCGGAATGCTGGGGCCGGTAACATCGGCATCGAGGATGCCGACCTCATGGCCATTGCGCGCGAAGGCCACGCCAAGAAGGGCCGCGACGAGAGACTTCCCCACCCCCCCCTTGCCACTGATGACGCCGAGGCAGCCCAGGTCTTCCGGTAGGTGCCGGGCCAGGTCCGGCCGGTGGTCAGCACTCATCGCGTGCGCTCCCCTCGCCGCGCGGCACAATCAGACGACCCTCGCCTGAAATACGATCCAGCCATTGTCTATCTTCTCTCTCTAACTGTAAGTTACACTTTCTTCGGCAGTTGTTCGTCATTGCTCTATCCACATAAGGAAGGCGAGAGCGGAGCCTATCCGCTGCCGCCACTAGCAGCGGCGTGGGGAGGAGCCGAGCTCACGGCCTTGCGGCCCTCCCGCAGGAGCGTGTTCATAGAGGCGGCGATGCGGCCCATGACCTCGACCCATTCGCCAAGATGCTCTTGACCTCGAGATGTCAGCGTGTAGAGGCGTCGAGCCGGTCCCCCGCCGCTCGTGTCCCAGGCGGACGTAACGCATCCTGTGGCCTCCAGGCGGCGCAGCGCGCGGTAGATCGCCGCACCGTCTAATCCGGCATGGGTTACGGTGAGGGGGCCTGCCTCCGCGGCGATCTGGTAGCCATGCGCGGTGCCGAGGCGAGCGAGAACCAGCAGCACAATGGGCTCAGTGAACCGATACAGATTGCCCATCTCGCAGCTGCACGGTCTGCCCCCCGACTGTTCTCTATGTCGCCGTCCGCCTCTATGTCTCATGCGTCTTACCTGTATCTTACATATACAGTATACCACAAATCACGGCACAGTCAACCCCAAGATGCCAACTTCTTCACCGCTCCTCGGCGGGGACTGCACTGGCCGATCCTCGGGGTCGTCGTGCGTAGCGCCGTTCGAAGCTGATGGCATCACTGGGGCATCCCTCAATGCAATCGCCGCACAGCACGCAGTCGGCAGTTCCCGGGGTAGTGTAGGTGCGGCATTCTCTCGGGTACTTATTGCAGTTCTTGCACTTGGCCTGCTCTCGGCGCAGGCGGAGGAGGCCGATTCGGTTTCCGATGGTCAGCAGGGCCCCAAGGGGACACAGATAGCGACACCACGCACGCGTGACCACGAGGGCAAGGGCAACTCCCGCCACGATGACCACGACGCGGATCTGAGATGGAAGGCCGCCGGTGAGCCAGGATACGCGCACCGCGTCCAGGCTCCAGTCGGCGTTGCCTCGCACCGGAACGCCGAAGCGTGTGTTAAGCAGGTAGAAGGCAACAACGACCCCCACCAGCACCGCGTACTTCAGGCCCTTCAGCCAGCGGTCCACGCGGCCGAAGCGAGGGCGGCGAAAGGCGCGGAACTTCGGCAGGCGTCCGAGCAGATCCTGAATGGCACCCATGGGACAGGCCCAGCCGCAGAACACCCTCCCGCCAACGACGCTGGAGAGAGCGAGGAACCCGATGACCCACGGCTGGAGCCAGGTGCCGGGACACACGCGCATGGGACAGTGCGTGCAGGACATGAAGGGCACACCATAGGGGCAGCGCAGCGAGCCAATCCAGAGCCACTCACCAAGCACGGCGAGGCTCCCAAGTTGAGCGACTTGGCGAATGGGTCCTATCACCGTGCGCCCTTTGCGACCCGTGCTCACGGCTGGCCCTCCTCAGCCGGCGCGGCGCTGTGGATGAGGGCGCTCTCGCACTGTCGCGTCTGAGCGATGGCGGCGCGTGCCTTCTCGGCCCAGGGACTGTCGGGGAAGCCATCGAGAACCTGCTGCCAGACATCGAGGGCGAGATTGGGGCGACCACGCAACTGCTGGCAGCGGCCGAGCCGAAAGGTGGCCTCTGCCTGGAACGGATTGGGATTCCCGGCGGTCAGCACATGGATGACCTTCAGGTACTCTTTCAGAGCCACGGTGGGAAGCCCGCAATCGACCAGTTGCCCGGCCAGGTGAAAGCGCTTGACCACCGGGGAAGGCATGTCAGGAGGCACCGCCGGGCTGGGAGTGCCCGCGTCGGACGAGAAGGGATCGGTGACGCCCACGACGGCCAGAGCCTGGTTGGCCCGGCCGGCCCAGGGGGAATCGGGGAAGTCGGCTAGGAGACGGCGCCACTGACGACCGGCAGCATCTCGCTCGCCCATCCGGTAGGCGCACACACCCATGCGGTAGCGCGCATAGGCCTTGTGGGGGTTGCCCCCTGCCTTGGGCGTGTAGAGGTCGCACAGCACCTTGGCGTACTCCTGGAGAGCGTACGTCAGGATGCCGTTTTCGAAGAGGTCCTCGGCGTAGCTTAGGCCGCGGTCTGGCTGGGTGGCGAATTGTCGGAAGGGCCGCCACTCGGCTTCCGCTTCTGACAGTGATGCCTCACCGGTGCGCGCCTCAGCGGCATCCAGCACCGCCTTCCAGGCGGCAATCGCGGCCCCGGCTTTCTGGGCTTCCGGCGAATCCGGATAGTCCTCGAGCAAGCGCTGCCACTGGCGTAGTGCAAGCTCGGGGTGGCCCCGGAGCGCCTGGCAGGTGCCCACACGGAAGCGGGCCTCGGCCGCGCGGGGGCTGTCGGGGAAGAGACTCGGGATCTTGAGATAGTCACGGATGGCAAACACGTAGAGGCCAATTCCTGTGTCGCCCTCCGCGACCAAGAACTGACGCTCGTCGGGCGGAGTCTCGCCGGTGACGTAGGGGCTTGCCTCGACAGCCGACTCGGACGGATGCTCCTTGCCCAGTCGCTTGAGCGCCTCGCGTGCGCGTTCGGCCCATTCGCTGTCCGGGTGGCGAACGATAGTCTTCTCCCATTGCGAGGAGGCGAGGTCGGCGCGTCCTCGGCGGAGCGCTAGGGCGCCTATCTCGAACTCGGCTCGGGCCTCCTGATCCGAGGGCCCGAAGTAGTAGATGATCTCGATCCATCGTCTTACCGCTTCGTCCCAGTCCTCGTTGGCAGCCATCTCCTCGGCGAGCCCGATCTGCACAGGGATAGACTTCGGGCCTTTGGCCGCCGCGTCCACTCGAGAGCACGGCCCCGAGAGCGTTACCAGCGCTCCCAGAAGCACCGAGGCGCGGCGGGCGAAGCTCGTCCAGCCAGGTATTGGGACAACTGCTTTCATCGGTTCTGCCTCCTTTGTCGTCTCACGGTCGGGGGCTGCTGAGTGGCGCTGGGTTCAGACCGCTAACTCTCTTTTTCGTACCCTCGTTTCACTCCCATCTTGAAGAGCGGCTTATAGCGCTCGGCGCCCGGGGCCAGCCTGTGGATGTAGCCGTGCCTCTGACAGGCCCCGAGACCAAGCTCGCCCTTGAGCACATCAATGTACCGCTTGGCCAGCTCCGGGTGCTTGCTCTCAGCGATTGGAGCAACCCGCTGCGGGATGGCGCCGTGCCCTTCCTTCATAGCAGCCATGACCTTCACGGGGACAGGGATCACTTCGACCCTACCCTTGGTCTCTGCAACCGTGGTCATGCTCCGCCGCGTCACGCTGGCGTGCGCGCGGGCTTCGATCACCGGTGGAAACACTTTCCAGCCGCAGTCATGGGCCTCGATGGCATTTCGCACATAGCCGGCCCAGATGCCGGGCTCGATCACTTCGTCGGCGGTTTGAAGGATGATCTGCACCACCCTGCCGGAGGGACCAGAGGAGGTCGGCGCGTAGACGGTCTTCACGTCAGGCCGCTTCAGGTCTTCGAGGTCCCGAACATTGCCAGGATTGCCGGGAGGTACGATGATGACGTACGGATCGAGTGCGAAGACCTGGGGCTTGCCCGCAAGCCTGCCTCTGTCCGACAGGTCGAACCAACCAGGGCCGGAGCGCCCAACCAGAATATCCACGCCTCGGGGCCGGGAGGCCAGAACAGAGATAAGGTGCTCCACGGGAGCAGAGGAGTAAGTGACGCGGCAGCCTGCCAGCTCCTCGAAGTGGCGGTTGAAATCGAGTAGGCACTCGTAGTTCCCGCCGCAGGACCACACGAGCAGCTCGCCCGCCCCAGTGTCTCCCGGGCTAAGCCCACACCCCGCAAGCAGGCTGGCCGCTGCGCCGCCCGCGAGTGACCGCAGGAGATCGCGCCGCGTCAGTTCACGGTCAATTCGCATCTACTCACCTCCAAGGTTCTGCAGTCCCGCCCCACGCAAGCACGTCTTACCCGCTTCCCTGCGGGTGGCTCAATGACGTCCGCAGGGCACTGCGTGCATCCCCGGAACTGGTCCATCCAGGCCTCGCATTCCAGCCTGACGCCCTCCACCGCTGCTCGGCTCGGGGCGGGGAGATTCCTCATGGCCCCCCGTGGGATCAACGGCATGATGTTCTGCCGATGCGCGCCAACCCCGCCGGCGAGCCGCGCCACCGCGACCAGGTCTCTTTCGCTCAGCCCGGGGACGTAGACCGAGTTGACCTTGACGAGCAATCCGGCGCTCACTGCGGCTTCCAGCCCGCGCCACTGATAGAGCTGGGCGGCGGTATCGGGATCGGTGGTGTTGATGGTGATTGAGAGCACGCGCAGACCAACGTCTAGTAGAGGCGGCAGGGCCTCCTCCAGGTTGAGGCCGTTGGTGCTGAGGCAGAGGACCAGCTCCGGGTGAGCCGCGTGCACCAGGCCTAACGGCTCGAAG
>JALGTG010000242.1 GCA_029821495.1 Candidatus Hebobacteria bacterium
CATCGCCGGCCCGCACGTCTCCTTCAGAATCTTCGGCCCCATCGTGCAGCCCGCACGTGCCGCCGTGTGCATCATCGCGGGAAACAGGAACTCGACCGCCGACGGCTTCCCGCCCACAGTGTATCCCTCATTCCGCTGCCGCAGCGCCGACAGCACTGCCTCCCGCGCCGACATCAGATCGAGCCCCTCGGTCTCCGCCAGATAATGCCGGTCCTCGTATCCGTAGTAGTCCACCACCGGCCAGTGTGCATTTATCTGCATGTGGTCGGCTTCGTCCATCATGAACCCCAGAAACCCCGGCCGATCCGCCAGCTCGCCCTTCAGCTCCTCCGTCGGCGTCCAGCCGAGCGGAGCCTTCTCGAAGTTCAGAACGTACTTGACGCCGCACCGGTCGCAGTCATCCAGCGCCGCCGGGAGTGCCTCCACTTTGTCCCCGAAGTGCAGATCGACGAAGTCTGCTCCCAACTCCCCCGCTCTCGACGCGGCATCCTCAGTCCCACACGTGATCCCGAAAAGCGGCTGGCTCATCAGCTCCCTCCTGCCTTCTCATCCCGGTCGCCGGCGGCGCGCGGCCAGCCGACTCGCCGCGTTCTTCGGCGGCCTCTCTTGCCCGACCTCTCCCTACATCCCGAGGACCGCAAACTCGACCCTCACCAGCTTCCTGCCCCCTCGCTTTCCCCGACCCGCTTCACGGCAGAGGAAGGACATGGCCGTCAGCCGCGCAAAGAAGTTCTACGGCGCTGCCTGATCGCCCGGCCGCGTCGCCCGGGCCACCGTCTTCGATGGCCGCCATAGGAGGTTCACTTCATGTCCCGTCCTCTCCGCAGCACACCTGGCCGTCCAGGCCAACGCCCAAGCCAAAGCTACTGCTACGAATCCGGCAGCCGCTATCGCATCGACAGCTACGACGAACTGCCTGGGTTCTGCAGCTTCCTGCCTGGCATCGCCGGCCCACACGGCGTCCCACTCTGGTGCATGTATGTCAACCGCGCCCAGGCGGTCGTCTCCTTCGGCATCACCGACAAGGATCACGCCATCCTCGAGTTCCTCCCCGCCACCTGGGCCTACCAGCTCGCCGGCATTCAGGGGTTCCGAACCTTCTGCAAGGTCAGCGGACACTACTACGAGCCCTTTCAGAGAAACGCCGCCGCCGCGCAGCACGACTACACCCGCTCCCTGTGGATCGAGCCCGATCGCCTCCAGCTCCAGGAGCGCAACACCTCCCTCGGCCTCGACTTCAACGTCGAGTACTTCTCGGTGGTCAACCGGCCTCTCCCCGCTCTCGTTCGTCGCCTCACAATCGCAAACACCTCCAGCGAAACGAAGCGCCTCTCCCTCCTCGACGGACTGCCCATCATCGTCCCCGCAACCTTCGGCGACTTCGTCATGAAGAAGATGCGCCATCTCACCGAGGCCTTCGCCACCGCTCGATTGCTCGATGGCCGCATTCCTCTCTACGCGCCCAGAGCACAGACGGGCGACGTCGCTGAAGTGATGGGTGTTGACGAAGCCAACTTCTACGCAGCTTGGGCCGCGCGCGGCGACTCGCTCGACGCCATTGTGCCCCTCGTTGACCCCGAAGTCGTCTTCGGCGACTCAGGCGACCTCACCACGCCTCGTCGTTTCATCGCCGATACAGAGCTCGACCGCTCCGCTCAGGTCTGGGAGAACCGACTCCCCTGCGCCCTCGTTCCCTTAGAGGCCGATCTCGCCCCCGGCCAATCACTTGCTCTCTTCGTCGTCGCTGGCGCCGCACCGTCTCACACGATGGTGCTGCCCTTCCTCTCCGCCTTCACATCGCCCTCCGACTTCGATACCCTCGCAGCCGAGAGCGCGGCTCTGGTTGAGGAGATCACTCGCCCCGCCTTCATGTCGTCTGCCGACCCCACCCTAGACGCCTACGCCCGCCAGGGCTTCCTCGATAACGTCCTGCGTGGTGGCATGCCCCTCATGCTGCCCTCTCGGTCGGGCCCCACCCCCCTCTACCTCTACTCCAGGCGCCACGGCGACCTCGAGCGCGAGTACAACGACTTCGTCTTGATGCCCACCCCGCTCTCGGACGGCCCCGGCAACTACCGCGACATCTGCCAGAATCGTCGCCACAATCTCTGGTTCTACCCCGATCTCCTCGACCGGGAGATCAACATGTTCCTCCAGCTCCTTCAGGCGGACGGCTACAACCCCCTCGGTGTTACCGGCTACCGCTGGCAGATCCCCGACGGAGCGCGCCCCCTCGACTTCTGCCCAGCCGAGCACCCCGACGCGCGCACCGCTTTCCAGAAGCTCCTTGCCGCTCCGTTCTCTCCCGGCCAGCTCCTCGCTTGGGCGGACAGATTCGGCGTGCAGCTCGCCGACCGTTGGGATTGGATCAAGAGCATCGTCGCGCGCTGTGACCGCACCCTCGTCGCCGGCGGCCACGAAGGTGGCTACTGGATCGACCACTGGACATACATCACCGACCTGCTGGAGGCCTTCGCGGGTCTCTATCCCGATCGAGTCGAGAAACTGCTAACCGGCGCGCCTGACATCGGCTGGTTCGACGATGGCGCCTACGTCCTCCCGCGGACGCAGAAGCACGTCCTACGCCCAGGCGGACCCCGACAGCTCGACGCGGTGGCCGACATCCCTCGCCGCTCCCAAGCTCTCCCGCCCGTCACTCCGCTCGCAAAGCTCTGCTCCCTGCTCGCAGCCAAATCCGTGTCACTCGACTACCAGGGCCGGGGAACGGAAATGGAGGCCGGACGGCCCGCATGGAACGACGCCATCAACGGCCTCCCCGGCATCTTCGGCTCCTCCACCTGCGAGACCGCTGAGGCCGCGCGGCTCGCATCCTGGCTACTCGCCGCACTCCCCAACCCACCTGACACCGCCTTCCCCGTCGAAGTGGCGGACCTCCTAGCGGAGGTGGCCGAGGACCTCGCACAGCCCGACTACGACTGGAACCGGGCCGCAGCAATCCGCGAGCGCTTCCGCGCGCGGGTCAAGGACTCCGCTGCGGGCGAGGCCAGAAGCCTTCCGGGGCAGTTCCTATCGGATCTCCTGCGCGCAATCGAGCACCGCATGAGCCGCGGCGTCACCGCCTCGGTGGATCCGGCAACCGGCCTCGTCCACACCTACTTCCTCTCCACGCCCGTCGCTGCAGAACCACGGCGAGACGAGCAGGGGAGAGAGCTCCTCCACCCGCCGACCGGCTCGCCTCTCCTACATGTCAGCAACCTGGAGCTAACGCCCCTGCCTCTCTTCCTCGAGGGCCAAGTACACCGTCTACGCCTGCTCCACTCCGACCCCGAAGCCGCCCGCCGCGTCTACCGCGCTGTCCGCCAGAGCCCCCTGTTCGACAGTGCGTTGAGCATGTACAAGGTCAACGAGTCCCTCGAAGGACAGCCCATGGAGATCGGCCGCATTCGCTCCTTCAGCCGGGGTTGGTTCGAAAACGAGTCCATCTGGCTCCACATGTCCTACAAGTACCTCCTCGAGCTGATCCGGTGCGGTCTGTATCGGGAGTTCTTCGACGACGCGCAGACCATGCTCGTCCCCTTCATGGACCCCGGAGTCTACGGTCGCAGCATACTCGAGAACTCATCCTTCCTTGCATGCTCCGATTGCCCCGACCCTCGCGCAGCCGGCAGGGGATTCATCGCACGCCTCACCGGCTCTACCGCCGAATTCATCCATATCTGGATACTCCTCACAGTCGGCGAACGCCCCTTCCGCCTGGTGGATGGCAGCCTGCAACTCCAACTCACGCCCCTCCTCCTGGGCGAGTGGTTCACCAC
>JALGTG010000243.1 GCA_029821495.1 Candidatus Hebobacteria bacterium
GACCACCGGATGCCGTTGCGGGTCGTAGCCGGCGACGACCTCCGCAATGCTCCCTGCGCCGAGCGCCAGGCCCTGGCAGAGGTGCAGCGTGCCATAGCAGTCGAGGTGGATCCGGGAGGGCGCGTCGAGCTTCTCGTAGGGGCATGCTGTGAACTCATCCGGCGGCCGCACCGCCATCCGCGGGGCCAGGCGCTCGGCCGCGCGCCCGCGGAACATCACGCCCTCCAGCGGTGTCTCCATTCGTGCCGTCGCCAGGCCGGCGGCCTCGCAGACCGCCAGCAATGTATCCACACGCTCCACCGGCACATGTTCCCGGTGCCACTCATCTGTGCTGACCCCGAGGTGCGCCAGTCCGGCCGCCATGAGCTCCGCGATTCGCTCCTCCGCCTCTCGCCGCGAGGTGACCCAGGAGGCGTTCGTGAGGGCGGATGCCGATAGGCCCAGCGCAGTCGCCCGCCGCACCAGGTGCAGCGCCACGTCGTAATGGGTGAAAGATTCTCCCCCCTCCGCGCATACCTCCGTGACAGTGTCGAGAGCTGCGACCTGCTGCAGGAACTCGTCGACCCGCGCCGCCGACATGGCTGCGTCACGCCTTGGACTGCCCCAAATGAAGCAGTGAGCGCACTCCGATGAGCAGCCGTAGGTGACGAGGAAGTGGATGGCTTTCACGCACTGCATATCGGGACGGAAAAACTACTCACTTTCTTCATATCTTCGTCAGTACGGTTCTGTACTATCTCAGTGTATCCTGCGCTGGCGCGCGGCGCGCCGAGGAGGACAGTGTGAAGTCCGCAGATAGGTATGTTGCTCTGATAGCATTGGCTGTGGTGCTCGCCCTTGGGGGCTGTAGCCAGCAGACTCCCGAGCAGGGCGGCGCGCCCGGCCCATCCGGCGCGTCAACCGAGATCTTCGTGATGGTGCCCTGCGGCCAGGTTGGGCCGTTCTCTGAGGCCAAGAAGCTGTTCCTCAGGGCGAACCCCGGCGTCGAGATCCGCTCGGTTCCGGAGAACATTGTCACCATTACCGCCCAGATCCTCGACGGGAAGGTCAGGCCCGACCTATTCCTCTCCATGGGCGATCTCGAGGTGGATCGCGTCGAGCAGGCCGGGCTCGTGGTGGATGGGACGCGCACCAAGTACGCGGAGAACTCGCTGGGACTCATGGTCCCGAAGGGCAATCCCGCCGGAGTGCAGACCATCGCCGACCTCGCCAAGCCGGGGGTGAAGAACGTTGCCATGCCCGACCCCGAGCACAACTCAGTTGGCAAACACGGCCGGCAGGCGCTGGAGACGGTGGGAATCTGGAACCAGGTGGCAGACAAGCTGTTCATCATGCCGATGGCCGCCGACAGCAAGGATGCCACCGCCCAGCGCCGGGTGCAGGCGAGCATCGGCTACTACCCCTGCGCCGTGGAAGTGCACATCGAGGGGCAAGCCCCGGCCGAACCGAAGAAGCTCAAGCTGCTCGGCCAGATTCCGGCAGACCTGTACGACCCATTCTGGTGCGAGGGAGCGGTCATCAAGGGATCGAAGAACCCGGAGGGAGGGCGCAAGCTGCTCGACTTCCTGACCACCCCGGAGGTGCAAGAGATCTTCCGGAAGTGGCAGTTCGTTCAGGAAGCGCCCGAGTCTCCCGCCGCCTAGCCGCAGCCTATGGTAGCTCGCGCGGTGGTGCGCGGGCCGAACAAGACGCGCGCGAAGACGCAGGTGCACCGGCGCCGAATCGGGTAACAAAGAGGGTGAGGCCCGGTTGTGTGCCGGCCCCGGTAATGGAGGGAATGGCGATGAAGGAGAAAGTCGAAGCGGCTCTTGCCAATGTGAGGCCCGCTCTGCAGCGTGATGGCGGCGATGTGGAACTCGTCGAAGTTGGCGAGGACGGCGTGGTGAAGGTTCGCCTGACGGGGGCCTGCAAGGGCTGTCCGATGGCACAGATGACGCTTCAGATGGGCATCGAACGAGTGCTGAAGGAGAGTGTCCCGGAAGTGAAAACCGTAGAGGCTGTAGCCTGAATCTGACAGCTTCGCCCAAGACAGGGATCCAGCGGCGGGCCCGCATAGGGCCCGCCGCTTCTCGTTTGCCGGTGGCTAGGAGCCGTGTTTCTCCGGCTCCTCGAACTGCGCTAGGACCGCGGCGACGGCTTCGTCTCGAGTGACGATGTTGCCGTCTATCTGCTGGTCGAGGAGGAATTGGAGGGCTTCGCCGACTCGCGGGCCGGGGCCGATGCCGAGCAGCTCCATCACCTCATCGCCACTGAGCAGGGGCTTCATCTCGGCGAGTTCCGCGGCCTCCCCGATCTCTCCTACGCGGGTGCGCAGCTCCTTCAAGCGCTGCTCGAACTCCGGGTAGTCCGAAGGGTCGCTGGCGCGCACGTCGGCCTGGGCGAGCGCGATGGCGGGTTCGAGCTGTTCGCCCAAATCGAACATCAGTCTGCGCACGGCTGAGTCCGTCCACTCGGAGCGGTAGGAGGGGACGCGCAGGTGGTGCTCCACGAGCCGGGCTACCTCGCCGATGAAGGCCGAGGGTTGGCGGAGTCGGCCGAGGATGGCGCGCGCCCGGTCAGCGCCGATGGTCTCGTGGCGGTAGAAGTGGACGCCGGTATCGTCGCTGCTGTAGGTCTCGGGCTTCGCGATGTCGTGCAGCAGCGCGGCGTAGCGCAGGGGCTTCTGGGGCGGGACGAATGCGACGGTATCGAAGGTGTGTTCCTGCACGTCCTTCATGTGGTGGCGGCCGGGTTCGGGCAGGTGCAGCCTGGTTATTTCGGGCATGACGTGCTCGGCGAGGCCGAGGTGGAGCATCAGTCGCAGCCCGCTGCTCGGATGTGATGAAATCAGAATGCCGTCCAGCTCGTCGCGGATACGCTCGAGCGAGATTCGGCGCAGCTCCTCCGATGTGGTGGCGATGGCGACGGCCGCGACCGGGTCGAGCTCGAAGTCCAACTGCGCGCAGAAGCGCACCGCGCGGAGCATCCGCAGGGGGTCCTCGCGGATGCGCTCCTCAGCCTGGGCGACGAAGCGCACGAGGCGCTCCTCGAGGTCGCGCTGGCCGTCGAATGGGTCGAGCAGCTCGCGGCTGTGAACGTTGAGGGCCATGGCGTTGATGGTGAAGTCGCGCCGGGAGAGGTCGGCGTGCACATCGTCGCCGAAGGCGACCGCGGGCTTGCGAGACACACCGTCGTATGTATCGGAGCGAAAGGTGGTGATCTCGGCCTTCACGCCGTCCTTCTGAATGCCGACGGTGCCGAACTCCTCGCCGATCAGCCAGACGGCGTCGGCCCACGGTTCGACGCGGCGGTGTATGTCGTCGGGGCGGGCGTCGGTGGCGAGGTCGAGGTCGCTGATGTCGCGGCCGAGGAGCTGGTCGCGCAGGCAGCCGCCGACGAGGAAAAGCTGGCGGTCGGAGAATGATTTGGCAATCTGTTTGATGAGATTATCGGGCTGCATTGGTCCGGTCGCGGCGGCCGTGTTCGGTGTGACGAGGAGGGAGTTCGTCGTGTCTGTTTCGCGTCCTCTTGTGCGGGGCGAGCGGGCCGCTTTACACTCCTGTGGGAGTGGGACAAGTGGTCATTCTTGGACAGGTGCTATTTGTCCGCTGCTTGTCCGGATGTCCTGGGGGCAGATGAGGCATGCTGGCGAGGCCGCGGTGGACGTCCATTATATGTCCATGTCTGTCCATTGACCCAGTGGCCATTTTCGGGGCTCGTTTGGACTCGTTGGTCATTCATGGTCATTCCCGCCCTGTAAGCGGTGTCAGGGGCAG
>JALGTG010000244.1 GCA_029821495.1 Candidatus Hebobacteria bacterium
GGCGACCGCCTGCTTTGCGGCTTGACTGCATCTGCTGCGCCCCCTTGGAGCGAGCAGATGCGATCCCTGATCTTCGCCGCCTCCTCGAAGCGCAGCTCCTGCGCCGCGAGTTTCATATCGTGCTCCAGCTCTGCGATGACATCGCGAAACTGCTTGCCGGGCGGCAACTCCCCTGCCGCATAGGGCGCTGGCTCCTCGGAGACCTCTGCGACCAAGAGATCACGGATCGCTTTCCGTACCGATTCGGGCTCGATGCCGTGTGCCTCGTTGTACTCCGTCTGCCGCTGTCGACGTCTGTTGGTCTCATCAATCGCGCGGCGCATGGAGTCGTTGCCGCCCGCCCGATGGTCTGGACGAGCGCGGTCTCGGACCGCAGGAAGCCCTCTTTGTCCGCGTCGAGGATGGCCACCAGGCTGACCTCGGGCAGGTCCAGTCCCTCGCGGAGCAGGTTGATGCCGACCACGATGTCGTAGACCCCCAGCCTGAGATCGCGGAGGATCTCGACCCTCAGCAAAGTCTCGATCTCCGAGTGGAGATAGTGAACCTTCATCTCCATGTCGGCCAGGTACTCGGACAAGTCCTCCGCCATCTTCTTGGTGAGCGTGGTGACGAGCACTCTCTCACCGCGCGCGACGCGGCCCTGAATCTCCGCAATCAGATCGTCTATCTGGCCCTTGGTGGGTCGGACGACAACCTGAGGGTCCACGAGGCCGGTAGGCCGGATGATCTGCTCCACGATCTGCTCGCTCACGCGCCGCGCGTACGGGCCGGGGGTGGCGGAGGTGAAGACCACCTGCCCCACTCGCCCCTCCCATTCCTCGAACGTGAGCGGGCGATTGTCGTAGGCCGAGGGCAGCCGGAAGCCGTGAGTCACGAGGCTGTTCTTGCGAGAGCGGTCGCCGGCATGCTGTCCCGCGATCTGCGGGATAGTCTGGTGGCTCTCGTCCACGATTGTGAGGAAGTCATCGGGGAAGTAGTCCAGCAAAGTATAGGGGGCCTGCCCGGGCTTCCGCCCGTCGAAGTGCCGGGAGTAGTTCTCGATTCCCTGGCAGTAGCCAATCTCGCGAATCATCTCCATGTCGTAGCGAGTGCGCTGCTCGAGCCGCTGGGCCTCCAGCAGCTTGTCGTGCTCCCGGAGGTGGCGGAGTCTGTCCTCGAGTTCCTGCTCGATGGAGGCGAGCGCACGCGCTTGCTGCTCTTCCCCGGAGACGTAGTGTGTCGCCGGGAAGACCATCGCTCCGTCGAGTTCGGCAATCACCTCACCTGTCACCGGGTTGACAGAGAGCACGCGCTCCACCTCATCCCCGAGCATCTCTACCCGGGTGATGCGCTCTTCGTCCACAGGGAGAATCTCCAGCACGTCTCCTCTCACCCGGAACTGGCCTCGGTCGAGGCCGATGTTGTTCCGCGTGAACTGCATGGCCACCAGCCGCCTGAGCAGCCTGTCCCGGTCGTAGCTCTCGCCTCGCTTCACCTGGAAGGTGAGACGTTCGTATTCCTCCGGGGAGCCGAGGGCGTAGATGCACGATACGCTGGCGACGACGATGACGTCTCGTCGCTCGAAGAGCGACTGGGTAGCGTAGTGGCGGAGGCGGTCGATCTCCTCGTTGATGGACGCGTCCTTCTCGATGTATGTGTCCGTCTGGGCGAGATACGCTTCGGGCTGGTAGTAGTCGTAATAGCTGACGAAGTAGGCGACGGCGTTGTTGGGGAAGAACTCGCGGAACTCCCCGCAGAGCTGCGCGGCCAGCGTCTTGTTGTGTGCAATGACGAGGGTGGGCCGCTGGACCCGCGCGATGGCGTGGGCCACAGTGAAGGTCTTGCCCGAGCCGGTCACTCCCAGCAAGGTCTGGCGCTGAAGCCCGCGCTGGATGCCCTCAGCCAGGCCGTCGATGGCCGCTGGCTGATCGCCCTTCGGGACAAGGTCGGAGACTAGTTCAAACTGCCGGGCCATGGTAGTAGCGCCGCATTATAACATACCAACGGGTGTTTGATAAGGCCCAGATCGAGCCGCCGGCGATCAGTGCGCCGCGACGGCGAACTCGAACCAGAGGCTCCGGCCCCCGGAGTAGGTGTACCCGTAGCCGTAGCTGCCGATCCACGGCCGGCTGTCATAGCCGCCGTGTCCCTCCGGGGAATAGCACAGGGACGCCCGGTAGCGCCCGAGCAGCCGGTTCAGCGACAGGCGGGAGCTGGCTAGGTGGTAGTCCTCCAGGTGGGAGAAGAAGTGACTGGCATCCAAACTCCACAGGGGCCGCCCCATTCGGTCGGAGCCGAAGGGCAGAGGCCGCGTGGCCTGGACGGAGCCGAAGAACCGCTCGCCGTCAAGCTCCCGGGAGGTGTTGAGCCGGATGCGCGCGCCCATGAGGTCGGCCATGCCGGTCAGGCTCACCCTCTGCCGGCCATAGCTGAACAGCGAGGGCTGTATGCTGGCCGGCGTGCCGGAATAGGTATAGCTCAGCTTCATGAACTCGGTGGGTCCCAGCCGACGCCGCAGGCTGAGTCGCGCGTCCAACACTCCCCGGCTGCCGTCCGACAGGCCCCAGGCGTATCCGGTCATCACGCGCGCGGTCAGCCTAGTCCTGCTGTCCAGCTCCCGCGTTGGCAGGTCGAAGTTGAGGTCAATGCCCGGAGAGGTCGTCCTTCCCGTGCTCTGCTGAGCGATACGAAGCGGCTCGCCGGTTGCCGGGTCCACCAGAAGCTGTTCCTCGTCGTGCTGGCTCCGCGAATGCCGCAGATGAACGACGGGGACAGCGAGGACGCCGCCTCCCACGCCGAAGGTGCGAAAGCGATATGCCAGGTCGGAGAAGTAACTCTCGGACGCTCCGAAGTCGCTGCGGGAGAGCGACAGCGAGGCCCTCCCGCTCGAGACCGGCTGGAAGTAGGTCAACCCCATTGAGCGCAGGCGCGGGCTGTCATCGTCGAGGAGCATCGTGCTGCCGCTGAGGTTGAGGCGAGAGCCGCCCCCAAGGTGCTGGGAGTGATCCCAGCGCAGTCCGCGATCCACGTCTAGCACGTCGTGCAGCGTGAACGAGCCCTCGGTTTTCCCCTGTCGGAAGTACTCCTCCTTCAGGCCGAGCGACCAGCCCGGCTCGTACTGGTAGGTGCCGACCGTGCGGTTGCGAGTCAAGTGGAGCGATCCGACGCGGTGCCCGCTGGCCCGGTAGTAGATGGGGAAGTCAACGTCCACGCCGGCGCCAGAGCTGTAGCCGAAGGTGTTCCCGAACAAGGCCTCGCCGAACTTCGGGTCGAGCACGTGCCGCCGCAGGCTCATCACGCGCGTGTCGTCGACGTAGAAGGTCGCGTGGTCGAGGATGATCTTGCGGTTCGGATCGATGACCGCGCTCTGCGCCCTGACCCAGGTCCGCGTCTCCCCGGTGTTCGAGGGCGCCCACAGACAGGAATCCTCGGCTGTATCGGGGCGCGTTTCGAGGGCGTCTCCCTCCACCAGCAGCTTCTCGACCTCATCTCCCATCCGCAGCGCTCGCCCCCTGAGAGAGCGAAGCTCGTAGCGCAGGACATCGGCCTGCACCAGGCGGTCGCCGGAGCGGAGAGTGACGTCGCCGTGGGCGCGCACGACGTTGGGGGACATGTCGTAGTGGATGCTGTCGGCGCGGATTTCGATGGCCTGATACTTCAGCTCCGCGTTCCACGTGGCAACAAACGCTCGCTGGCTGGCGCTGTAGGAAAGCTCGTCTGCGGTTAGCTGGACCAGGCGCGAGCCGGGGGAGGCGCTGCCGGCCGTGGTCAGAAACTCCACCTCTATAGTGCTCCGCGCGGCGCCGACCATCGCGGACACAAAGGCCGTTCCCGCCGTGTTGGACGGCTTCAGGACAGTCTGCGCAACACCGCCCAGCACCTCTACGGGGGAGACGATCTCACCGAGGGTCGTGGAGAAGTGCCCCG
>JALGTG010000245.1 GCA_029821495.1 Candidatus Hebobacteria bacterium
GCCGAACTGCTTCGCGCCGACGCCCGACGGTGTCTGGCACTCCGACTTCTGGGCCTCCACCCTCATCAAGACAGGCCACGACGGCAACCTACTCGACTGGGGAGACCTTCCCTTCGACGTCCGCGGCCTAGCCCACGATGGCCGGCGCCTCTGGGCCCTCGACGGCGACCAGAACCGCATCTGCATCATCGAGAAGGCCCGCGACTAGCAATCTGCCACTCGCCCAACGGCCATCGGCCAAGCGGTGTGCCCCCCTCACTGGCCCATCTGGTGCGCCCCGATGTCCGGCGCCTCCGCCGCCACTGCATTCCCCCAGAAGTCCCGCCCCCCGTTGTCCGGCATGACCACCCCCGCCCCAATGCACGGCGACCCCTCCCTCAGCTTGTAGCCCTCCAGC
The DNA here is from genome assembly GCA_029821495.1 of Candidatus Hebobacteria bacterium. Lineage (GTDB taxonomy): Bacteria > Armatimonadota > Hebobacteria > Hebobacterales > Hebobacteraceae > JALGTG01. Next base: position 398 of record JALGTG010000245.1, read on the forward strand.
GAGTCCAGCCCAGCCCCCCCGCTCCCCGGCGCCACCAGCATCGGATCGGCCGTGATAGCCCCGGCATCCTCCGGCGGATTCTCGTGGTTCCCGAAGAACACGTTCCCCTCGAACACATTCCCCTCGCTCCGGCCGAACTCGTACCGCGCCTTCCCATCGACATAGAAGATGTTGTTGTGGAACCGCGTGTTCTTCGCATACCCGCCCCAACTATGGTGCGCGATGATAGGGATGTCCTGGTCAGGGCCCACATATATCACATTGTTGTAGACAGCCGTGTCCTCCACCGCGCTGATCTGAAACGTCCTCTCGCCGTCGTTCTGGCTGATGTTGTACCGCACCACTGTCCCGACGTTGCCGACGCTGGCAGGCGCCTCAACGTTGCCATCGTTGCAGATCAACAGGAACCCACCCTCATTGTCGTGGCTGTAGTTATACTGGATCAGCGTGTTCCGCGAGTTCCAGTCGGAATCGAACCCCTGCCCGTCCTTCGTCCCCTTCATCCCGCTCACTTCATTGAACTGAACCACCGTGTTGTCACAGCTCCACGGCCAGATCCCCGCGGCGTAATCCGGCGCCCGCATTCGCCCACCCCGCAGCACGTTGTGCTCGATCAGCGCCCCATCGCACCCAATCGGCACGATCCCGTCGCCCCCGATATCCTCCAGCACATTCCCGCGGATAACCACGTTCAGGCTCGGATGCCACTTGTCGCGCGTCCAGTGGTCGTTCCACCCCGTGATGCCATTGCGATCCGTCCGCACCAGATGGCACCCCTCGATCAGCAGCCCATCAAACCGCGACTTGACCTTCTCTCCTCCGTTGAACCATTGAATCCCCCCACCTCCCTGCCCCTTCCAAGTGCCCCCGTATACATCGTGCACGTAGAGATTCTTCAGGTGTATGTGGTGCGCGGTCCCGAAGTCCCTGATCGTCACCCGCGCCCCCGCCGCGTGTGGCCTCCGCTTCTCCCCGCGGTTCGTCAGCTCCAGATTGCTGACCTCCCAGTACTCCACATTCTCCAGCAGCAGCGCTTCCCCGTGCTTCCCCTCCGCGTCTATCCTCGGCTTCTCCCCCTCCCCGTACATCCCGATCGCGATGGGACTTCCCTCCTCCCCCGATCCCTGCGGCCGCAGCCGGCCCACATACTGCGTCCCCGCCCGGAGGAGAATCCTATCACCCGGTGCGAGCTTCACCTCGTTGACGCGCGCCAAGCTCCGCCACGCCCGCTCCGGCGCCGTCCCATCATTGGCGTCATCCCCGCGCGCCGAGTCAACGTGGTACGTCGTGCCGCTCTCGCCCCCTCCGCGAGCCGAGCAAGACGACATCGCCGCGGTCACTGCTACGGAAATCAGCGCCAACCACATCACATTGCTCACCTTCATCATCGCCGCTATACCCTCTTCTGTCATCTGTCGCTTCCCGTCTCGGCGGCCGGCGCCCCGCGGCCGCCGCCAACGCGACTCTCGTCCGCCTCACATTCGCACACGCCTCTCCTCGCATTCCCCGATCTTCCCTGCATACCTCCCGCGGCCTCCCGGCAGCAAACAGCCGACCCCTATCAAGAGGTCGGCTGTTGAGATGGCTTTCTTCGTCTCTCTCCGCTACGCGGCCGGCGCTTCGGCCTCCCGCAGATATGCCGCGGCGTCCTCGGGAGCCACCACGTTGATGTAGATATCGCTCCCCAACTCGAACCCTCCCAGCGTCGTGATCCGCGGGAAGATCTCCAGGTGCCAGTGGTAGGCCCGTACGTTGTGCTCTGCGGTCGGCGCGCTGTGAATCGCGAAGTTATACGACGGCCTCTGCAGGCACCCCGCGAGCTTGCTCAGCACGTCCTTCAGAACTCGCGCCAGATCCGTCGCCTCCGCCTCCGTCATCGCCGCAAACCGGATCGCATGTCTCTTCGGCAGAATCCACGTCTCGAACGGGTACCTCCCGGCGAACGCCGTCACCACCAGGAAGTGCTCCGTCTCCAGCACCACCCGCTCCCCCGACTTCATCTCGTCCTCCATCAGCGCGCAGTACACACACCGCCCAAGGTATTCCCAGTATGCCGCCCCGCCTTGCAGCTCGACCTGAAGCTGGTGCGGCATCACCGGCGCGGCAATCAACTGCGAGTGCGGATGCGCCAGCGACGTCCCCGCCTGCAGGCCCTGATTCCGGAACAGCAGCACGTACTGCAGCGCCTCCCGCGACTCGTAGGCCAAATACCGCTGCCAGTAGGCCTGTATCACCCCCTCGATCTGCGCCAGGTCCATCTCCCACAAGTCCTTGTTGTGATCCGGCGTCTCTATGATAACCTCGTGCGCCCCGAACCCGTCCCGCGCCGAGTGCAGGCCGATCGTCCTCAGGTGCTCCGACCCCGTCGCCCGCAGCGCCGCAAACTTGTTCGGCACCACCCGCACCGTCCACCCCGGCGAGTTCGGCCGCCCCCCGTCCCTCACCGCGTACACCTCGGGCGGCGTCTTCGACTCGTTCCCCGTGCAGAACGGGCATGCGTCGTCGTGCTCCGGCAGCGCCTCCCGCTCCCCGGCCGGAGCGAAGTCGCTCGGCCGCTTCCCCCTCCCCTTGGCGATGATCACCCACTCCCGCGTCACCAGGTTCTTACGAAGCTCCGGCTGGAAATCGGCCTCTCGCCGCGCCCTACCAGGCATCTCCTACCCCCTTCGCGCAAAACGCCCGCTCGCCGCGGGCGCATCGTGGCTTGCTGGATTCTACGGCCCCGCCCCCACCGATGTCAACCCATCACCGCTGCATCTCGTGCTCGAACACCAACGCGCCTCACTCTCGCGCGAACGCGTGCCCCGACGACGGATCGAAGAACGCAACCACCTCATCCCCCACCTCCAGCCCGCCGCTTTGGAACGCGCGCCTCCCCACCAGCGCCGTCAGCGCCACCCTCCCCCTCACCTCAATCTTCGTCAGCGCTCCCTTGGCCACCACCCGCGCAATCCGACCCCCCACCCGGTTCCGCCCCTCCCCTCCCCCAGCGCGGACCACCTCCACGTCCTCCGGCCGTACCGTCAGATGGACCTCCCCTTCCGGCCCGCTCCCCACCTCGAATTCGGCCCCCTCCACTTCCACCCGCAGCCCGCGCTCCACCCGCCGCGCCCTGCCCGCCAGGATATTGTCGCACCGCACGAACCGCGCCACAAACTCCGACACCGGCCGCCGGAAGACCTCCTCCGCCTCTCCCACCTGCCGAACTCGCCCCTCGTGGATGATCCCGACCCGGTCCGCAACCGCCAGTGTCTCCTCGAAGTTGTGCGACACGTGGATCGTCGTCGTCCCCAGCTCCTGATGCACTCTCCTCAGCTCGACGCACAGCCCTTCC
>JALGTG010000246.1 GCA_029821495.1 Candidatus Hebobacteria bacterium
TTCTGGATGATCTGCTCCGGCTTATACCGCTTCCCATTCATAGCTGACCTGCTCCTCTCCAAAGGCCCGGATTCCCTAACTCTCAACCTGGACCTGTTTTTGGGGGAAAGGTCACATTTGTTCGATAATCCTTGACAATAGAACGGGTGTTTGCTATAATGTGTCCACTTATGTGGGTACGAGGATGCTGGAGGTTATTGGAGAGCCGATTCGGGTGTGTGCGTTTTTCAGGCGAGGGCGAGTCTCGCCGCTGTGGTTCGAGTGGAAAGGAAGGTGCTATCGGGTGGAGGCGATCCGGAATCGCTGGGTGACGAATGAGGGTGTCGGGAGGTGTTATCACTTCGCGGTGACGGTGGAGGAGAGGGCCGATCTGTATGAGGTGTTTCTGCGGTCGGAAACGATGGGTTGGCATCTGGGCAAGATCGATGTGGACGGATGAGTGGGGCGTGTTGGAGAGGGCAGGAGGCCCTGCGGCAAGGCCCGGGTAAACAAGCTCCTGCCGAACGGTCAAGCGGCTCTGGGGAGGATTGATGTTGGCGGGTGAGCGGCGGCGGGCCCTTCGACTACGCTCAGGGTAAACTCCGGCATGCCCGCCCTACAAAGGCAACGCGAAGGAGCAAACGGTAGAGGCGCTTCGGCACTGAAATACCGAAGCAACGAAGGTCGCGACAAGAATGTCGCTCCTACGGGGGGTGCGAGGATGAGTAAGCAGGAGGCGGAAATGAGCCGCGTGTTTGCGCATGTGCGGGTGCATGGGCTGGGCGCGTCGGTGGAGGCGCGGGAGCACAGCAAGAGGGCAGGAGGCAAGCTTCCCTCGGCTGCGCTCGGGACAGGCCTGGCCAACGCGAGGGCCGATTCTGTTGAGGCGCGGTGCTGCTCCGCTAAAGCTGCGCAGGATAGGCCTGTGGTGTTGTGTGATGAGAGCGGGCAGCGGGTGGTGAGCGCGTCTCCTGCGGCACAGGAGCGCGGCGTGCGGCCGGGCGATTCGCTGTGGGAGGCGAAGCGGCGGTGTCCGGAGGTGTTGGTGGCGGAGGCGGATGCGGAGAAGTATGAGTATTTCTGGCAGCGGGTGGTGGAGATATGTGGGGATTATACGCCGAGGGTGCGAGAGATAAGAGAGGCGGGCATGGGTCCCTATGTCCGCCCGAGGCGGACCGGGATGGCGGTCCCAAAGGGACCTAGCCACATGCCCGCCCTACAGCAACGGATGGCGGGCGTGGGCACACCCGCCCTACAGTTGGATTTGACGGGGACGGAGCGGCTTTTCGGGCCGGCGAAGAGTGTGGCGCAGGAGATTCGCAATCGCCTTCGGGCGGAGGTCGGGGTGACGGCTTCTGTGGGGGTCGGGCCGAACCGGATGGTGGCGCGGCTGGCGTGTGAGTCGGCACGCCCCGGCGAGGTAGTGGAGGTAAAGGCGGAGGAGGCGGCTGAGTTCGCGGGTCGGCTGGCGATTTCGGCCCTGCCCGGAGTCGATGAGGCCTGGGCGGAGCGGCTGGGGGATATGGGGATTCGCCGGGGGAAGGACCTAGCGGCGCTGCCGGAGGAGGCGGTGCGGCGCGCGCTTGGGGAGTGGGGGAGGAGGTTGTGGGAGATCGCCCGGGGCGGCGATCCCTGGGAAGACGGAGTGGGGCAGGAGACGCGCTCCTGCCCTACGGATCGGCGGTGGGAGCAGGGGGTGTTTTCGGTGCAGCTCGATCTGCGGCCGCCGACGGAGGAGCGGGAGCGGATTCGGGCGGCGCTGCGGGCGGTGACGGAGGAGATCGGGAGAAGGTTGCGCCAGCGGGGGCAGGCGGCGAGGCAGGTGAAGCTCGCGCTGGTGTTTCGGGATATGCGGCGGGTGAGCGCGCGGCGGACACTGGGCGAGCCGGCGGGGTCGGCGGAGGTGCTGTTTCAGGCGGCGGGAGCGCTGTTCGAGCGCGTTAAGCTCAAGGGGCGGCTGGTGAGGCGGGTGCGGGTGACGGTGGCTCAGTTTGCGGTGGGGGCGAATGGGGGCCAGATGGGGCTGCCGTTGGTGGAGGAGAAGGCGCGTCGGGAGCGGCTGGCGGAGCGGGTGGATCAGGTGAAGGATCGGTATGGGGAGAGGGCGGTGGCGAGGGGGAGCGTGTTGGAGCTGGTGGGGCGGTAGGGCGCAGAGCAGCGCGCAGTCCGCGCTCTGCCGGAACAGCGCTCAAGCGGGGGAGGTCATGCCGCTCTACGATTCCATGCTTCACGTGGCAGGAGGCAAGTGGCTAAGCCCTTCGGGCCGCCACCCCGGCCTGCCGAAGGCAGGCCTAGGGGCTCCCGCCCTACGAACTACTGAGCCGCCTTCAGGTCCGCCAGCACTTCCTTTGCCCACTCGATGTACTCAGGGCGCTGGTCGAGCTGGCCGGCGGAGAAGATGCGCAGGCCGTGCAGCCTTCCGGCGTTGATGTGATTGACGTATAGGCGGAGCAGACTCTTGAAGTCCTCTTCTGCGAGCCAGCGCCCGCGACGGGGGCCGCTGCTGAGGTAGAGGCCGCCGAGGATTGTCTTGCCGGCGTGCTGGGTCGCCGCCTGAGTCAAGTAGCGGTCGGCATCGGCGGCGTTCCGCGGGTCCCACACGTTGAAGATGACGCCCTGGTAGTCGATGTCGAACTCGCGCTCTTCGTTGCCGCGGTGGGGATAGTGGGGCACCCAGAGGTCGAGGTCGGGGTTGACGGACTTGACGGCGGCGATGATCTCGCGCCACTGCTCCATGGTCCGGTGGCCATCCTCGATCTCGTCGTAGAAGTCATTGAGATAGAGGCCGATGATGCCCTCGTGCTCGAGCGAGAGATCCGCGATCCATCGTGCGGTCTTGAGCGACTCCTCCTGGGTCCAGCCCCACGCGGCGCGTTCTATCTTGGGGATCACGTTGTCGATCCCGGGGACCTGAAGCGCCTGGTACATCTGGGTGTCCTCCCACCGCTGGCCAGTATACTCAGGATCATCCGTCCAGACGGTGTTGAACCCCAGCTCCTTCACCAGTGGGGCGATGTCCACTTCCGGATCGTGCTGCCAGAGACAGATCAGGGGTGCATTCTCGAGCTTGGATGGCTCTGCGCTCACCGGACCCTCCCTCTGTGAGTGGACTGGCGCCGTCTGCTCCCCGGCCGTGCAGGGCAGCGAGGAGAAGGCGATTGCGCCGACCGCGACAAGCATCGCTGCGAGAGCAACGAGTAACCTCGATGCGTTTGCGGTCAAGTCATACCCCCTATGCGGATCGCGCGCGGATCACGCCGGGTGCTGCTGTTTCTGAGGGAGTTCAGCAAGGGGAAAGGTATCTCCTTCCCCGCGGGCCCGCACGAGCGATGTGGGCCCGAGGCGGGAGGCCGGGTTGACGTGCAGGTGGAAGAAGGGAAGGGGGTGTGGCAAAGAGTAGGCGAAGAAGAGACGGAGAGTAGGTAGAGGGCAGCTGACGCCGTCAGCCGGCGCTGAGGCGAGCGAAGGGAGGGTATAGTGGATCTCCTCGGACTGTGGATCGTGCTGGGGATCATCGCCGTCATCGTCCTGTGGGCGATCGTGACGTTCAACCGGATGATCGTGCTGCGGAACCGGATAGACAATGCGTGGTCGCAGGTGGATGTGCAGCTCAGGCGGCGGTATGACCTGATCCCGA
>JALGTG010000247.1 GCA_029821495.1 Candidatus Hebobacteria bacterium
GCTGAGACCGACATCACGGCTCCTCGGGTGTCGATTGCCCGCAATCCTCTGCGCCCCGGACGCCCCACCTCTCCCCTATGTCGCCGCCGGCCCCACCATCTTCTCGTACTCCTGAATCGGCAGCGACGTGAACTCGCCGCTCTCCCGCCGGCTCGTCAGCGCCAGGAGCAGCGCCCGCGCCGTATCGAGCGACGTCAGACACGGAATCGAGTACTCCACCGAGGCCCGCCGAATCCTCGCCCCCTCCCGCTCCGGGTTCCGGTCCGGCGACAGCGTGTTCAGCACCAGGTGGATCTCCCCCGACCGCACCAGGTCTATGATGTTCGGCGACCCCTCGCTGATCTTCTTCACCGGCGTTGACGGCACCCCGATCTTCTCCAGGTGCTCGTGCGTGCCCCGCGTCGCGTGGACTCGGAATCCCAGCTCCGCCAGCTCCCGGATCAGCTCCCCCGCCTCCTCCTTGTCTTTGTCCGCGACGGTGGCTATCAACGAGCCCCCGTTCGGCACCTCGATGCCAGCCGCCACCATCGCCTTGTACACGGCCTTCGAGTAGTCCGTGTCTATCCCCATAATCTCCCCGGTTGACTTCATCTCCGGCCCCAGGTTGATATCCACCTCGGTCAGCTTCGCAAACGAGAACACCGGCGCCTTGACCGCGTAGTACGACCGCGGGGGGAACAGCCCGGGCGTGTGCCCGAGTTCCTTCAGCTTCCTTCCCAGCATGCACTTAGTCGCCACATTGACCATTGATATCCCGGTGATCTTCGACAGATAGGGCACGGTGCGACTCGCACGCGGGTTCACCTCGAGCACATACAGCACGCCGTCGGCCCCAAGCACGAACTGGATATTCATCAGACCCCGCACCTGCAGCGCCCGCGCCAGTCGCGTCGAGTAGTCCACCACCTTGTCCTGCACTTCCCGGCTCAGGCTCACCGGCGGGCAAACCGCCATCGAGTCGCCCGAGTGCACTCCCGCGCGCTCGATGTGCTCCATCACTCCCGGAATAAGCGCCTCCTCCCCATCGCAGATGACATCAACCTCCAGCTCTGTGCCCACCACATACTTGTCCACCAGAATCGGATGCCGCGGTGACACATCGGCGGCCAGGCGCATATACGATACCAGCTCATCCTCGGAGTACACGATCTCCATGGCCCGCCCGCCCAGCACATACGATGGCCGCACCAGCACCGGGTAGCCAATCTCTCCGGCGGTCCTCACCGCCTCCTCCACCGACGCCACCCCCCGGCCGGCCGGTTTCGCAATGTCCAGCTCCCGCAGTAGCCGCTCGAACCGGTCCCGGTCCTCGGCGATGTCAATCCCCTCGAAATCCGTCCCCAGCAGACGCACCCCGTTCTCGTGGAACACCCCTGCTAGGTTGATCGCCGTCTGACCGCCGAACTGCACCACCACACCCTCCGGCTGCTCGCGGGCGATGATGTGCAGCACGTCCTCCTCTGTGATCGGCTCGAAGTAGAGCTTGTCCGAGGTGTCGAAGTCAGTCGAGACGGTCTCCGGGTTGCTGTTGATGATGATGGACTGATAGCCCTCCTCCCGCAGCGCCCACACCGCGTGCACCGTGCAGTAGTCGAACTCGATCCCCTGGCCGATCCGGATCGGCCCCGCCCCGATCACGATCACCCGCGGCTTCTCCGCCACCTCCACCTCGCACTCGGTCTCGTACGTCGAGTAGTAGTACGGCGTCACTGCCTCGAACTCGGCCGCACATGTGTCCACCATCTTGTATGGCGGGATCAGGTTCAGCGCTTGCCTCCGCTCCCTCATCTCCCGCTCCGCAATCCCCAGCAGGTCGGCCATCTCGTGATCCGAGAATCCCGTCTTCTTCGCCCTCGCCACCAGCTCGTCCGTTATCCCCTCCGCGCCCGCCTGGCGAATCTCCTGTTCCAGGTCAACGATGTTCTTGATCTTCCGCAGGAACCACGGGTCCACCCGCGATAGCTCCGCCACCTCCTCCACCATCATCCCCCGACGAAACGCCTCCGCGATCGCGAACAGACGCTCGTCGGTCGCTTCCTTCAGGCACTGTTCGACCTCCATCTCCCCCCACTGCGACACGGTCTTCGACCGCAGCCCGTAAGCCCCGATCTCCAGCGACCGCACCCCCTTCAGCAGCGCCGCCTCGAAGCTCCGGTCTATCGCCATAACCTCGCCGGTGGCCTTCATCTGCGTTCCGATCGTCCGGTCCCCGAGCGCGAACTTGTCGAACGGCCAGCGCGGGATCTTCGCCACGATGTAGTCTATGGTGGGCTCGAAGCACGCCAGTGTCTTCTGTGTCACCGCGTTCGGGATCTCGTCCAGCCGCAGCCCGACAGCGATCTTCGCCGCCACTCGCGCGATCGGATACCCGGTCGCCTTCGACGCCAGCGCGCTCGACCGGCTCACCCGCGGGTTCACCTCGATCACATAGTACTCGTAGCTATCTGTATCAAGCCCAAACTGGATGTTGCACCCGCCCTCGATCCCGAGCGCCCTGATGATCTTCAGCGACGCCGTACGCAGCATCTGATACTCCTGGTCGCCCAGCGTCTGCGCCGGCGCCACCACAATCGAGTCGCCGGTGTGCACCCCCATCGGGTCCATGTTCTCCATGCTGCACACCGTGATGCACGTGTCCGCCGCGTCCCGCATCACCTCATACTCGATCTCCTTCCACCCGATCACACACCGCTCCACCAGCACCTGGTGGATCATGCTCACCGTCAGCCCCCGCGAGCAGATGTCTCGCAGCTCCGCCTCGCTCCACGCGATCCCCCCGCCCGTTCCCCCCAGCGTGTAGGCCGGCCGCACGATGATCGGGAAGCCGATCGTCCGCGAGAACGCCAGCGCCTCCTCGATATTGTTGACGATTGCGCTCTCCGGGATTGGCTCGCCGATCTCCCGCATCGTCTGCCGGAAGCGCTCCCGGTCCTCCGCGCGCTCTATCGCCTCCAGCGAAGTGCCCAGCAGATCGACCTCGAACTGGTCCAGCACCCCGGTCCGCGCGAGCTGTGTGGCCAGGTTCAGGCCGGTCTGTCCTCCCAGCGTGCCGATCAGCCCCTGCGGCCTCTCCTGCTCCATGATGCGGGCCGCGAACTCGAGCGTCAGCGGCTCCACATACACCCGGTCCGCCATGTTCGTGTCGGTCATAATGGTGGCGGGGTTCGAGTTGATCAGCACCACCTCGATCCCTTCCTCATGCAGGGCCTTGCACGCCTGCGTCCCCGCGTAATCGAACTCCGCCGCCTGCCCGATCACAATCGGACCCGACCCGATCACCATCACCTTCTTCAGATCATCGCGTGTCGGCATCTACGCTCCTTCATCATCGTTCGGCAGGAGCTTGCCCGCCTCCGGCGGGCTTGCCTCCTGCCACATCAATACACCTCCGGCACGATCTCGCTCCACCGCTCCGGCTCCCGTATCCGCCTTTCCCGTTGGGCAGGAGCTTGCTCCTGCCATATTAGTAGACCTCCGGAACGATCTCTGACCACCTCTCGGGCTCCCGTATCAGCCTTTCCCGTTGGGCAGGAGCTTGCTCCTGCCATATTAGTAGACCTCCGGAACGATCTCTGACCACCTCTCGGGCTC
>JALGTG010000248.1 GCA_029821495.1 Candidatus Hebobacteria bacterium
CATCCGCCCCGCAAGCCCTCCCACCACCTCCAGCTTCTCACTCCCCTCCGGAATATCAACCAGCCACACCTCCCCCAGCGAAAGCTCCTCCGCGCGCGCGATCAGCCCCTCCACAATCTCAGGCGTATAGCTGCTCCCACCCCCGATCACCACCACCTTGCCGCCGCGCTCACTCCCCATCGCCATCTCCTTCTCCCTCCTCCCCCTGCCGAACCCACCCCTTCACCGAGGCCGACTCCCGCACCCGCTCCCAGATCGCCGGCCCCTCCCTCCCGCACGCCTCAAGCGCCCCCCTCACCGCGCCGATCACCGGAGCCTGATCCGACAGCACCACCCGCGCCCGCGGTGCCACCTTCATAACCTCCCCACGAAACACCTCGAACAGCAGCCGCCCCGTCTTCACAAAGCGCGACCCGGCCGCCACCACCGCCGTATCCTCCGCCTCCAGCCCATACCGTCCTATCAGGTTGCTCGCACACAGCGCCAACTCGCACCCGAACCGCGTCACGATCTCCGCCGCCACCTCATCCCCCTCCTCCGCCGTCGCGAACAGCACCCGGTTCAGCGTCGTCCTCGACACCTGCTCCCCCCGCCGGTGCGCGTCATACACCATCTCCCGCACGCTCCCGTGCCCCGTCACCTCCAGCAGCGCCTCCGTCAGCGCCGTCGCCCGGCCCCTCCCGTCCTCCGCCCGAACCACCGCCTCCAACGCCGGCCCGGCCACATCCGTCCCCCCGCCCATGTCTGTGAACGCCCCGTAGAAGTACTTCTCTCCATCCGGCCGCACTATCGCGGCGCAGATCCCCGTCCCCGCCGTCACGCCAATCCCGTGCCCCTCCGGCGCTCCTGCCCGCAGCGTCAGAAACGAGTCGTTCTCCAGCGTCATCCCGCATTCCCACCCCGCCCCCGCCAGCGCCTTCTCCATCCGGGGCTCGTCATCCGGCCAGTCCAGACCAGCCATCCCCATGTGCGCGTGCGCTACCTCCCCCCTCCCCGCCCCGGCCATATCCAGGGCCGCACCCGCAACCTCCGTGATGACCTCCGCCGACCTTGCCTCCCCCAGCCCCTCCCAGTTCCCCCTGCCCCCGCGGCTCATCCCCACTAGCTCCCCATCCATCGCACAGACCGCCGCCTCCGTCTTCGTGTTCCCAACGTCAACCCCCACGACGACCTTCCCTCTAGCTCGCGCCATTGACGACAGTCCTCCACTCACTCTGCCGCCTACTACCCCAACCAGTGCCATTCCTCCTGTTTCTCCGGCCCCGCCCACACCCAAACAAAAAGGGCCGCCTTCAGCGACCCTGAACTACCTCCATCAAACGCCGACCTCGCGCCCGGCTGCCACTGAGCCTACATCCGCTGCCCCTTCTCCGACAACTCCTCCTCAGCCACCCGCGCCTCCACACTCCACACCAGCGACGTCACCACCAGCCCCAGGCTCAGCGCAATCCAGAACTCCGGCCAGAAACCGCGGAAGTGGACGGACTCCGAGCAGGCCAGCCCCGTCACCAGCGCCGCCACCGACGCCGAGCAAAGCCACACGCCCTTCCCCACACGGAACACCGCAGACGCCATCCCCTCGATCCTCCCCATTCCTGCCGCCTGCTCCCGCGTCTCCCTCTCTCAGCCGCTTACGCCAGCGCCAGTTGCTCCTGCCGCAGCAGCAGCAGCGAGTTCACCCTCGCCCGCAGCTCCTCGCACTCCAGACCCTCCAGCAGCACCGCGCGCTCGTCCTCCGGCAGTCGCGCCAGGTGCTCTGCAAGGCCCACTGCCTCCCCGCTCCGCACGCACGCGCGCAGTGCCTCACGCCAGCAGACCATCGTGGTATCACTCATTCTTCCCTCCCAGTACGCATTTCCCCCGCCTCTACGGATCCACCACCCACTTCTATGCCAGCCGACCCCCCGAAGCCGAATCTGCCCCCATCGTCCCCGTAAGGTCATGTTCCACGATTTCCCCCTTCACCCACCTTGTCCGGCCCCAGAGCTCCAGTCGTGTGAACCCGCCCTCCCAAGACGGCCCATCCCCGCCCGCCGCACATTCTGTCATCCTGAGCGCAGTCGAGGGCCTGCCCTGAGCAACGCCGAACGGGAGCCCGCCGTCCCCCCTTGTGTCATCCTGAGCGGAGTCCGCCCCCGGCGGACGAAGTCGAAGGACCTCAACAGCTCCCACCCACCTCCCGACCATCCAACCCGCGCCCCCCTCCGCAGCCATTCTGTCATCCTGAGCGAAGTGGCTAGGCCACCTTTGGCGGCCGCCATCCCGGTCCGCCTACAGCGGACCTAGGGACGAAGGATCTCGGCCAATCGACACCCGCCCACTGCCTCCCGACCCCTGCCGTCCAACCCCCATAGCGCCCCAGAAGCGCCCAGGACCCCCGCTAAGCCCATTCTCTGCCGCCCCCGCACTTTTTTCTCCCCCAGGGGGTTGACACTACCCCATCCTGTGGTATACTATCCGCAGAGTACTTTGCTATACAAAGTGCTCTGCCAACCAGAAAGCGAGCGCACCATGACCGACAACACTGCCTGCCCTCCACCTGGACCAACCCGACCCGGATCCTTCCTTCGCGACCCGGCACACCATTCCCTCCTCGGCTCCCTCCAGGTCGTGGACAGTGCCGACCTACTCTACCTATCCCGCCAGACCGGCATCCCATACCACCGCATAGCCGAGCACATTGACGACCTCGCAGCCCGGGGCCTTCTCGCCCCCGCAGCGGACCAGCCGCCGGCCTCGCCCTCCGCCCTTCTCCGCCTCACCAAAGCCGGCCGCACCGCCTACGATACCACCCGCCGCTGGCGCTTCAGGGCCCGCGTCCTGGCGCTCTTGGCTGCCCTGCCCTTCGCCCGCCGTTAGACGCAGCCACACGCAAGGAGACCCATCATGTCCGAAACCGTTGACCTCAACCAGCTCGAGCGCAAAGCCTACCGTTCCTTCTTCAAGGACGGCATCATGGAGATCCTCGTGGGGTTCTTCCTCGTCCTCTGCGGTATCGCCCTCTCCTTGGATTCCAATCTCACCGGCATCTTCATCGGGGCCTGGACGATCCTATTCGTCTTCTTCGGCCAGCGGGCCATTGAAAGAGCAAAGCGCCGTCTAACCTACCCCAGGCTCGGCAAGGTCGTCCCTATCCCGGAAAAGCCGAAGACCCTCATAGCGGGCATCTTCCTTTTCATGTTCGCTGCCGGCGCGCTGCTCGCCGTCACCCTCGCACTGCTCGGCCGCCTCACCACCGCTGAGTGGTACCGCTGGTTGCCGCTCTGGATAGGAATGTGCTTCGTCGGCGCCTCCTGGCACCTCTACTCCAGATCCGGCCGCGCGCGCTACCCGGCCTATGCTGCGGCAGCCTTGGCTTCGGGCATAGCCATCGGCTCGCTTCGGCTTCCCGCCAAGATGGACAACATCGCGCTCTACCTCATCTGCACAGGCACGCTCTCCGCGCTCGCCGGAGCCATCCTCCTTGCCCGCTTCCTGCGCAGCCACCCCACACCAGCAGCGGAGGCGCCCGATGACAACCACTAACGACGACAACCAGAATCAGCCTCCCGTCCCCACCATCGACCGCCTC
>JALGTG010000053.1 GCA_029821495.1 Candidatus Hebobacteria bacterium
GCATCAGCAACCTGCGCCAGATCGGCATGGCCATGCTGATGTACAAGAGCGACTTCGGGGAGCTGGCGCCCCAGCTCTCACACGTCCATCCGACCTATGTCCCCAATCCGGCGATCTTCGTCTGTCCCCTCGACCCTGAGGAAGGGAAGCGCGAGGGGGACGACTACATGGAGGGAGATCGCCATCTACCCTCGGGCGTGAGCTACACCTACATCCCAAACTGGAAGTATGCCCTCAAGCTCCGCTGGTGGAATCCGCCGCCCCGCTACGGCCACGGGAAGTGGGAGGGCTCCACCCCGCTCGCAATGTGCCACTGGCACTGGGCGGGAGGGAGGCCCTGGCGAAGGGATCTGGACCTGTCCTCCTGGGGGGAGAATCCCAAGGGCTGGGCGCTTGTGCTGGCGGCCGACGGCAGTGTCCACAAGGTCAGAGCCGAGACTCCAGTCACGGAGTTGTCGCCGAGCTGCTACTAATGCTGCAACCTCTGCCGGCCCTCCGCTCTCGCCTATCCGCTCAGCATGACATTGGACGCAGAGACGGTCAGTCGTTCCAAGGCCTCGACCGGCCCGCGCAGCCGAATCCTCCGCGGTCGGCCGGGCAGCAGATCGAAGTAGTTGTCCTCGGGCTTCAGCTGCGACTCCGGCTCGATGACCACCATCCACGCGTATCCGTTGGATGACACCTCAACCGCGTGCTCGTCCGCCGTTCCCCGCTCCACCTCCCACTGCACCTCGACTTGAGGCAGCCGCACGTCTCCCCACCTCCACGGCAAGTGATGCTGCCAGCTTATCAGCTCCCCATCGTGGGACCAGTGTGCCCAGCAGTATCGATCTGGATCCTCCCCAATCGTCTCGCCCGGCAGGGCCGCCAGCTCCCGCGAGCAGTTCTCGCGAGCCAACACTGTTTCGACCCCGAGCCTCTCCACGCTGCCGTCAGACAACCGGCCGACGCCATACTCAAGCTCCCCCTCGACGGGCGTCAGGCGATCGTTGACCAGCCACAGAGAGATGCCTTCCTCACCCTCGGCGAATGAGATCATCTCGGGCGCGAATGCGCGCTTCACGGCGTAGTACGACGGCTTCCGCCTCAGGTAGTAGTCTATCACCGTCCACCCGCTCGTCGCCGCCCAGCAGTCGTTGTACATCCAGAAGATCGTGCCGCTCGTCAGAAACTTGCGGCGCCGGAAATGGCTCAGGGTATACCGATATGCCTCCGCCTGCCACGCCTGCGTCAGTCGGATGAACGTGTCGAGATCGAGACCCGCCGCCTTCCGGCCGAAGTACCTCTCCAGCGCCTGCGCCAGCACGCTCTCCGCGCCCCCGACCGGAATCGCGGTCTCAAATGTGTTCGCGCGAAACCTCCACCCCGACGACTCGATCGACAGCTCATCCGACGGCAGCGCCTCCTCCAGGGTCTCCCGCACCGGCGGAGCGAGAAACCCGTACTCCGACACGAACTTCGAGCGGTCTTCGGCCATCGCCTTGTAGTCGCTGGGCCCTCCCGGCGCGTTGCCCACGAGAGACACCTGCCACGAGTGCGTGTCGCCCATGCGCCAGTCGCCGTGCGTCTTGCCTCCATAGGGACTCGATGGCCAGTACGGCCGCGTTGGATCAAGCCGCGCGCACGCGTTCGGCAGGACCTTGTGATACGTGCGGAAGCCGTAGAACTCGCGCTTCCCGACTCCCCCGCCTCGGTAGATGGCCTGGTTCTCGTTGTTGCCACACCAGAGCACTAGGCTGGGCCGGCTGCGCAGCCTCCGCACCACCAGCTCCGCCTCTCGCTCCACCTCGGCCCGGAAGTCCTCCCGATCCTCCGGAATCATGCCGCACGCGAACTGGAAATCCAGCCACACCATGATGCCGAGGCGGTCGCACGCATCCCAGAAACCGTCCTGCTCGTAGGTGCCCCCTCCCCATATCCGCAGCATGTTGAAGTTGGCGCCACATGCCTCCTGAATCAGCGCCTCATACTTCTCACGAGTCACCCGAGACAGCAGCGAGTCGGGCGTCACCCAATTGCCGCCCTTCGCGAACACCGGCACGCCGTTTACGATGAAAGTGAACGACTGCCCTTCATCCCCCGGCAGTGCCTTCTGCTCGATACTCACCTCTCTGATGCCGTACGCGAAGCTCGCCGCGCCCAACACCCGCCCCGACTCCACATCCCTGAGCTCACACGAGAACTGATACAGGTATGGTTCCCCAAGGCCGTTCGGCCACCAGAGCCGCGGGGTGGGGACACAGAACTCGTGCCTCACCAGGTTGAAGCCCGGCACAACTGTGGCCCGCAGCGCGCTGTGCGCCTCGTCTCCAAGGCCGAAGTCAAGCTCCACATCTCGCTCTTCCCGCCCCAGCACCTCGATCTCCGCCAGCGCCGTCAAGACGGCATCCCCGCCCGGCGCCAGCCGGCTGCGGAGGCACACATCCCGCAGAACCACCTCGCGGTGGCTCTCGATCCGCACCGGCTGCCAGATCCCCGCCGTCACCAGCCGCGGCGCCCAGTCCCACCGGAACGAGAACTGTGAGTGCCGCAGCATCACGCGCGCCGACTCACGCGGGCCCTGCGACCCGCAGGCATGGTACCGCTCCTCCCATTGATCCAGCGCCCACCTGAGCCCGCTATCCAGCCGCACGACGACTAGGTTCTCGCCCGGTTGCACGACATCAGTGACATCCCCGCGCCACGGCACAAGCGCGTTGCGCGAGGAGCCCACGTGCTTGCCGTTGACCCAGATGTCGGCGAAGCAGTCCAGCCCCTCGAACACGATCTCGACCCTGTCCCCGACGTCGTCCTCGGCTACGTCGAAAGCGCGCGAGTACCACCAGTCCTTCTCCTCCATCCAATCGCACGCGCGCGCGTTCTCGCCGAAGAGCGGATCCTCGATCTTCCCGGCCGCTTCCACATCGAGGTGCGTCATTCCCGGCACCCGTCCGGCTATTGCCTGGGGTCCCGCCACCCCCTTGGCCGACCACCCGGAAGCTTCCCCCACGCCGGCATCACACCATCGCAGGCTCCACTCACCGTCCAGAGAGATACACTTGGTGCTCACGCAGACTCCTCCTCACCAGATTCACACTCACGTGGTCCCACACTCTACCGCCCCTTCACTCATCGAGCAAATGCCGCAGCCAGCCGTCCTGCCTCGCCTCCAGCCGTGCATACTGCCCCCCTATCGCCCGCGCCACTCCTCTATCCGCCGGCAGCGATTCATCCAACCCGCACACTTCCGATAGTGCCCAGTCCAGCCCATGTTGCCTGAAGCCCTCCGCGAACTCCCGGTCGGCAGGGAACTGCTCGCCCCTCTCGTCCTTCCCCCGAAACAGGAACCCCGCGGCCACCGCCAGTGCGGTGGCGCGGCCCGTCACGCCCTCCTCCGCGTCCATCAGCAGCGCACCCACCAGCCGGTCGTCGCGCGCCAGCTTCCGCGGCACATCCCGCCCCACCCGGTAGATCGTGTCCCCCAACGCCTGGTTCGCGAACCGCGACAGCAGGTCCTCGATGTGCTCCCCCTGATTCTCCTCGTTGAACTCACTCGGGTAGCGCCTGATCAGCGCCCGCCCCGATTCCCACATGGTTCGCCTCGCCGCCTCCCTCACCTCCTCGCCGGCCATCGCCTGCGCGATGCGCAGTTCCTCCGGATTAGCGAGGTGGCCGACGTACGCGGCGGCGGCATGTCCGCAGTTGTGGATGAATGCCTTCCTGTCCACGTACGCAGCCATGTTCTCCTTAGGGTCGAGGCCCGGCACCTCCGGGATCGGGTTCTTGAATCCGTCCGCATCGAGAATGAGCGTGTTGTACGCCTCCGCGTACAGCACCAGAGGATCGCGCCGCCGCACCTCCTCCGGCATGATCGGCACCATCTTCCCGATGCTCGTCTCGACCAGGCCGGTGTACTCCTCAAGCGGAAGGTCCGCAGGAAGGTGCTGCCGCAGACCATCCGCGAACGACTGTGCCGCGTTCCGCAGGTTCTCGCATATGATAATGTCGAGCGGCGGACGCCCGGCTGTCCACCTCAGTGCCAGGCCCTTCGCTATTGCGGGGTAGATTCGCGGCAGCGCTGCCGTCCCCACCGCAGTCGCCACGATACCGCAGCTCGCCACCTCCTCTGCCACTCGATCCACGATCTCGATCCGGTAGCGGCCTTCCCGGTTCAGCGCATCCACCAGGGCCGCGTCCACGTCCACGAACACCACTCGCCACCCCGCCCGCGCGAAGAGCTGCCCTACGAAAGACCGGCCTATATTCCCAGCGCCGAACACAACGAGCGTCATGGCACTCCGCCCCTCGATGAACGCCCCCGCCCCGCGGCCCTAGTCCGACATCTCGACGGCCATCGCGTATCCCCCGCCCCCACCGTAGCAGATCGCCGCCAGGCCGCGTCGATGGCCGTACCTTCGCATCGCGTACAACAGCGTGGTGAGTATCCTCGCCCCGGCCGCCCCCAGCGGGTGGCCCATCGCGATCGCGCCCCCGTGCACGTTGATCTCCATCCCCTCGAATGCCTTCTCGAACATCGGCACCTGAATGCCGAAGGCCTCGTTCGCCTCCACAATCGTGAAGTCCGCCGGCCGCCCGGCTTGCTTCAGCCCGGCGATCAGCTCCTCCCCTGCCCTCGCCGGCGCGCTGAGGAACTCCGCAGGCGGCCCATCGAGCCGCGCGTACCCCAGCACCCTGGCCATCGGCTTCGCTCCCAGCTCGCCCGCTCGGGCCGCCGTCGTCACGACCACTGCCGCGCCGGCACCGGCCGGTGTCGAGGAGTTGTAGGCCGATGCCACATCGTCCGCCCCCTCGGCCAGGGCTCTATCCTGCCATTCCTGCGACCGCAGCTCATCGCCCGCAGCATCCCCCACCGCCACGATCTCCTCCCCCAACAGCCCCTCCTCCCTCGCCTCCGTCGCCTTTCGATGGCTCGCCGCCGCGCACTCGTTGATCTGCTCCGCCGTGTAGCCCTGGCGGGCCGCGAAGTCCAGCGCGTACTGCCGCATAAACTTCTTCTCCGCCGGCCAGAAGAGGCCGTCGTAGCTCGTCGGGTCCACGAGCCCGGTCCCTTCGAGTTGCTCCTCCACGTTCTCGCTCAACTGCCACCGGTAAGCGCCCGCGCGCTTCACCCGCAGCCTCATCCCTCGCTCGTAGTGCTCCGTCCGCCGCCGGATACTCGGACCGATCAGGTACGGCGCGCTGGTCCTGGACTCCATCCCCCCGGCTATCACCACCTGCGCGGTCCCCGCCAGCAGCGACTCCATCCCCAGCGCGATCGCGTCCATCGCCGACCCGCACACGCTGTCCACCGTTCGCGTATGAGCCGACGGTGGCAGTCCGGCCCGCACCGCCGCCGCCTTCGCAGCCGCCTCCCCCAACCCGGCCGACACCACCAGTCCCATGTTCACCGTGTCAACCGCGTCCGGCTGGAGGCCGGACCTCTCGAGTGCCGCGCCAATCGCGAGCCCACCGAGTTGCACCGCGTCGAACTCCGACAAGATGCCTCTGAAGTGGCCGACCGGCGTCCGCGCCGCGGACAGAATCACCAGCTCCTCTTCGAGCACGTGCCGCATCAGTTCACCCCACCATCGCCTTCGCTTCTCTCGCCACCTTCTCGGGATTCGGAAGGTGCTCCAACTCCAGCGTCTGCGCCATCGGCGGCGGCACGTCGTACGCAGCCACGATCTTCGCCGGACACTTGAGCGAAGAGAAAGCGATCTCCTGCGCGCGATACGCGATGTGCTCCCCGAAGCACCCTGTCTTCGGAGCCTGGCAGACGACCAGCAGCCGGCCCGTCTTCGCGACCGAGCGCGCGATCGTATCCACGTCCAGCGGGATCAGTGTCCGAGGGTCCACCACCTCCGCCTCGATCCCCTCTGCCGCCAGCAGCTCTGCCGCCTCCACCGCCACATCCGCCATCTTCAGATAGGCCACGATCGTTATGTCCTTGCCCTCGCGTCGGACTGCGGCCACCCCCAAGGGCACGGTGTACTCCTCCTCCGGCACCACCCCCTTCTGCGTGTAGAGGAGCTGGTGCTCGATGAAGATCACCGGGTTATCATCCCTGATCGCCGACTTGACCAGCCCCTTGGCGTCGTAGGGAGTTGACGGCGCCACCACCTTCAGCCCGGGAACCTGCGTCAGCATTGCCTCCAGGCTCTGCGAGTGCTGCCCCGCATACCCCCTGCCCCCGCCCACAGTCGTCCTCACCACCATCGGCACCTTCGCCTTTCCCCCGAACATGTACCGCGTTTTCGCCGCCTGGTTTGCCACCTGGTCCATGGCCAGCGGCATGAAGTCGATGTACATGATCTCCCCCACGGGCCGCAGCCCACACATGGACGCCCCCGCGGCAACCCCCACCACTGCCGCCTCCGAGATCGCGGTGTTGAACACCCGCTCCCGTCCGAACGACTCCAGCAGGCCGACGGTCACCTGGAATGCGCCGCCGTAGTCCGCCACATCCTCGCCGAAAAGGACCACCCGCCGATCCCTCTCCATCTCCTCCCCCAGGGCCTCACACACTGCGTGTCGGTACATGATCTGGCCCTGGCTGTCCCGCCGATACTGGCGCATCGGCCGCAGCAGCTTCGGCGTGCGCAGCTCGGCGGAGATGTCATCCGACGTGCTGTCCGCGAACAACCCCTCGGTAATCGTGGCGGGATCCGGCTCCGGGCTCCGTGCCGCCCGTTCCAGCGCCTTCTGAATGCTAGCCTCAACCTTCTCCCGCAGTGCCGCGGTCTCGTCCCCACTGACCAGCCCCGCCTCGATCAGGCGTCGCTCGTACGTCTCGATAGCATCACATGACCGCCACGCCTGCTCCTCCTCTGTGGTCCGGTACTTCACTCGCTGATCGCTCAGCGAATGCCCCATGTAGCGATAGGTCAAGCATTCGAGCAGAACCGGGCCCTTCTTGGTGCGGCACAGCTCCCCCGCGCGCTTCACCGCGTCCCACACGCACAGAACGTCCATCCCGTTCACGACCTCGGCGTGCATGTTCTCTCGGTTGTAGGCCGCCCCTCGCCTCGCCAGATGGTCAATGCCGGTCACCTCGCCCCGCTGTTGCCCCGTCATCCCATACTGGTTGTTCTCGATCAGGTAGATGACGGGGAGACCGTGGGGAAGCTGATCCATCACCGCGAAGTTCAGGGACTCGTGGAAGATGCCGTTGTTCGCAGCCCCGTCGCCAAAGAGGCAGACCACCACCCTATCTTGTCCCAGCTTCTGCACCGCCAGCCCGGCCCCCGTAGCGATCCCCAGTGAGCCGCCGACAATCGCATTCGCCCCCAAGTGGTTCACGTTGAAGTCCGCGATATGCATGCCGCCACCACGGCCCCGGCAGTAGCCGTCCTCCCTCCCCAGAAGCTCGGCCATCGTCTGGAAGAGGTGCATGTCGAGCGCCCGCGGCAGCAACTCCTCCCGCGGCTCCCCGCGATAGGGCTCGCCCAGGAACGCCGCCAGCTCCTTCGCAGACATCGCCAGGATCGCATAGCCCCCCTTCGCAATCGCGTGGCCGTGCCCCCGATGCGTCGAGGTGATGTAGTCGTCCGGCCGCAGCGCCGCCATCGTCCCCACCGCCACCGCCTCCTGGCCGATGGACAGGTGCGTTGCCCCTGTGAACGCGAAGCCTTCATACGGCTTCACGCGGCCATCCTTGAGGGCCACAATCATCTGCTCGAACGCCCGAACGGCGAGCATCCATTCCAGCATGCCAACGGCATCCTCTTTGGAGAGGCGGCCGCCCACCTCTTTTTCCAGGTCTCCCTGGTACCGAAACTTGGCGATCTCGCCCAGGTCAACGCTCCCGCGCTCGAACGTCGGCAGTACACATACCTCCTTGACCATACCTCATCAACTCCTTTGCGGATGCTGGGCCGCATACGTAGAGAGAGGCCGGCATCCGGCCGCGCCGGCCCAGCTCTCTCGAAGTAAGCATACGAAGAGACCGTCCGGGTGTCAACTCGCGGCGGCCGCCCCGGCAGGAGTTGCGGCCTTCACACGAAACTAGACCTGCCGAGGAGCGTCCTGACCGACACCCCGACCCGGTCGCTCCGACTCCCGGCCCCAGGAGGCCGTCGCTGTGTCTGCCGAAGGAATCGAGGCCGTAGTAGCCGGGCACATCTGCCTGGACATGATCCCTACCTTCGGAACAGCAGAGGTCGGCCTCGATGCTCTCCTTACACCTGGCAAGCTCATCGAGATGGGCCCGCTCACAACGGCGACGGGCGGCCCCGTTTCCAACACTGGGCTCGCACTCCACCGCCTGGGTGTTCCCTGCAAGCTCATGGGCAAGGTGGGCGACGACCTGGTGGGAAGGGCCGTCCTGGACATTGTCCGTGCCGTGGATCCCGAGCTTGCTGACGGCATGATCCTGGAGAAGGGCCACCCCAGCTCCTACACCGTTGTCATCAGCCCACCCGGTGTGGACCGCATCTTCCTTCACTGCCCCGGAGCCAACGACACCTTCGGCGCCGACGACGTTGACTACGACCAGCTCTCGGGCGCTCGCCTCTTCCACTTCGGCTACCCGCCCCTCATGCGCCGCATGTTCATTGACGGCGGCGCAGAGCTGACCGCACTCCTCAGCCGGGTCAAGGAGCGGGGTCTCACCACCTCCCTCGATATGGCGCGTCCCGACCCCGCCTCGGAGGCCGGCAAGGCGAACTGGCACCGGATACTCGCGCATGCCCTTCCCCACGTGGACGTCTTCCTCCCGAGCTTCGACGAAACCCTCTTCATGCTCGACCGTCCCCGATTCGATCACATGACCCAGGAAGGCCAGTCCGGCGATCTCAACGCCCAAGCCGACGCGGCCCTGCTCCGCGAGCTTACCGATCAGCTACTCGACATGGGAGCCACAATCGTCGCCTTGAAGTTGGGCACCCAGGGGCTCTACCTGCGCACCTCACCTGAACGCCACAGGATCGCCGCCATCGGCCCCTGCGCTCCCACCGACCCCGCCGTGTGGGCCAACAGAGAGCTGCTCGCCCCCTGCTTCCAAGTGGAGGCGGCCGGCACCACTGGCTCCGGCGATGCCACCATCGCCGGCTTCCTGACCGCGGTGCTCCATGGACTCCCCCCTCAGGATGTCATCTCTGCCGCCGTCGCAGTCGGGGCCTGCAACGTCGAAAGGGCCGATGCCCTCAGCGGCATCCCAACCTGGGCGGAGGTGCAGCAGCGCATACAATCCGGCTGGAGGCACCGGCCCCTGACCCTGTCTCTCCCAGGATGGCGCTGGGACGAAGCGGAAGGAGTCTGGCGCGGGCCGTCGGACCTACAATACTGACCCCGCGGCCGCCACACGCCGTTTCCCACAGCCGCACGGCCGACCGCGGCCCACAGCACACATAGCGAGGCCTTGACATGATCAAGCGAAGCGAACTGAAGAAAGCGCAGCGGCGCGCCGCAGAGATGCTCGAGCTATCCGGCATCGTCTTGACCCCCCAGGAACGCGACAGCATAGAGGTCGCTGACTTCGGTCTCGGCGAGCTCGAGAAGACCGGACTCGAGATCGTGACCTACATCAACACCGACCGCTACTGCGCCAAGGAGCTCGTCCTATTCCCCCGCCAGACCTGCCCCGAGCACCGCCATCCACCCGTCGCCGGACAGCCGGGGAAGATGGAGACCTTCCGCTGCCGCTGGGGAAAGGTTTGGCTCTGCACCGAGGGCGAGCCGACCCCCGAGCCAAAGGCCCGTCCGCCGGCCGGAAGCGAGGACTACTATACGGTCTTCCATGAGATCGAACTCAACCCCGGCGACCAGCACACCATCCCCCACGACACCCTCCACTGGTTTCAGGCCGGCGACGAGGGCGCGGTCGTCTCCGAGTTCTCCAGCACCAGCCGCGACGAGAGCGACCTCTTCACCGACCCTCGCATCGAGCGCACCACCCAGGTCACTGACGGCTAGCACAGCAGCGTCCGCCGCGTAGGGCTCTGCGCCGCCCGCCCTCTCAGGTCGCCGGAGAGGATACACGCCGCGCGCACGCGCAGCTCAGCCCTGTTCGACCCTCCGAGAGCTGGCCTCACGGTAGTGCCGCCGCACCACATCGTATGCCATCTTCGGCCGGCGGTACTCGTCAACCACCCCCTTGTTGTTGAACCCGCGCGGCCGACCCAACGTCCGCATCCGCTCCTCCGATGTCCGCACATCGCAGAACTGCCACAGGCTCACCCCACACCAGCGATCCGAGTCCGTCAACAGATGCCGCAGCACTCTCTCCAGAAGAGCCGCCTGGTACTCCTCGCTCCACATCCGCTGCTCCCACTCCCGCTGCCCCCAGATCGCGCCGGCCCCGATCTCGGAGATCATCAGCGGCTTCTCCCCCTGCCCGTGCGCGTCCACGTGAGCTGCAATTCGGTCCAGATGCCCAGGAATCTCATCAATGCTGCCGTGATACCACCCGGGGTAGCAGTTGATCGAGACCAGGTCCACCAGATCGAGGCAGACGTCATCGAAGGGCCTGTGCGACGCGTAGGTCACCAGTCTCGTCGGGTCCAGCTCTCGCAGCCGCCCCAGAAGCCTCTCATATGCCGGCCGGCACTTGGGATCATGGCTGTCCGACTCATTCTGCACTCCCCAGATGATCACCGAGGCGTGGTTGATCGTCTGCGCCACCATCTCCCCGATGTGCGCTACCTGAGCCCCCACGAAGTGCGGATCCGTGAGGTGCTCGGCCTTGTGTTGCCACCCGATCGCCTCACTCCAGACCAGCATCCCCGCCTCATCGCAGAGGTCCAGCCAGCGCACGTCCTGCGGGTAGTGCGCGCCCCGCACGAAGTTGCAGCCAAGGTCCTTCAGCAACTGCGCATCTGAGACCAGCAGTTGGTCTGGAATGCCGTGCCCGATCTCGGGGTGAGCTTCATGTCGGCAGAACCCCAGGAAGCGGACAGGCCTGTCGTTCACCAGAACGCGCTGCCCCTCCGCCCGCACCTGGCGGATGCCGATCCTCTCCCGCATGTCGTCGTCGCCCAACCGCACGTGCACCAGGTGGAGGTTAGGCTCCTCCGGCGACCACAGCGGCGCGCCCGGCACTTCCAGGGTCCGCGCTATCTCCCCCGACGCATCCCTCAGCTCGACCCTCTCCCTGTGCACCACCTCCCCGTCGAAGGTAACTTGCAGCTCCGTCTCCCCCGGCGCTTTGTCGGCGCCGTACGAGATCGTCAGCGCCAGCCGCCGCCGCGCCAGGTCCTCCGTCACCACCCTCAGCCCCTCGACCCACACCGCCCCAAGGGCGTGCAGCTCCGCCCCGCGCGCGATCCCGCCGTACTGATACCAGTCGAAGTAGTCCAGGTGTAGAGGGCACCGATCATAGTTGAACCGGTTGTCCACCAGCGCCACGATCTCGACCTCCCCCTCCGACGGCTCCCGGAAGTCCGCCGCGAACCGCGTGAAGCCGCCCACATGCTCCCGAACAGCCTTCCCGTTGACGAAGATCCGCCCCCAGTGGTGAACGCCGTCGAAGATCAGGCGGTGCTGCGCCCCGCCGGCGAGCGGCACCCGCGTCCGGTACGCCGCCAGCCCCCGCTTCCCCGCGTAGCAGGGCGTCGCGTCGAAGCACCCCGGCACCGCCATCCGATCATCGAACCCGACGGCCGACACCTCCACATCGTCCGGCTCGCAGTCACCCAGGAACGCGAAGTCCCATGTTCCCCGCAAGTCCTGCACCCGACGCACATCATGCTCTCGAAACCGCCTCAGCAACCTCGGCCTCCTTCAGCCTGCAATTCCGCGCAACAGAACGGATTCGAATCGAGCACGCATATCCCTGCCGTCTGCTGCTCTTCTCCCCGCAGTCTGCGCCCGACCCAGATGGCGACAGCAGCACCAGATACCTGCTCCTGCCGCGCCGCCCCGACAATCCACCGCCTCAGTCGAAAACCCGAAGGACTCCCCCCACGCTCCGTCGAATCCGCCAACATGCCTCGGGTCTGGATCGACACTGACATCGGGGACGACATAGATGACGCCGTGGCGCTCCTCTGCGCTGCTCGCCATCCCGGCATCGACCTGGTCGGCGTCTCTACCGTCTGGACGCGGGTCGAGACCAGGGACTGGCTGGTCCGAGAGATGCTCCAGCGCGTGGGGCTGCCGGAGGTCCCCGTCCTCCCCGGGGCCATGACACCGGTGGGCCAGCTCCAGCCGGTGGACGAGACCATCCCCTCCTACGGCCGCCTCGCGCCCGAGCTGCCGCCATCCGAGCCCATCGGCGATGAAGCGCGCATAGACGCCATCGCCGAGGCGATGCTCGCCCTTCCCCACCCATTCCATTTCGTGCCCATCGGCCCCCTCAGCAACGTCGCTCAACTGCTGGAGCGCCATCCCGAGGTCACATCCAAGTGGGAGGGCGTAACCTGCATGGCCGGTCGCTTGGAGGGCGCCGCCGAGTACAACGTCAAGTGCGACTCCGCCGCCGCTCGTCTCGTCCTCCACCGCCTGAGCCCACGCCTGGTCGGCCTCGAGGCCTGCAGCGATACCCTCACCCGCCAAGAGGCGGAAGATGCGCTCGACCCATCCGATCCCGCCTCCGCCTTCCTCCTCGACTGCTACCGCCACTACCGTGAGCACGCCACCTGGCACGAACGCAGAGACACTGCTCCCCTCACCCTCTTCGATCCCATCGCTATGCTCTCTCTGGTCCAGCCGAAGGCCTTCAAGTTCCGTGCCATCCAGGTGCTAGTGGATAGCGAAGGCGCCATGCGCATCACAGACGACGGGACCGGCGTAGTCTACGCGCTCTCCAGCGATTGGGACACCCTGAAACCCCTCGTCACCGCCCTGCTCCGCGGTGAATCCCCCCCCTAGCTCCTCAGCCGCCGCAGCCGGCCTCACAGATGAAGATCGGCCAGCCGCCGGCTCCGCCGGTCCATTGCAGTCACGTCAGCGATCAGGTACCGGTTCCCGTCCGCGTCGCGGATCACCACGCGATTCCGTCCAACAAACCACGTCGACTCCGACCGCGCGACAACATCGAAAGCGCTCCACCCTCGGTCCGTCTCCACCTCCCACCGCGCAACTCCCATCCGCTCCTCGACCCGCAGAATCCGAGTGATCTGCGGCATGAAGTATGCTTGGTCGGCCTGCGCGAGTACGATCTCTCGCGACTCCCTGTCCAGGCGCCTCGGATCGATCAGCAGACCCAGCTCGTTGCCGTCCTCGTCCCGGAAGTACACGAACCGGTTCGGCCGCGAGATCGGGAACGCGGGAACGACGAGCACGCCCGCATGCACCGTCTCCTCTCCCAGACGCAGCTCCAGCTGTCCGTCCTCTTGCAGCCGCACCCGCACCTCGGACGGGTCGAGTACCGTTACGTTCGTCGCCGCCGACTCCGCCGGACTCCGCACGCTATGCCTCGTCCTCTCCTTCGTCGAACTCGTCCCCCTCGCCCCCGTTCTCGTCGGCCGCCGGCTCCGCAGCCGTCGGCTGGATACCCATTCGCGTCTGCGCCGTCACCAGCCGCGCGTAGATCCCGTCCCTCGCGATCAGATCGTCGTGGCTGCCGATCTCCGCGATCCTCCCCTCCTCCAGCACAACGATCCGATTCGCATAGCGCAGCGTCGAGAGTCGGTGCGCAATCGCAAAGGTCGTCCTGCCGGAGATCAACCGCTGTATAGCATCCTGAATCAGCAGCTCGGTCTCCGTATCGACCGACGAGGTGGCCTCATCGAAAATCAGCAGCCGGGGGTCATGTAGGATCGCGCGCGCGATCGACACACGCTGCCTCTCGCCGCCCGAGAGCCGCACCCCGCGCTCGCCCACCTGCGTGTCGTACGCGTCCGGCAGCGCCATGATGAAATCATGCGCATTCGCCGCCTTCGCAGCCGCGATGATCTGATTCTCCGCAGCCTCCGCTCGCCCATACGATATGTTCTCCGCAATGCTCCCGTGGAACAGAAACGGCTCCTGCAGCACCATACCGATCTGGCTGCGCCAAGACCGCAGGTCGTACTCCTTCATATCATGCCCGTCCACCCGGATCGTCCCTCGATCCGGGTCGTAGAACCGGCACACCAGATTCACTATCGTCGTCTTCCCCACGCCCGTGCGCCCCACCAACCCGATCATCTCCCCGGGCGCCACGTCCAAACACAGGTCGTAGAGCACCGGCGCCCCATCCTCATAGCTGAAGTAGACGTGGTCGAAGCTCACTGCCCCCACCACCTCGGCCGCCGACCTCTGCTCTCGCGTCCGATCCACCTCCGCCTGCGTGTCCAGCACCTCGAACACGCGCTCCGCCGCTGTCGCCGCGAACTGGAATCGCTCGTACAGCCTGCTCATCGCCCCGATCGGCCCGTACAGCTGCCACAGGAACTGCGTGAACATCACCAGAGTGCCCAGCTCGATCGTTCCGGAGAGCACTCCCTTCGGTCCCCAGTACCACACCAGCACGAACCCCACGCCCACCAGGCCTGCAACACTGCTCATGTACGCGCTTCGCAGCCGCGCCGCGCTGATGCTCGTCTGCGTGTATCCCTCGTTCCGCAGGTCGAACCGCTCGATCTCGCGCTCCTCCTGCGCAAATGCCTTCACCACCCTCACCCCCGGGATGGCGTCCGCCAGCACCGCGTGTATCCCACCCATTCGCCGCCGCGCGCTCCGGTAGTACCGCCTCACCCGCGACCGCACCATCGTCGTCGTCAGGATGATGAACGGAATCGGCACCAGTGTCAGCGCTGCCAACTTCGGCTCGTAGTAGAACATGATCCCCAGGATGATGATGACCGTGAAGGACTGAACTACGATCTCCTGCAGGTAGTCGGCCACGAAGTCCTGGATGTGCCCTGTATCGTGTGTCAGGCGGGACATCAACTGCCCCGTCTGCCGCCGTTCATAGAAGCCAACTGCCAAGTGCTGCAGATGGCGGTATGTTCTCGACCGGACGTCCGCCACCACCCGCTGCCCCAACCACGCCAGTAGGTACGCCCGAGCATACGTCAGCCCCGACCCCGCCGCGAACAGCAGCGCGAGCACCAAGACGACCTTCCCCAGCAGATCGTACCGCTGCCCCATTATCACATCATCGATGATAATCTTCGTGAGAATCGGCCGCACCAGTGTGACCGCGGTTGCCAGCCCGGCCAGCCCCAGGCCCAACCCCGCAAGCCAGGCATACGGCTGCACGAACCCCAACATCCGCCACGCGAGCTGCTTCCGGTCCATGCACTGTGGGCACACCCCCTCCCGCGACAGCACCCGACCGCAGATCGCACACCGCGCCGCCCCCCGATCCCCCACATCCCCAGCCACCTCCGCCGCTGGCAGCCCCACCGCCGCCCGCTGCTCGCTCGCCAGTCGCGCGAACTCCCGCGCCGTCTCCTCCACATCCCGCGCCAGCGACTTCGTGAACCGCGCCAGCGCCTGCGTCGTCCCGTCAGACATCACGTCCAGCCGGCCGTTCCCCACGAACTCCCGCAGCTCCAGCCGGCTCACATCCGTCAGCGCCAGGCGCGCCTGGCACTTCAGCCCGTCTGAGTCCAGGCGCAGCGCAAGCAGCAACCGATCGGTCGCAACTACCCACGCGTCCCCGAAGTGCCCCGGCCCGTGCAGGTCCGCATACTGGCTCAGCACCGCCCGCTGGCCGGGCACGTGCTCGGCCAGCCACTCCCGCACCTCTTCGGGCAGTGCGCTCGCGGCAGACAGCGCTTCTTCTTCTCTTTCAGCCGTCGTCACCCGCATCTTCGTCACACTCTATACTTCCCTTACTCCCACGCGTCCGTGCAATATCCTGCGCCCCACCCCCATCAATCTCAGCTTCGGGCCGAGTCTCACCGCCCGCGGAGGTCGCACTCTCGCCTTTGAACTCGCAGCCGACCGTCTGTCCCCATCGCCCACTGGACAGACAGCCCCAGACGGGCTATAGTTACTTGGTGCACTCGTGCACGACAAACTCTAGGAGAAGTCCACCTGTGTGTACATGCTGCGAAAGCGCGAAGAAGGAAGCCGAGAGGAAGCAGACCTGCGATGCTGACAAGAAGCAGACCTGCGACACCGAGAAGAAGAAGACCGAGAAGTCCTGCTGCAAGTAGCACGCGGTCTTTCTTAGAGCGCATTTCATAGCCCTCACTGGCCTGGCTATCCGCTGGAGAAGCTGTCATGAAATGCGCCTGCTGGAGTCTGCCGGCTTGTACTGCTGTTTCATAACCTCAGATGGAGGCTATGAAACAGCTTCTAGCGAGTCCGGTCGGCCCGGAGGCCCTCAGCGGCCCCGGGCCGTTGCCTATGATGTCAGGCATGCCCCCGTTCTCCCACCCGCCCCCGCTGCGCCGCTAGCCGCCTTCCCCGGGTCCGTGCTATAGTCGGGCCACCTCCTGGCCGACAGGAGCACATGCCCAGGGAGATCAGCAAATGACCCCACTCCTCTACGCGCTCGCCGCGGGCCTCGTCATGGCCGCCGCCTCCATCGTCGAGAAGCTCGGCCTCACCACCACCCAGCCCTACGCAGGCCTCTTCGTCCGCTCCGGCGCGGTCGTCCTCTTCCTCGGCCTCTCCGCGGTGCCTTTCGCCCGCTATGCCGACTGGAGCGGTTTCACCACCCGCGCCGTCATCTGCCTTGCCCTCGGAGGCCTCCTCGCCGGCCTCGTCGCCCACTTCCTCTACTGGCAATGCCTCAAGGCCACCAGCCCCGACTACGCCGTCCCCATCATGGTCGGCGCCAGCCAGGCCGCCGTCGTTCTCCTCAGCATCGGGATACTGCGCGCCCGCGTCTCCGTCGGCCAGCTTGGCGGCATAGCCCTCGTCATCCTCGGCATCGCCCTCATCCAGCTCATGAAGCCGAGGTGACTGCCTATTGTCCCACAAGCCCCCTGATCGCGCCGCGCCCGCGCGCCAATGGCCCGATCACTCCCCCTCCTCGCCATCGTTCCCCCCCGGCGTCGGTCGCTCCAGCCGGTCGAACCGCGTGATAGGCCTCGGTGGCTTCCCCGCCTCCTCCGGCTTGCCTATTCCCTCCGGCCGCGCCGGCCTCTCCGCAGGCATTGCCCGCAGCGTTGCCAGCCCCTCCATCGCCATCCCGCGCCACGGGCTATAGGGGAAGTCCCTCAGCAGGGCCTCGTAGCACTGCTGTGCCTCCATGTGGAACCCCGACAGGCCGCGCCCGATCTCGGCCGCCCGGATCAGAGCCGTCTCCACCTGCGGGCCCCGCGTGCCGGACTCCGTCAGTCGTCGGAACATCACGAACGCGTCTGCCTTCCGCCCGCCTTCTTCCAGACTGCACGCCAGCAAGAACACCAGAGACTCCGGCAACTCCGGGGCCGCCTCATACTCCTTCAACGCCCTGTAGGCGTCGACCGCCTCCTTCCCCCTCCGCTGCGTCAGGAACAGCGCCAGGGCTCGCGCGTACGCCCCTCCTGCCTTCTCCAGCCGGGCGCTCATCTCCCATGCCCGGCCCAGCGCATACCACGCATCGGCATCCTCGGGCGACCGCGTCACCATCATCTCCAGCTCCCCCGCCTGACGAAACGCCTCGAACTCGCTCGTCACGGGCCCACGCCCCTCGACCAGATCGGTGTGAACGACTCGCTTGCGCAGCTGCAGTGCCAGCGCCCCCGCCAGCCCCACCGCGAAGCCTCCCACATGCGCCCAGTGCGCCACCCCGCCGCCCCCGCCGTACGCCGCCTCCAGAGAAGCTGTCACCAGGCCCTGGATCATC
>JALGTG010000249.1 GCA_029821495.1 Candidatus Hebobacteria bacterium
CACCGCACACCCCATCCCAAACGCCGTGTCCACCCGCCGCGACACCCCCAGAAACGGGCAGATCCCAACGAAGTAGTGCAGCACGAAGTTGTTTATCAGTGCCGCACCTATGAATATCAGAATCAGGCCGGTCAGTGTCTCCATGACCACAGCATCCTAACCGTCTTCCAGAGCCCGGTGCTTGCCCTCGCGCGCGTGGCCCACTCCGCCGCGCCCAGCAGCAGCCCCAGCGTCAAGAACGCCCCGGGCGGCAGCACCATGATCCCCCACCCGGGCCAGCTCGCCGGCAGCGCCCGCAGCCCCAGCCACGTCCCCGACCCCAGAATCTCCCGCACCGTCGCAATGCTCGCCAGCGCCACCGCGAACCCCAGCGACATCCCCACCGCATCCGCCGCCGCCACCCCCACTTTCTGCTTCGATGCACAGATCTCACAGCGCGAGATAATCAGACAGTTCACGATGATCAAGGGCACATACGGCCCCAGCTCCTTGCTCATCTCGTACACGTACGCTGCCAGAAACCTGTCCGCAACCGTCACGAACGTCGCGATCGTCAGCGTGAACACCAGTATCCTGAGATGCGGCCTCAGCGAACCTCGAATCAGGCTCACCAGCACGTTCGCACAGATCAACACGAACGCCGTCGCCGCCGCCATCGTCAGCGCCGGCTTCATCGCATTCGTCACGGCCAGCGTCGGACACATCCCCAGCAGTTGCCGGTACACCGGGTTCTCCGGCAGCACGCCGTTGATGAATCGCTCCAGCCCTGTCGGTTCCTCTCGCGGCATCTCTAGACCGTCTTCCGCTTACTCCGTCGAGTCTGCCCCCGCCTCCGAGCCCTCCCGCTCCCCAATCGCATCCCGCACATTCGCAAGCGCCGCATTCACGATTTCCGCCACGCTCTCCGACGAAATCGTCGCTCCCGTCAGCGCGCGAATCTCATTCCCCGCCTTCGGATCATCCTTGACCACCACCAGCGCCGTGTCGGCCGGCGTCCCCCTGAACCGGCTCCGGAAGCTCTCGCTCGTGATGTAATCCCCCAGCCCCGGCGTCTCCTTCTGCTCCAGCACGTACAGCCCCGTGATCGTTGCCAGCTCCCTGTCCAGACCGACCAGCACCTCGATCCGGTCCGCGAACCCCTGCCCATCCGCCGCAACCACCCAGCCCCCGTGCCCGCCCTCCCCGTCGAAGACCTTATACACCCGCGCCTCTTTCCCATCCCTCCCCTCCACCACCAGCTCCACCGTCTTCCCCGGGTCGGCCCCCTCCACCAGGTCGGGAATCACGCTGTAAGTCTCTTGCTTCTTATTCTCCGCGATCTTCTCGCTCAGACCCCTCTGCACGCCAGCCAGCCCGCCGCCGAACACCAACGCCAGCAGCACCACCAACCACGCATCCCGTATGTATCCAACTCTCTTGCCCGGCTCTCCCATCTCTCGCTCTTACGCCTTCTCCGGAGTCGGCCCGCCCACCGGCCGCGGAATCGTCCAGCGGTTCATCAGCGGCACTGCCCCGTTCATCAGCAGCACCGCAAACATCACCCCCTCGGGATACCCGCTGAACACGCGAAGCACAATCACCAGGAACCCGACCCCGACCCCGAAAGCGAACTTCCCCTTCGGCGCGATCGGACTCGTTACCGGGTCAGTCGCTATGAAGAACGCCCCGAACAGCAGCGCGCCCCCGACCAGATGATGAAACGCTGTGAATGGCGTCAGGTTCGCAGCGTTGGCCAACGCAGAGAACGCGAACGCCGACAGCAGCGTCCCCGCGGGAATCTCCCACGACGCCGTCCGCCGCACGCACAGGTAGACCCCGCCCACCAGAAGAGCCAGCGCGCTCGTCTCCCCCAGCGATCCGTTTACGTTCCCCACCAACAGCGGCCACAGCTCCCGCGCATGCGCCAACTGCACCTGCACGTCCCCTCCCGCCACCTTCCCGGCCGCCAGGTCAGCGGCCACCTTCTTCGCCACTGTCAGCGGCGTGGCTTCTGTCACCACCGCCATCCCCGACTCCCCGAACACGTACGCCGAAGCCCCCAGCGCCTTCGCAAAGCTCAGCATCACGAACGCTCTCCCCACCATCGCCGGGTTGAATATGTTGTAGCCCAGCCCCCCGAATGCCGCCTTCCCCAGCCCGATCGCCGCCGCCGAACCGATCACCGCAATGTACCACGGCGCACTCCAGGGCAGCGAAAGCCCCAGAATCACCCCCGTCACCACGGCCGAGAAATCCCACAGCGCAACCGGCTTCCCCCGCATCCGCGTGAACACCGCCTCCGACGCCAGGCAGCTCAGCACGCACAGCCCCACCTGCACCACCGCGTACCACCGGAAGATCGCCACCGCCATCGCCATCGCCGGCGCCAGCGCGATCGCCACGTCCACCATCATGCGCTGAGTGGTGACCGCAGTCTCCGACACATGCGGCGAAGGAGCTACTTCGATCTCAGGACCCGCGCCCTTCGCGGATCCCTCGCCCTGTTTTGCCTCCTCTTGCGCCATCTACACTCCGAGCCTTCTCCCGCCTAGCTCCCCTTCGCGGCCTGGGCCCTCTGCCGCAGCACCTTCCCCAGCCGGATCAACTGCACCAGCGGTATGCTCGCCGGACACACATACGCGCAGCACCCACACTCCACGCACGCCGAGATGTGATACCGCTCCGCCACCTCCACGTTTTCGGTCTTCGCAGCCAACGCAATCTTCGTCGCCACCAGGTTCAGCGGACACACATCCACACACCGCCCGCACCTCAGACACGCCGTCTCCTCCGACCTTCGCACCTCCTCCCGCGTCAACACCGTCAGCCCGCTCGTCCCCTTAGTCACAGGTACATCCAGACTCCCTATCGTGAATCCCATCATCGGTCCCCCCGCCACCACCCGCGCCGCATCCTCCGTCATCCCTCCGCAGAACTCGACCAGCTCCCGATAGCTCGCCCCAATCGGCGCCAGCACGTTCCTCGGCTCTCGGATGCCCCGGCCCGACACCGTCACCACCCTGTGCGTCAGCGGCCTCCCCCGCACGACTGCGCGCGCCAATGCCGCCGCCGTCCCCACGTTCAGCACCACCGCCCCGATGTCCAGCGGCAGCCCGCCCGTCGGCACCTCTTTCCCCAGCACCGCCACCGTCAGCTGCCTCTCTCCCCCCTGCGGATACTTCGTCTTCAGCGCCTGCACCCGCACCCCCGTCCCCTTGGCCGCCCTCCCAATCGCCTCCATCGCCTTCGGCTTGTTGTCCTCGATGCAGACCACCACCTCGCTCGCCCCCGTCGCTCGCTGCCCCAGCAGCGACCCGGTCACTACTGCCCCCGCCGCCCTCACCATCAGCGCGTAGTCCGCAGTCAAGTACGGCTCGCACTCGCACCCATTGATCAGCAGTGTCTCGATTGGCTTCTGCGCGTTTCGGGTCAGCTTGACATGCGTCGGGAAGGCCGCCCCGCCCAGCCCCACCAACCCCGCGTCGTGCGCCGCCTCTGCAATCTACTTCGGGTAGTATCCCTCCAGACCGCCTCCGGGCCACTCCCCCCCTAACATATCCTCCAACAGATCCTCCAACAGCGCCTCCCCCGCCAGTGGCTGCTCCTCTGCCGCCTTGATCGGCACCACCGCCACGTGTCTCCCGTTCGGCAGAGTCGTCACCGACAGCCGCCCCGTGACCCCCCTCACGCTTGCATGAACCGGCGCGGACACAAACCCCGTTGACTCCCCAACCATGTCCCCCAGCTCCACTTCCGTGCGCGCCTTCACGCTCGGCTCGCACGCCGCCCCCAGATGCTGCAGCAGCGCCACTCGCACCTCCCCGGGCGTCGGCAGCACCGCTATCGGTGCCTCCGCGGCCAGCTCCTTCTCTTCGGGGGGGTGCACGCCGCCTGCAAAGCTGCGTTTGCCTGTCGCCACAATCGTCATCCCGGCCCCACGCTCTCCTCGCCCCCCCGGGCCATCCGCCTCCCGGCGGCCGCACTGGCCACCGTGCCAACCGCAAACCCGATCCCCGCCCCGGCCAACTGCGCCTGCCCGCTTCCCCTCAGACACAAAGCGCCCACCAGCGCCAGCACAATGGGACACAGAAACACAAGCACCGCCCACGCCCCGAGCTGCCGCCCTCTCAAAGAGCCCGAGTCACACTCCCCCCGCAAACCACACTGCTGATCCGCGCATCCTGCGCAGCCCGCGTCCTTCCCTTTATCGAGTCCGTCCATGCCCATGCGCCTTCTGATCTCCCGCCTCTCACTGCCCTCCGCGGCCGTGCCGCGCGCCCGGCCAACCTGAAGAACGTCCATACAGGGCGACTCCGGGGAGCGATCGCGCCGAAGAAATCCCAGACGATACGATTATACGACGTCCGACCGCGAGGGACAACCCCCAGTTTGCCCTCCCGCTTCTCGCCTCTCCGGAACCTTGATGAAACCGGCCGCCACCAGATTCAAGAACGCCAACACCGCGGCCGCCACGAACACATACGGAAACCCGTACTTCACCCACAGCATCCCGCCCACTGCCGGCAGCGACATCGACACCGCGTGATCGATCGTCACCCCTACGCTCAGCGAAGCATGTATGTCCGATTCCTTCTCCGCGATCTTGTCCAGGTAGGTCGCCCGTGCTATCGCCGTCGCGAACAGCACGTGGTCCAGCACGTAGCACACATATACCAGCCGCACCGGCTGCGCTAGCGGAAACTCCCTCGCAAACCCGTACCCGATGCACACCCCGATCAGCAGCAGCGCATCCGCCATCAGAATCGCTCGCTCCCCAAAGCGATCTATCAGCTTCCCCAACTGCGGCTGAAACACTATCCCGATGGCCCCCGCAACCATCCACAGCTTGGCGATCGTCGGCGCCGGCTCCCCAAAGACCTTTATCAGCACCCACGGCCCGAACGTCAGGAAGATTTGCTTCCGCGCTCCCGAGAACACGTTCAGCAGGTAGAACAGAGAGTACCGCCGTTTCACGACGAGCTTCGGCCTCGGCCCCGTCCTCGCGGGCAGCGGACGAATCGCCGCCACGAACCCACCCGCCACCAGCGCTCCGACCGCCGCGATCAGGAACATCGACTGGTAGCCGATCCCCAGATACTGCAGACCCGTCCACACGACCGCCGAGCCGACTATTGCCGCCCCCATCCCCACCGCCCCGATCTGGCCCATCCGCGCCGCTCTCCGATGGGGCGGCGCCAGGCTTAGCGCAATCGTGCTGTTCACCGGCATCATCAGGTGGTTCCCGGTGCTCCACATCACCATCGACGCGATCATCATCCAGTAGTCGGTCCCCACCAGCGCCAGCCCCACCGTACCCAGCGCAATCCCTATCGCTGACACTACTCCGAGCCTCACCTCCGATAGGAAGAACAGCGTCGCGCCCACCAGCGTCACCAGAAACCCCGGCAGCTCCCGCGGAAACTCCAACCTCCCCCGCGCCTGCGCCCCCATGTCGAACGTGTCGCTCAGGAAGTTGTTGAACGTCGTCTCGAATATCCCCCCCGTCACCCCCAACGCCGCCACCACCCCCAGAAACAGCATTAGCTCCCGTCGTATGTACCGCCCTCGATCAGTGTCACTCTCCACCATCGCTGCGCGTTCGCCGCTCCAGTCCGCCAAGCTCCCGCTGGCCCTAGCTCCCCACCCCCGCGCTGCCTCCACCTCCCACCTCACCATCGGCCGCCAGCTTCTCGGCGCTCCCCACCACCCCATAATCCCACAAGTGCTGCTCCACTACCTTCGCCACCGCCTCCCGCGCCGCCGCCTCCCCGTCCTCCCGCAGCCGCACCTCATACGCCTGCCGCACCGCGGTCGCAACGTTGATCTTCGCGATCCCCCTCTCTATCGCGCGCCGCACATAGCTCATCTCTATCCCGGTCCCCCCGTGCAGCACCAGCGGAAGCC
>JALGTG010000054.1 GCA_029821495.1 Candidatus Hebobacteria bacterium
CGCCGACTTCCGACCCCAATCCTCCCACTGCTCCGCCGTGTCGGGCACGCGGAAGTCGGGATGATCGCGGTGATCGACACGGCGGAGCAGTGGGAGGATTGGGGTCGGAAGTCGGCGGATGAGCTGGCGCGCTACAAGGAGGAGGGGCGCGTGGGCCACATCGGGATGAGCGGGCATTACGCCTCCACCGCGACGAAGGCAGTCGAGAGCAGCGTGGTTGATGTGCTGATGTTCCCGGTCAACATGCTGAAGCACGATGACGAGGAGCTGCGAGCGCTGTACGAGGCATGCGCGAAGGCGAACGTCGGGCTGGTTGCGATGAAGCCGTACTATGGGGGGAAGCTGCTGCAGGTGGGAGGGAAGCCAACGCCGATCACGCCGACGCAGTGCCTCGCATATGTGCTGTCACAGCCCGTCTCAACGGTGGTGCCCGGAGTGAAGAACGCGGAGGAGCTTCGGACGACGCTGCGCTATCTGGAAGCGACGGAGGAGGAGAGGGCGTACGACTCTGCGATAGCCAACCTGACGAGTCACCTGGAGGGCGTGTGCACGCAGTGCAACCACTGTCTGCCGCAGTGCAACCACTGTCTGCCGTGCCCCGAGAACATCGAGATCGGGCAGGTGCTGATGGTGTTGGACTTAGCGCAAGGTGGGGTGACGGACGAGGTGCGTGGGTGGTACGACAGCTTCGAGGTGAAGGCGTCAGCGTGCACCGAGTGCGGCGTCTGCATGGAGCGGTGCGCGTTCAAGGTGGATGTCATCACGAAGATGAAGCAGGTGGTGGCGTTGTTCGAGGGAGCAGCCTAGCGGCGGGAGCGGTAGGCAGGCTACTCCATCGGTACGGGCTCGTCGGGGAGGTTCATGGCGGCGATGAGGCTGGTGGGGTGTGTGACCTTTGAGATGGTCTTCTGAGGCCGTTCCTCGCTCGGGCGGAACTTGGTGACGCGCTCGAACGGCGGGGTGAGGGGGATGATGCCGAAGTCCCGTTCGCTCGCACGCTGCATGGCCCGCAGCGCGCCGGCGCGGATGCGCTCCCGGGCGCGGACCGGATGGATGTGAATTGCCGAGGCGGTGAAGCGGCCATACTCCTCGACGTTCAGCTCGTCGCCCGCGCCCGACTTGACGCCGCGCTTGACGGCGACGGTCTCGATGTCGGGGACCAGCGCCTCCGCCTCCCTCGCGAATGCCTCGTCACCCGATCCGAAGATGGTGCGGACACCGAGTTCGCTCGCGCACATGGCGAGCTGGCCGAACTCGCCGATGGAAACGCCGTTGATGGTGAGGTCGAGGTAGTGCAGCGATTGGGTGTGGCAGAGGTGGGCGTACTCGGTGCCGGCCTTGGCGTGCTGGCCGACGAAGGCGAGCGCGTCGAAGGAGTTGTCGAGGCAGAGGGGCCAGGGACCCTCGCCCCAGCCGCGGAGAAGGTCGGCGCGGGAGTCGAGGTGGGTGATGTCAATGGCGCCGGGGCCATGGCCGTCACACACCACAATCTCCGTCGCCCCACCCTCGAAGAACCCGTCTACGGCGGCGTTGACCTCGTGAGTGAGCAGCTCCCTGGCGGTCTGGTAGTGCAGCTTGCCAGGGCCGGTCCACTCCTCGAAGTTCAGCACCCCCGCAACGCCTTCGAGATCGGTCATGAGGTAGCGGTCCACTCCTCGAAGTTCAGCACCCCCGCAACGCCTTCGAGATCGGTCATGAGGTAGAGTTTCACTCCAGTGCTCCTTGTGGCAGGAGGCAAGCCGCCTGAGGCGTCCGAGGCTCCTCCCGAACCGATAGTGTCGCGGGTATAGGCATGCCCGCCCTATCCGCCTGAGGCGGACCTTCGGCAGTACGGCTGTGCCGCCTGCGCAGGTTGAAACCTGCAGTACCCAATGGGAACAGAACGGCCGGCGCGGTCGGGAGAACGCGCCCCGCGGTTAGAGACTACTCTCGACAACCTTCAGATACTCGATCCCCTCTCTGAGCTTCTCCTCCACCGGCACATCTCGGAAGTCTTCGATGCTGATGAAGCCGCCGTAGCTCACTGCCTTCAGCTTTCTCAGCAAGCGCGGCATGTCGTAGAAACCCTCTGCCAGGGAGGCGCCCTGCCATTGCCAATGCCCGGTGCCCGCTTCGTCGTGGCCGGCTGAGACTGGCTTGTGGCCGCCGACGTGGACGTGCCCCAGATACGGGCCGAGCAGGTCGAGGGCGAGGTCGATGGTCTCGTAGCCGTCTCTGATGATGTTGTTGGGATCGTAGATCACTAGCACTCGCTCCGGGGACCAGTTGGAGACGATGCGGTGGGCGAGCGAGGCGCTGGGGTGGAGGGTGCCGCCGTGGATTTCCAGCGCGGCCTTGACGCCGAAGGGCTCGATGGCGTCGAGCGCCTTGCCGTAAACCTCAACGGCCTCGTCGTAGAGCGTGTTGTAGTTGACAGAGTCATCGAATCCACGGGGGCAGCCGATGCGGACAAACGGAATGCCGCCAGCGGCCCTGCCGCCGGCGGCGGCGCCCTCGGCGAGGAGCTTCACCTGCTCGATGTCGTCGGCCGGAGCGTTGCTGGCGATGCCGGCGATGGCGAGGCCGTGGTCGGAGGCGACCTGGTTCATCTTGGCGGCGTTGGCGGCGAAGTTCTCGGGGGTGAGGTCGTTCTTGTGCTCGCCCCACTCGCTGAAGCCCTTGCCCCGCTGGCTCTCGGGAACGCGGCGCACCCGCCATTCGATGCCGTCGAAGCCGAGCCGCTGGAGCAGCTCCGCCTGCTCTTCCATCGTCAATTGGGGTAGCATCACGCTGGTCGCGCTGTACTTCATGGCTGTCTCCCGGCGTTATTCCGACGGATGGGGCTACGACTAGCCCACGTGATTCACCTTCCGCGGCAGAGGAGCGCGCGGCCGGCCTGCGCAAGGCAGGTCCGAAGTCGGGATGCTGCCACGGCGGCGGGGGTGATCCTCAAGCCGTGGCAGTGAAGTGTCGGCATCGGGGGCCACGGCGTGCGGTGTCGCAGGAGGTCAGGGGCGCCGGGCACCGAAACCTGAGGGCAGCGGATTCGTGGTGCGATTCGGAGACCAGTGAGCCCGCGTTGGGCAAGAGGAGGTACATATGCGCAGCATTCTGGCGCTGGTTGTGTGTGCGGCTCTAATCGGGGCGATCATGGCGGGCTGCGGCCGCAAGCAGACCGTCCAGACGCCGGGAGGGGAAGTGACCGTCAAGGACGGACCCGGCAAGACCGAAGTCACCTTCGAGGGCGAAGAGGGCGAGGGCAAGGTCGAGATCAAAGGCGACGAGATGAGCGGCACGATCACGACCGAGGAGGGCACGGTCCAGTTCGGGGCCGCGGCGCAGGTGTCGGAGGATGATCTGGGCATGCCGATCTACCCCGGCGCCGAGACTCAGCACACGGGCAAGTTTAGCCAGCAGGACGAAGAGGAAGGAAAGCTGATTCGGGCATCCTTCACGACGCCGGACTCGGCAGACAAGGTGAAGGCGTTCTACCAAGAGAAGGTCGCGGGGGCACGGGTAGCGATGGACATAAGCAGCGCGGACAGCCGGATGGTCCAGATGGTAGTGGAGGAGGAGGGCCTCCAGAAGAGCATCATCATCACGCGGGCCAAGGACGATGATGAGACGCAGATCACGCTGATGCGCGTGGAGAAGAGCGACTGAAGGGTCGCGCCGCGGGAGCGGCGCGCGGGCATCTGCGGAGGTTTTGTGATCGTGCTAGGCGGGGAGCTAGCGGTGCCCTGTACCCGCAATCCGCTATAGCGGGGCCGAATTCCCGCCCGAGGACGGGGCGTTTGGGGTCTGGGGAGCGTAAGCGGTGCTGACGGTCGGGCCCTGCGCAGCGGGAGAGCTGTGAATCCCGTCAGGTCCGGAAGGAAGCAGCGGTAAGCAGCATATCCTGCGTGCCGCAGATCGTCCGACCCGAGCTGGTTGCGCTCATTCCGCCCAGGCGGCGCGTTCGACGGCGGGTGCACGATCACTTGGATTCAGTGTGGGCAGGAAGAGGCGGCCGGGCTGAGATGCCCGGCCGCGGTCGTTTGCGAGGGCAGGAGGGCTGAGTGCCGTCGCCGAAACCTCCTGCGACCGGGGGAATCGCGGTATGCCCTATCTCTCCCTCTATCGCAAATATCGGCCGCGCAGCTTCGCTCAGATCGTGGGGCAGAAGCACGTGACGCAGACGCTCGCCAATGCGGTGAAGGCGGATCGCGTCGCGCATGCCTACCTGTTCTGCGGGCCGCGCGGCACGGGGAAGACGAGCGCGGCGCTGGTGCTCGCGATGTCGCTCAACTGCGATCGAGGGCCCACGGCGGAGCCCTGCGGTGAGTGCGAGATGTGCACGCGGATCGTGGCCGGCTCGGCGCTGGATGTGTTCGAGTTCGACGCGGCCTCCCACCGGGGGGTCGACGAAATCGGCGAGGTGTTGGGGCGCGTCAGCCTCGCGCCGGCCGAAGCGCGGGTGAAGGTATACGTAATCGACGAGGTGCACATGCTCAGCGGCACCGCGTTCAATGCCTTCCTGAAGACGCTGGAGGAGCCGCCGGCGCATGTCGTGTTCGTGCTGGCCACCACCGAGCCGCACCGGGTGATCCCAACAGTCCTTTCCCGGTGCCAGCGGTTCGACTTCCACCGGCTGGGCCTGCGAGACATCGAGCAGAACGTACGCAGTATCGCGTCGGCCGAGGGCATTGAGATAGACGACAGGGCAGTCACAATGCTGGCACACGCGGCGGACGGATCGATGCGGGACAGCCTGACGCTGCTCGACCAGGCGGTGGCCTATGCAGAGAAGAACGTGACACCCGAGGTCGTCAGCGAGATTCTCGGTGGGATAGACTTCGATCTCATCGTTGAGTTTGCGGACGCACTGCTGAAGCGGGATGTCTCCGGAGTGCTGGCTGTGATAGACCGTGTTGTGAGCGAAGGTAAGGACCTTCACCAGCTCGTGCAGGGCCTGCTGTCGCACTATCGGAATCTTCTTCTGCTCCGCGTGGACCGGCGGGGCCGCGATGCGCTTGCGCTCCCGGAGGAGTCGGTCGAGCGCACGGCCGAGCAGGCCAAGTCGGGCTCTGCCGAGGAGATCGTGCGAACCCTCGATCTGCTTGCGGAGACCGACCGGGAGCTTCGCTTCACGAGCCAGCCGCGGCTGCTTCTGGAGCTCTGCGCGGTACGGGTGTGCCGGCCGGCCAAGGCGGGCGCGCCCGCGCCGAAGGAAGAGGGCGAAGCAGTCGCGGAACCTCACGCCGCGGCGCCGCCGAAGCCGGCCGAGGTGGCGGAGACAAAAGCGAAGGCCGGGGGGGCGGTCGGCCTCGCGGACCTGAAGCAGCGCTGGGACGAGGTGCTTGCCTATCTGAGGAAGGAGCGACATGCTTCTGTGGCCGCGTTCCTGCGGGAGGCGACACCGGCGGCGCTGGAGGGAGATGTCCTTACGCTGGCCTTCAGCCACCAGTTTCACCACGATCAGATGATGAGGGAGAAGGGCCGGCAGGAGGCGGCCGCGAAGGCCATCGGGAGTGTGTTCGGCCGAGCAGTGAGCGTGAAGTGCCAGATGGCGGACGAGCCCGCGCCGTCGGAGGCTCCGGCGGAGAAAGAGAGGATCGATGACTACCTCTCGATGTTCCCGGGCAGCGAGTTAGAGGAGTAGGGGTATGGGGTCACTCGTCGAAGGAGGCCTCGGGAGGACGGAGATA
Source organism: Candidatus Hebobacteria bacterium (assembly GCA_029821495.1). Taxonomy (GTDB): domain Bacteria; phylum Armatimonadota; class Hebobacteria; order Hebobacterales; family Hebobacteraceae; genus JALGTG01. Next base: position 5,667 of record JALGTG010000054.1, read on the forward strand.
TGAGGATACCGGGCGGCGGCGGCCTGCAGCGGAAACTGGTGGAGCAGATGGAGGAGTTTCAGCAGGATCTCAAGACCGCGCAGAAGGAGCTGGATGAGCTGCGGGTAGAGGCCGAGGCAGGAGGGGGCGCGGTGCGCGCGGTGGCGAGCGGATCGGGGGAGTTGATCGAGCTGCGGATATCGCCGGATGCGGTCGATCCCGAGGATGTGGAGATGCTGCAGGACCTGGTGCTTGCGGCCGTGGGCGAGGCGTTGCAGAAGGGCCGTCAGGCGCAAGAGGAGAAGCTGGGCGGCCTGAGTGGGGGCTTGGGGATCCCAGGGCTGCTGTAGGGTAGGGTTTGCGAGAGACTTCCTCGAAGTGGTAGCGGCCATGCGTGCCTATCCGAAGCCGCTCGCGCGGCTAATCGAAGAACTGGAGAAGCTGCCCGGCATCGGGCCGAAGTCGGCCCAGCGGCTAGCTCTGCATCTGCTCCGCACGACGGAGGAAGAGGCGAGTGCCCTCGCGGACGCAATACGCGAGGTGAAGGAGAGTATCGGGACTTGCCCCGTATGCTTCAACTATACGGCAGGGGGGCCGTGCGAGCTGTGCTCGGACCTCCAGCGCGATGATGGTGTGCTGTGCGTGGTGGGGGATGCGCGGGACCTGATGGCGATGGAGCGCGCGGGGAGCCACCGCGGCCGCTACCACGTCCTCCAGGGGCTGATCTCCCCCATGGAGGGCATGGGCCCGGACTCGCTGCGCATCCCGGAGCTGCTGGCACGCGTCCGTGAGGGGGAGTTCACGGAGGTTATCCTGGCCACGAACCCCACCGTCGAGGGCGACGCCACGGCGATGTATGTGGCGAGGCTGCTCAAGCCACTGGGCATTAAGGTGACGCGGATTGCGCTGGGTCTGCCGGTGGGCGGTGACCTCGACTACGCGGACGATGTGACGATCTCTCGGTCGCTGGAGGGGCGGAGGGAGATGTAAGGGCCGGCGCCGGTCCGGGCTTTGCGCGCCGCGCCATCGCGTTGGCAGCTCCCCGCAGAAATATCTCGCCCAGGCCGGTGACAATCGCCCCTCAAGAGCATCTAATAGCATTGGTAGCGCGGCACGGGGGCACCCACGGCGGAAGTGCCGTTTTCCAAGGGAGGCTGGCATGATGTATCGCGGCTGCTGGCGACTAGGTGGCCTGCTGTTGACGGCGCTTGTCTGCATCGCTGTTGCGTTCACCGCGCCCAGCGCGTGGAGCGGCGAATCTGCGCCCTCCCCTCAGAGCGAGGACGGGGGACCCGGAGACGGTGAGGCCGACGGCGAAGAAGGGGAAGAGAAGGAGAAGAAGCCTGAAGCCGCCGAGCCGGAGATCTCCTTCTCCGCCGAGGGCGTGACGATCCACGCCGTGAACGTGTATGCACATCGCCTCTTCACTCGCCTCGCGGAGCAGACTGACCTCCAGCTTGTCGTGGACGACGCGATCAAAGACCGCAAGATCACCATCCACCTTACCGACAAGTCGCCGGAGGAGATCGTCAACTACATCGTGTCGGCCTATGGGTTCTCATGCGGGTGTGTCGACGGCATTTACATGATCAGTGAAGGCATCCCGCGGAAGCCCTCGTCCTACCTGCTCAGCGACATCAAGTCCATCCCGACGCAGTACGTGCAGGCCAACAGCGCGAAGGGGCTGCTGCCCGTCTTCCTGCAAGACCACGTGAAGGTCAACTACGAGCAGAATGCAGTCGTGCTGTCTGCGCCCACCGGTGTGCTGGACAAGTTCGAGGAGGACATCCGCCAGTTCGACACGCCGGCGGCGCAGATCATGCTCGAGGTCCTGGTGGTGGAGTTCACCGACTGGGACGCCGCGCAGCGGGACCTTTCCGTTCGCTGGCAGAATGCGGGCCGCGGGGCCGAGTGGGGCACGCTGGACCTACCCCAGGACAATCCTTATCTGCCCGACCGTGCCATGGGCGAGCTCGTCCTACGCGGAGTGGCCGAACTGCCGACGGAGTTCCGCGCCCACTTGGAGGCGCTCGTCAGCGCGCACCGCGCGAAGGTGCGGGCGGCGCCGCGTATCGCCACCATCAGCGGGCGCTGGGCCAGCTTCTTCGTTGGCATCCAGCGCTACCTGCGACAGCCGATTGAGATGGGCGGCGGGGGTGGCGAAGAGGGCTATTACTCTGGCGGGAGCCGGAACTACATAGACGCCGGGGTCCGCCTCGCGGTCCGGCCGTGGACTGGGGACGGCAAGGAAATCATCTGCAGCGTGAGCCCTGAAGTGTCCACGCTTTCTGCGCTTGACCCGGTCACGGGGCTGCCTGAGAAGATCACGCGGACGGCCGATACGATGGTCCGCGTGCGGGACGGGCAGACGATCGTCATCGGCGGCCTCCGGCAAGAAGAGGAGCGGGTGATCCGGACGAAGGTGCCGCTTCTCGGGGACCTGCCGCTGCTGGGCGGGCTCTTCCGGTCCAAGCGCCGCTCCACGGCCCGCACCGATCTGGTGATTCTCATCACGCCTCGAGTGCTCTCTCGCACGGGCCATCTGCCGGCCGAGGAAGAGCAGCAGGTCCGCGAACGCTTCCTGGAGGCCGAGTGATACGATGGCGCGTCTAGTCCCCGCCATACTGCTCCTGGTGGCGCTCGCCGCCTCGCCCGCGGCCGCGCAGCGCGGCGAGGTCTACTGCCAGGTCACCGAGATCACCTCCGAGCAGCTCAGCAACGGAGTGCGGATCACCATCCAGGCCGACGGCGAGCTCCACTGGTATCTGGACTTCGCGTCGCTCATCGAAGAGGGCGCCGCCGAGGGCGAGGTCACCGAGCACGGCATTCACATCTGGGGGCTGACCGAGAAGTTCCGCCGATTGCCGTTCCGCATCAATAATGCACGCTCGAAGCTCGGCTCGGGGTTTGTGGCGATCGACAAGTACCCCGTCAGCCATGCGGAGATTCACATCCCAGAATGGGCCAAGGAGGGCGTGGGACTCGAAGTAGACATCGTCAACTACCTGGGATGGATAAGTGGGGAGGGTCAATCCTGGCGAATGCGCGGGGACTGGGACGTGGAGTCCAGTGAAGCATCCGATGCAATCATCGTCCTCTGGGAGTCCGACCGGTTTCCGGCGCCAGAGCCACCCAAGACACCGGAGGACCTGCCCGAGGAGCTTCAGGTGACCGCGGAGGAAGGTCTCCTCACCCTTCGAGCCGTCAACGCCAAGCTGCAGGATGTCACGAATGCCATCGCCCGCGAGGCAGGATTCTCAGTGAGCGCGCCGGGCGATGGCGACTTGCGGGTCAGCCTGTGCCTGCGTGATGTAACGCCCGAGAAGGCGCTCAACGCTATCGCTGCGGGGTGCGGCCTATGCGCGGAGGCTCGTCGGGATGGTGGGTGGATCGTGGCGCGACCGACGGGATCTGCCGCCGGCTACGGCGCCTCACGCTCTCGACGCGTCCATCTTCGGTACCTGCGAGCGCTCGATGCGGTGGACCTGCTGCCCAACTTCCTGCTGGAGTACCTGCACCCCGACGAAGAGAGTAATACCGTCGTCGTCACCGGTCCGGAATCTCTGCTCGATCGCGTGGAGGGCGACCTTGCGAAGCTCGACATCCCCGCACCCCAGATCTCCGTGGAAGTGGTCGCCGTCGAGTACTCCAGTGGCGAGGACATGGCTCGCGCTCTGAAGCTGGAGCGCTTCGCGACTGACTTCGCGGCCGGCCTCGATTCCCTCACCGGCGGACTCAGTTTCCTCTGGCTTGAGAGCTTGCCCGACGGCTGGGACCTCCTGCTCGACAACCTGGAGGTTCAAAGCTCCACTCGCCTTCGATCCAGTTTCCGCGTCCGCGTGCTCAACAGCCATGAGGCCGCTATCGGAGCTGGCCAGCAGCGCTTCGTCATCCTCGAACGCGGCCAAGGAGCATTCCTCGAAACCAGCCTTGAGCCGGTCTGGACAAATAGCTTCATCTCCGTCCAGCCTCTGGTCGGGGACGGCGACGAGGTAGTCTTCGGCCTCGGGGTCATAATACGCAGCCTCCGGGGCACTGATCCCAAGACCGGCCTGCCGATTGTCTCCCTGCGCCGAGCCAACGGGGCGCTTCGCGTCCGCGACGGCGAGACCGTCGTGCTCGCGGGCCTGCGCCTGGAGGAGCAAGATCGGCGAGACCGCTCTCTCCCGGGTCTCGGCGCTCTTCCGATCGTGGGCGGCATCTTCCGAGCCCCTGCGCGCTCTCATACGGAGACTCGGCTTGCCTTCTTCCTGACTCCCCATATCATCCGCAGCTCCCCTGCCGAAAGAGGAGAAGCCAACCATGCCCAGACCCAAACACTCTGACCGCGTCCGTTCTCCGTTGGACAGGAGCTTGCTCCTGTCACACCAGAGCACTCCGGCGGGGCCAAGGTCCTGCCCAACGGGCGCTCGAGCTTACCCACATCTGGAGGGCAGGTTGTCTGGACGCTTCCCTCACCTGCTGTGTCTTGTTGCTGCACTGGCATTGCTCCTGGCCTGGACCGCGCCCCCCGCACTTGCCCGGGTCTACTGCAACATTACGGATATCGAGGTCAGCCAGCTGCGCAACGGCGTCCAGGTCACCGTCAAGGCCGACGGTATTCTGCAGGCCTATGACAGAGACTACGGGAAGAACCGCTTCGAAGTGAGCTTCGAGAACGCCCGCAATCAAACGGGGAAGAACTTCATAGATGTCAGCAAATTCCCCGTCAGCCACATTGAGCTGGCCACCCCACAAGGCGCCGAGGAGGGCGTGGGCGTCAAGCTTGCCATCGTAATGGTCGAGTCCTCGCCGGTCAGCCTGCGGTCCAGCACCGACCGCCAGAGCTACATCATCACCGTGCGCAGCAGCCGCACGCTGGAGGGAGTCGAAGAGGAGGACGCGGAGGCAGAGGAGGAGGGGGAAGCCGGGAAAGAGCTCAGCGTCGAAGTGGCGGATGAGCGCATCACCATCCGCGCTATCAAGGCTGATCTCCACGATGTCCTCGGCGAGGTCGCCGACAAGACCGGCGCCAATCTGGCCGTGGACGATGCCGTCAAAGGCGAAGCCAACCTCCACCTCAAGGATCTATCAGTGGGCGATGCCCTGCGCGCTATCGCCGGCGCCCACGGCCTAGCTCTGAGCGAGGTGGACGGCATCTACATGTTCAGCCGCGGCGTGCCGCAGGACCTCGCCGCCTATCGGCTCAGCGGCACCGCCTCCTTCCCGCTTCGCTACACCCGTGCCAAGGATGCCTCCGGCCTCCTGCCCACATTCCTCTACAGCTACCTACACGTCAACGAGGAGCAGAACGCGGTGGTCGTCACCGCCCCGCAGCAGATGCTCGAGAAGATACAGAGCGACCTGCAGGCGGTGGACATCGCGCCCCCACAGATACTCATTGAGGCCCTCGCCGTCGAGTTCACCAACACCGAGGACCTCCAAAGGGCACTCCGCATGCTGCGGGGCGACGTCACTGGGAGAACCACGGGGTACGAGGAGGAAGACTACGTCTGGCCGGGCTACCCCGAGTACTGGCTGGAGTCCGACTCCCGCGCCGGCGAGATCAGCTACTCCAGCATCGGGGAGCTGCCATACGACTTCGAGGGCCGCATCCGTGCGCTGGAAACGGCGCAGCAGGCGCGCATCCGGGCCGCGCCCCGCATGGCGGTCATCAACGGCCATTCCGCCAACATCTTCATCGGGGTCCGGCGCTTCATAAAGGTCGAGTTCATCTCCTACGGCCAGACGACTGAGAAGATCCAGGGAGTGGACGTCGGCGTCAGACTCAACGTTACTCCCCTCACCGGCGGCGGAGGCGAGATCACCCTCAACATAAGCCCCCAGATCAGCAACATCTCCGAACTCGACCCCCAGACCGGTCTCCCCGTGCTGAGCACCCGCGAGACCTCCACCACGGTCCGGGTCAAAGATGGCGAGACGGTCATGATCGGCGGCCTCACTCAGCGCCAGAGCGAGCAGCGGGTGACGAAGGTTCCGATCCTCGGCGAGCTCCCCCTGATCGGCGGCCTGTTCCGCAGTCGGCGCCGGAGCGAGGTAAGCTCCGACCTGGTGGTCTTCATCACGCCCCACATCCTCACCCCCGAAGGTCGCCTCGCCGATGAAGCTCAGGAGCGGGAGATCCGGGAGCGCTTCGACGTCCGCGACACTGCCGGCTAGTCCGGCTACGGACTAGCCCTGAGGAAACAAAGCAGCAGGCGCCCCCCGGCGCCTGCTGCTTTAGCTCTTGTGACGAGTGCGGCTTACTTGCGCTGCGCGCGCTTCGCCTGCTGGACCAGCTGTCGTACGCGTTGACCACCTTTGCGGCCAATGCGCTCGTAGAACTTCGGCCCGTGCCGCTTCTTCGTCGTCTCGCCCCCCTTGCGGCCGATCGCCTCGTAGAACTCCGGGCCGTGCCGGGCCTTCGTGGCGCGGCCTCCTTTGCGGCCGGCATCACGAACCGTCATGGCACCCTTCTCGGGCATGGCAACTCACCTCCCGCGGGCGGCTTGATCGCTGAACAGGGGCCCCGCGACTAGCGGGTCCAACAAGTCATCCCCTTGCCGAACCGCACGGGCCCGCTCCGTGCGTTTGTTCGGCACCATTATACCCACTCCTAAACTATCAAGCAATCCGTCTGCAAGGCTTTTCGCCCCACAATTGTGCGCTTATCAACTCAGACTCGTGCAACTCCCTCGGCGGTGACCACCGATCTCTCCAGGCTTGCTCCCGCCGGCACCCGGGCTCCCTCCCACACGACCGTGTTCCAGAGCGAGCTGCCCGACGGCACCTCGACACGCGGTCCGACAGTTGTTCCTCCACCAAGCGACGCATTGGAACAGACTCTGCATCCCTCGCCCAGCCCCACCGGCCCTGCGAGCTTCGCTGTGGGATCTACTTGACATCCCGGCGCCATCCACACGCCGGGCCGCACCTCCTCCCCCACCAGGCGGGCGGCGAGCCGCCCCTGCAGCAAGTCCACCTGGGCGGCCAAGTAGTCCGCGAGGCTGCCAATGTCACGCCAGTAGCCGGGCAGCGAGAAGCCGTAGAACGGTACGCCGTGCGAGACCATGTCGGGAAACGCGTCGAACCCGAAGTCGTAGACCTTGTCGGGCGGGATGAAGTCGAAGACATCCGACTCGAACAGGTAGATCTGCGTGTTCGCGGTATGGCTCGGTGGGTCCCCCTTCGGCTTCTCGACAAACCGCTCGATTCTGTGCTCATCGTCTGTGACAACGATGCCGTACTGAGACGTCTCCTCCACCTCCACCAGACCGATGCTCGCGGCAGCACCCACGCGCCGGTGCTCCGTCACAAGTGCAGTCAGGTCCATGTCGGTCAGGTCGTCCGCGCCGATGACCAGGAAGGTGTCTCCCTCCAAGAAGTGCTTGCACCTGCGAACGCCCCCGGCGATGCCCCAGAGCTCCTCCTCATAGGTGTAAGTCAGGTTGACACCGAACCGGGAGCCATCCCCGAAGTAGTCGACAATGTCCTGGGGACGGTAGTGCAGATTGGCGATCACCTCGGTGAATCCGTGCTGCGCGAGGTGCTCGAGGACGTAGGCCATGACCGGTCGGTTCGCGATAGGGAGCAGCGGCTTGGGCACACGATCGGTCAGCGGTCGCATCCGCTCTCCGACCCCCGCGGCCAACACCATCGCTTTCATCCCGCTCATGCGCTCATACCTCACCCGATTGGCTGGATCCAGCGCCGTCCGACGGTCCCGAGACCGCTTCTGCGATCGCCTGCTTCAGTTGCGCCTCGAGCACCGGCTTGACCAGGGCCACGCAGGCGCCGGCATCCAGGGCGCGCGCCACCCGGTCGTCACCGTATGCGGTGACGACGATCACGCGCGTAGGCGCCTCAGCCATGATCTCCCGAGTCGCTTCAATCCCGTCCTTGTCCGGGAGGCCGATGTCCATCAGGACCACGTCGGGCCGCAGCCGACGCGTCATCTCGATGCCGGACTCGGCGTCTCCGGCCGTGCCAACCACTTCGCATCCCACTGCTTCGGCCTGGACCTTCAGAGCCAGTGAGACAACGAACTCATCCTCGATCACCACGACTCGCGGCCGTACTCGCCTCGTCTCTGACACCTTGACCTCGCCTTATACCCTCATCCCATATCCCACAATGGACTCGGCGCGGCGGTTTCGCCTAGCGCCGCACGGGGTGCCCCTAGCGCATTCTGGACAACAGGCGGAATATCAGGCTGGTTATGTCGGCCTGCTCTATGACGAGGTTGGCCGATGCCGCCAGCCTCGCCGGAGTGAGGTTGAGCACGGCCTTTACCCCCGCGCGGCTCAGGCCCTGCAGCAGCTCTGGTCCCGCCACATCTTCCCTCGCCAGCACGGCCACCGTTGCGCCCGTCTTCCGAACCGCTTCTTCCGCACGCGCCAGGCGCTGGACGCGAAGGCCCGCCGCAGTCTTGGGTCCCTCGTCGTCGAAGACTCCCACCAATCGGCAGTTGGCGGACTCAAGCGCCTGCCGTGTCTCCGGCCGGCCCGCCAGTTCGGCCGCACCCAGCCACACGGTCGGCCGCGCCTGCCCAAGGCTCAGTCGACGGCGGATCTCCTCCTGCAGCATGTCAACGGCGTACCCCCGGCCAGGAGTGCCACAGTGCCCCAGCTCCGACAGATCACGGCGCACCAAGGCGGCCCTCACGCCGGCAGCCCTGCCCAGCTGATGAGAAGACACAGTGGCCACGCCTCGCCGAGCATAGTCCTGGGCCACTCTCAGGTAGCAGGACATCCGCTGCGCCGTGCGGGCGGGGATCGCCGGGGTCTGCCGCGTCGCCGCTCCTTTCGTCTCCTCAAGCCTCGCGCGAAAGCCGTCGTCTTTCTTCTCCCCGCCGAACCTGCCCCGCAGGGGGCAGCGGCTCACACGCACGGTTCCGAGGCGACAAGTTGGCTCCGTGCACTCGTGGCAGCCGGCTATTCCAAGCTTGCGCACGCACTCATATACGACGCAAGGGCTCCCGTCTTCACGAGAGATGTGGAGATTCCCGGATGCGCAGCCCGGACATCTCTCCGCGACAAACAGGTCGCACGAGCTGCAGTCGTAGATACCGCACAGTGATCGACTGGCACGCTTCGTCAACATCGCCATCCCCCATCGTAATGGTGCCGACCGAGCTGGGGCCTCTCGCCGACAGACCACTGGATTAGTTCGCCGCGGAGGACTCCACTCCTGGCGGAAGTCAAGCGGCTGAGTGCATGGGGCACTCGCAGTGCGAGACCCAGGAAGGCGAGTGGCCCCGACAGGACGCCGCCGCGGGCCCCGCATGCACGGTCCGCAACGCTTCCGAACTGATCCGAGAATCGCCGTGCCACTTGCCGCGCGCGAGAGGGTGCCCTGGGTGGACACGAAACAGCCATCTTTTTCGCGATTGCCTCTTGACGGATCGGCCGAAGCGCACTATCATGTGCCTGGTTTACACACATAAGCATAAGTGGGGGCCGCCGTGCGCGCCGATGCTCTCAGCGATCTGCACCCGATGGCAGACCTGCTCGCACGCTGCCCGGGGATGACGAAGGAGCACGTATACTACACAGAGCAGCTCGAACTGGTCGAGGCCATCTGGCGCTATCGACAAGCGGGCATCCCTCCTCGGGAGGCATACCGGCGCGCACTCCGGGAGCAGCAGCAGGGCCAGCTAAGCATCTGGCCCGACGAGGCCCCGGAGGGGTAGCATGTGTGCTCCGGCGCACAGGGCCGGACCGGGACCTAGCGTGGAGCCAGGTCCCCCGCTAGGGTCGGAGGCGGCCGGTCCGGCCAGCCCCCGCTTGGCGATAGAGGAGGTGGGATTTCGCATCGGCGCCGATGGCGTGGAGGCCCACGCGAGGCTCGCCTGTGGACCGCACTGCTTCACGGGAACCGCCACAGGCGCGATCGGCGCCGGACAAACCTGGAAGCTTGCGGCGGCGGCGTCTGTGGCCGCCTTGCAGCAGTGTCTACAGCAATGTGGGGCGGACCCACCGACTCCCCAGATCACGTTACTATACGTCACAGCAAGCACAACAGGACTCGGACAGGAGGCGATCCACTCGACTGTCCGACTCCGGCACGGCAGCAACGAGACTGACCTGCTCGGGTCCGCCCTGGTGCGAAACGATCGGTGCAGCACCGCAGTCGCCGCCGCCCTTGACGCCGCCTCCCGGCCGTTGGGGCCGTTCCTCCTTCTCGCCTCCGCGGGCAACATCGACCGCGCATGTACGCCGGAGCCTATGCTGGCGACGGCGCCCACTGCCCCTACCTCTCTTCCTGACCCGCCGCAGCCCATCGAGGCCGAGATTGATGTCGCTATGTCCGCGGACCTAGTAGCCGCGGACGCGGAGCCAGCCGAAGCGCTGCCATCACGGTCCGCCGAACCGGCAGCCCGGCCCGCGCCGGCTCAAACGAATGGCACCGCTCTCGGCGTGACGATAAGCCCCACATCCATCCGCGCGGCAGCGGTGACCCACTCGGGCGAAGTCCTCGCCGAAGCACGTCTTCCCAGTCCGGGGGGCACGGAGCCAGGAGCAACGCTCACTCGCGCCTGCGAGACCGCGCGCGACGCCATCGCAGGGCTCAACTCCTCCGGCAACACGGTGACAGCCATCGGGGTTGCACTCCCTGGCCGCCTAAGCGCGCAAGAGGGCATGTGTATCTCGTGTGGCGACTTCCCCTCCTGGCGCAGCGTGGACGTTGCAGCTCCCTTCGCCGGCGAGTTCGACCTCCCCGTAACCCTCATCAGCCCGACAGAGGCCGCCGCGTTTGCGGAGCTTCAGTTCGGCGCTGCGGAAGGACTCTCGAACCTAATCTACGCGCGCATTGGTATAGACATTGACGTGGCCGTCATCCTCGACGGCAAACCTCTCTCGACTGCCCAATCGGGGCCGCGCCAGGCGGGCCACGTGGTCATCGAGACCGATGGCCCTCGCTGCGCCTGCGGCCAGAACGGATGCTGGCAGGTCCTTGCCAACCGCGAGTCCCTCGTAGCCCGCGCGATGAGGGCGCTCCGAAGCGGCACACCCAGCGCCTTGGGCGCCGCCGTTGACAATCGCCTCGGGGCTATCACGCCGGCGCTTGTGGTACGCATGGCCGCCGGTGGGGACGCCGTTGCGCGCCGCGCGGTAGACGAAACCGGTCGCTACTTGGCGGTCGGCCTCGCCAACCTGATCGCGCTGTTCGATCCGGAGGCCGTCATCGTGGACTGCTCCCCCGCTCAGCTAGGGGCTGCACTCCTTCAGGCAGCGCAAACGGCACTGAAGCTGAGCCCGCGCGCGCAGGCCTTGGCGCGATGCGCCCTGCTCTCTCCTCAGCTCGGAGACGCCGCGCCCGTCCTCGGCGCTGCCGCTTGGGCCTCGTCCAACGCTTCATCGCACCATGCCTTCGGCGAGAAGCAGGAGGCCCGCGCCTCCCGGCCGTAGGCCTGCTGTTCCTCTCTATTCTCTCAGTCCTTGCGTTCACCAAACCCCGGCGGCAGCGGCTCGTCGTACCGGTAGTCACAAAGACCGCGCAGCGCAGGGCTTCCCGCCTCTACCATGAAGAGCTTCAGACGGGATACCAGCATCGTGTCCGGATCAACATAGACCTGGACTTGATCCGGATATGCCGCCTCTTCATCGGCAATGCTCTGTCCTGCCAGATCAACCATCAGCACTGGCTTCCCGTGGATGTCCTCCCACCGCGCCGGGGTCCGGTTCTCCGGCCCCCGTGCCAGCCGCGTCACAATCCCGCGCTCCCCGCAGTAGTCCATCGCCTGACACAGCATCTGCAGTTCCTCGCTGAGCTGTCCGGGCGTCTCCTCTTGCCCCGCTGCCGGCCGAACCTGCAGCAGCATGCCCTCGCTGGAAGATACTCCCGGTCCACCTAGTAGGGCCCAGAGCGCGTACTGCCATTCCGAGCCATCCGTCAGGTAGAGCTGGCCGGCGCCGTGCAGTGTCTCGCGTTCGCCCGCGGCTTCGAGCACCTCGGGCCACGCCACGGCCGGCCGCGCCCGAACTACTGCCAGCCACACCAAAGCTGCAAGGACGAGCGCGACCGGCACCATCGCCAGCCACCAGCGGGCCCAGTGCCGGCCCCCCGGGGACTGCGCTGCCGCTGTGTGTGACACCATCCTGCCCCCGATCTCTCCGATTGTGCTACTCGCTTACCTTCCTTCCGCGCAGGCGGAGACCCTTTCCGGCATTCGGGTGTCGTGTAACTCTCAAGACGGGTCGAATCTGTAACTCCAGAGTGCTACAGGCAGAGGACCATACTTGAGAGGACAGATCGTGAGGAATCGAAGGAGAGAAGCAGTAGCGTTG
>JALGTG010000250.1 GCA_029821495.1 Candidatus Hebobacteria bacterium
CGTGCTCTCCTCTCGCGGCACCAGCGAAGATGTCGCTATGCTCCTGGCATATGAGAAGGAGGCGGAACTGATCGCCGCCGTCGGCACCCACTTCTCCCTGACCGAATTCCTCGAGAAGGGGCGCGGCGGCATGTCCTCGACCCTCCTCGTTCGGCTCAAGACCGGGGGCATACTCGTGGACGCAAAGGGCGTCAGCCGCCTCTACCCCTCCGGGCGATCCGGCACGCTCTTTGTCTATCTCGGCCTCGTCGCAGCACTCATCATCGCGGTGCTGCTGGCCGCTGCGCCCGCGATCCGCCACACGCTCGATCTGTGGATGCTTCGCCTCGCCGGGTTCGTCCGCTCCCTTCACTTCTGAGACAGACCATCAACGGCGAACGGGAGGTCGTTGTGCCAATCGACTATCGCTATCACATAGGCAGCCTGGTCGCCGTCTTTCTGGCACTGCTGCTCGGCATCCTCATCGGGATCGGCATCGCCCCCAACCCGGAGGAATTGGCGCGGGTGCGAGCGGAACTCAAGGAGGATTACCGCCAGACCCGGGAGCACAAGGAGAACGAGATCCGTGCCCTGCGGGAGGCCAACCGGGAGTACGACGCCCTGTCCAGGGAGACCGTGTCCGCTCTCGTCCGCGGACGCCTGGAAGGGAAGCGAATAGCGATCATGCTCGATCATCAGTTCGGCCGCGATTCGCTCCCGGACACACTCCGCGCGCTGCTGAAGGAGGCGGGGGCGACTGTTACCTCCTCCACCACGGTCACCCCGCAGTTCGTGACGCTACCCACCTCCGTGCGCCAGAGGGTATCCGAGCGCCTGAGCCTGTATCCCCCACCCGGCGTTCACTTCCGCACTGTGATCGCCGAGTCCATCGCCAAGGACCTCGCCCAGGGGCGCCCCGACCTCATTCTCGACCTGTACTCAAGCGGCCTCCTCAGGTTCACATCCGACTCTGACTTCACCCTTAGGCCCGACGCGGTGCTGTTCGTAGGTGGACTTGACTCCTCCGAGCAAGCAGCACCGGAACGAATAGACCTCCCCATGATTCAGGTGCTAACCGGCCTCGGAGTACGCGTGGTGGGGTGCGAGGCTCGCGACGCTGCCATCTCGTGCATTCCCCTCTACCAGGCCGTGCAGGTGCCAACAGTTGACAGCGTAGACACGCTGGCGGGCCGTCTCGCTGTCGTGCTTGCACTCGCAGGCGCTGAAGGCCACTTTGGCGTCAAGGAAACGCGCGACCGCTTCCTCCCGGAGATCTCCCGCCAGGGCGGCTCCTGAGCCGATGCGCGCCTCTGTCATCATCCCGGCGCACAGAGCTGCCGCCATGGTTGGCGACACGGTGCGCGCCGTCCGGGGGGTGCCTGGAGTGGGGGAGGTCATTGTCGTTGACGACGGGTCGCGAGACAGCACGGCCGAGGCCGCGAGAGAGGCAGGCGCGAACCGAGTCATCGTCCTTCCCCGAAACCGAGGCAAGGGCGCCGCGCTGCGCGCCGGTGTCGAAGCTGCCAGCCACGATCTTCTGCTGTTCCTCGACGCCGACCTTGGAGACTCGGCCCGTCACGCACGGGACCTCCTTCAGCCCGGCTGGGAGGGCCGGAGCATGGTGGTCGCGGCTCTGCCGCCCTCGCCAGGGGCCGGCGGCCTCGGCCTCGCGCTCGCCCTAAGCCGCGCCGCCATCCGCGTGCTCACCGGGCTGCGGATGGCGGCCCCCATGTCCGGCCAGCGGGCGATCTGGGCCCCCCTCGTCAGACACATCGGCATTGCCCCTGGCTTCGGCGTAGAGGTCGGGCTCACGGTCGAGGCCGCCCATCTCGGCGCGGCTCCGGCCGAGATCTGCGTGCCCTTCCGGCACCGGCACACAGGGCGCACGGTCTCCGGGTTTCTGCACCGCGCTCGCCAGTTCAAGGACGTGCTACTCATCCTGCTGCGGATAGGCTACGGGCTCAGCTGGCCGGCCCTCGGCCTGGCCCCGACAGTGCTTCGCGCTGTCGCCTGGCTCTGCGCTCTGGCGCTGGTGGTGGTTCTCGGCGGCCTCCTCGCCCCCCCTGTCTCCACCTGGCTTGTCGTCACACTGGCCGCCGTCGCGCTGTGGCTCCCCTCTCTGTGGGTGAGCGCGGTACTGCTCGGCCTCCGCAAGCGGAACTACCTGGGCCGCACGTTGCCGGCGGCCTCGGGTCTCCTGCTTCCGGTAATCGCCCTCCCGGCTCTCTGGCTCTCGCCCCTAGAAGCTCGAGTGCGGGTGAGCGGCGTCCTGGTGGTCGCGGCGCTCGCGGTGGTTGGTCTCCTCGACGATCTGTTCGCCCGCCGCCGTCGGGCCCGCGGCCTGCGCGGCCATCTGCTGAGCCTCGCCCGAGGTCGGGTTACCACCGGCGCCGTGAAGGCTTTAGGCGGCCTAGCGGCCGGCATTGGCGCGGGCATGCTTCTGCACCCAGGCAGCCCGAGTGCCATCGCCCTCGACGCGGTCCTCATTGCCCTCACCGCCAACCTGCTGAATCTCCTGGACCTCCGACCCGGCCGCTGCCTGAAGGGATTCGGCGTGGTGTCTGTGCTAGCGCTCGTTGCCGCTGCCTGTGGGGCCGGGGCGCTCGGCGCCATAGGACCCGCGGCGAGTGGTGCTGATTCCACAGCGCTCGAGCTTAGCTTCCGCCTGCTCGGTCCGCTCCTGGTAGCCGCGCTGGTGTCCGCGCCCTCCGACCTAGCCGGGCGGACCATGATGGGAGACGTCGGGGCGAACGTCCTGGGCGGTGCCGGAGGCCTGGCTCTCGCCATTCTACTGGGCTCCTGGCAGCGCCTGGCCGCGGTCATCGTGCTGCTCGCCGTGCACGTGGCCTGTGAACGCGTATCCATCTCGGAGGTGGTAGACCGCAGCCGTTTCCTCTCCTTCCTGGACAGGCTGGGCGCTCGACATCTGCCTCCGCTTCGACCAGATGTCGGTGGCGGTACGTGACGTCCGCGACCGGCAACCTACCTCTCTCACCGGATCCCATCGTCGCCTTCACGGGCCCATTCGGCAGCGGGAAGACAGAGGTGGCTATCAGCTATTCGCTCGCCGCGCTCTCTGCGGGCCGGAGCCCTCGCATCGTTGACCTCGACATCGTCACGCCGTACTTCCGAGTGGGCGATTGCCGCGACCGACTCGCGGCCGAAGGTCTCGATGTGATCGCGCCCGCAGGGGCGCTGGCGTCCTTCGAGCTGCCCTCGCTCCCGCCGGAGATAGGGGCTGCGCTGGCGGAGGAGGAAGGCCCCGTTGTGCTGGATGTCGGCGGCGACGCTGTCGGCGCCCGCTTGCTCGGCGTATATGCGCGAGATATCGCTCAGCGCGGGTACAGCATGTGGCTGGTCGTGAATCCCTACCGGCCTTCGTGCTCTAGCTCAGCCATAGTCGAGCATGCCGCCTCGATCGAGTCATCCTCCGGACTTCGCCTAAACGGCATCGTGGCCAATCCGAATCTGGGGAGGCTCACCCGAGCGGCCGATGTCCAGACCGGGCTCGAGGAAGTGCGTTCGAGCGCAGGCCG
>JALGTG010000251.1 GCA_029821495.1 Candidatus Hebobacteria bacterium
AGGCCGACCGCAGATCGATCTCCACCGCGAGCGCATCCAGATACCGCCGGACCGACGGCATGCCTCCGGCCGCCTCGAGCGCCTGCGACGCGAAGTCGCAGTACGCGCACCTGCTGAGGCAGAACGGGATGTGGAGGTATAAGCCGATGCTAGACAACTCCTCCCTCCGTCGAAGCCTTCGCGAAGGAGCGTTCATCGGCGGAGAACTGCCGTTCTCTCACTCCGCGATCTTGAGCACGCTGAGAAAGGCCTCCTGCGGGACATCCACCTTCCCGATCTGCCGCATGCGCTTCTTGCCGGCCTTCTGCTTCTCCAGCAGCTTCCGCTTCCGCGTGACGTCCCCTCCGTAGCACTTCGCGGTCACGTTCTTCCGCAGCGGCGCGATCCGCTCCGCCGCGATGATCCGCGAGCCCAGCGCGGCCTGGATGCGCACCTCGAACAGTTGCCGGGAGATCGCCTCCCGCAGCCGCTTCACCAGCGTTCGCCCCCGCTGCTGCGAGCGCGAGCGGTGGACGATCACAGACAGCGCGTCCACCGGGTCGCCGTTGATGAGCACATCCAGCTTCGATAGCTCCGACTCGCGGTAGCCGATGAACTCGTAATCGAACGACGCATAGCCTCGACTGCGAGACTTGAGCTGATCGAAGAAGTCCAGCAGTATCTCGGAAAGCGGCAGCAGATACGTCACTACCACCCGGTCCGTCTGCGAGTGCTCCTGAGACTCGTACTCCCCCCGGCGGTCCTGGCACAGCTCTATGCACGCGCCGAGGTAGGAGGCGGGCGTCATGATCGTCGCCCGCACGTACGGCTCCTCGATTCCCTCCAGCCGGTCCGCCCCCGGGAGCTTCGTCGGGCTGTCCACCTCCACCACCTCGCCGTCGCTCGTCAGCGCCCGGTATACCACGCTCGGCGCGGTCAGCACCAGGTCGAGGCCGTACTCGCGTTCGAGCCGCTCCTGAACCACCTCCATGTGCAGCAGCCCCAGGAAGCCGCACCGAAAGCCGAACCCGAGCGCAGTGGAGGTCTCCGGCTCCGACGACAGGGCCGCGTCGTTCAGGCTCAGCTTCTCCAGCGCAGTGCGTAGATAGGGGTAGTCCTCATTCTCGGAGGGGTAGATGCCGCAGAAGACCATCGGCTTCGCCCGGCGGTATCCGGGCAGCGGCTCGGCCGCCGGGTCGCCCACGCTCGTGATCGTCTCCCCCACCGGCGCCTGCCCGATCTCCTTGATCCCGGCTATCACATACCCGACCGCGCCCGCCGAAAGATCCTCCACCACCTCCAGGCCAAGCCGGAAGACTCCCACCTCCTGCACCTCGAAGACGTGTCGAGTGGACATCATCTGGATGCGCATCCCCCGGGCGATGTGGCCGTTCTGAACGCGGACATATGCGACGATGCCTCGATGTGGGTCGAAGTGCGAATCGAAGATCAGTGCCTGCAGCGGCGCCTCCGCCTCCCCGCTCGGGGCGGGGATTCGCTCCACGATCGCTTCCAGCACCTCCTCCACACCGGTGCCCAGCTTGGCGCTCGTCAGAAGCGCCCCCTCCCCCGAGAGCCCGATGATCTCCTCCAGCTCCGCCCGCGCCCGCTCGGGAGAAGCGTTCGGCAGGTCTATCTTGTTGATGACGGGGATGATCTTGAGCCCCTGCTCGACGGTCAGGTGCGCATTCGCAACTGTCTGTGCCTCCACCCCCTGCGCCGCGTCCACGACCAGCAGCGCTCCCTCGGCCGCCGCCAGGCTCCGCGACACTTCGTACGTGAAGTCTACGTGCCCCGGCGTGTCTATCAGGTTCAGCACGTACTCCTCGCCGTCCCGGGCGCGGTACCCGAGCCGAATCGCGCTGGCCTTGATCGTGATCCCCCGCTCCCGCTCCAGGTCCATCTGGTCGAGCACCTGTTCCCGCATCTGCCGGTCCCCCAGCGCCCCGGTCATCTCCAGAATGCGATCGGCCAGAGTGGACTTGCCGTGGTCTATGTGGGCCACGATGCAGAAATTGCGGATGCGATCGAGCCGAGTGCTCTCTCGCAGCTTCGATCTTGGTTGTCGATCTGCACTTGCCATGGGACTCCGCTAGGAAAACGGACTGGACTCGATGCCCCCGCGCCGGCGCCGAATCACTTCCCGCAGCGTCGCCAGTTCCGGCGCCCCCAGCAATCGGAGCATCAATACATATGATACCCCACCTGCACCCATGCTGACCAGCACCTGGACGGCCACCGCCCACAGGGAACCTGCCGTTCCCGTCCCGGCCCCCTCCGCGATCACCTCCGGCGCGCGGCGCGCGAACTGCGTCACCGGCACGCCCAGCACCTCCCCTATCCATCGGGAGACCAACAACGCGACGACCGCCATCACCGCGGACGCCAGCAGCACTCGCAGGAACGATAGCGTAATCGCGCGGCCGTCTATGCCCCCGAGACGGCGGCGCAGCACTTCGAACAGAACCAGCATGCCGACCGTCACGCCAACCGAGGTGGCCGCCGCGATTGACGCGTACTGCAGAGGCGTGCGCATCAGCGCGATCGCCAGCCCAACAATCAGCAGCGTGTAGCCGACCCCGACCAGCGGCGGCGTCACCTTGTCCCGCAGCGAGTACAGCGCGCGGTTCACGATCTGAAGGCCCGAGAGCCCAATCACCGATACCGCGTAATACAGCAGGCTGAACTCGGCCGCCGCGATCGCGCTCTCCCCGAACTCTCCACCCCTCCAGAGCAGGCGCAGAATCGGCCCCGCAAGCACGAACAGCCCCGCCGCCGAAGGAACCGACAGCAGGAACACCGCGCGCAGAGTCGCCGAGAATGTCCGGCGGAACTCCCCCATCTCGCCCCCCGCCGCCCTGTCCGCCAGCGTCGGGAACACGGCCGTCGAGATCGCTACCCCGAACAGCCCCAGCGGCAGCACCACCAGACGGTTCGCATACCGGAGGCTCGTCACTCCCCCCGGAAACCACCACCCGAAGAAGCTCGGCAGCCACAGCAGGCAGATCTGCGTGAACGCGAGCCCGGCCATGTACGGCAGGAAAAGACGGATCACCTCCCGCACGCCGGGGTGGCTCAGGTCGAGGGAAGGCCGGTACCGAAACCCCCGCGCAACCATGCTCGGAAGCTGCACCGCGACCACCAGGAACGCGCCCACCACCACACCCACCGACAGCGCCTTCAACCCAGCCGGGTCTCCCGGCGACCGACTCACCAGCATCCCCCCCACGAAGGCCCCGCCGATGATGCCCACGTTGTACACGATCCAGGCCATCGCGGGCGCGGTGAAGTGGCGGTGTGACTGCAGAATGCCGGTGAAGAACGCGCTGTACACGGTGAAGATCACCATCGGCGCCAGAATGCGGACGTAGCCGGCGCATTCCATGACCTGCCCGGACCCGAGCTTCTTCCCGAAGCCCGGTGCGACAACGATGACCAGCGACGGCGCGAAGATCTCGATCAGCACGACGCCCGAAACGGCAATCGCGCCGAACAGCGTA
>JALGTG010000055.1 GCA_029821495.1 Candidatus Hebobacteria bacterium
TCGATATCCTTCAATCTCGATTCGGGCGTTAGGTATTCGGAAGGAGCGAACCATACCATAAGAACCCACTTGATCCCGAGTTCATCGGTCATGGCTCGCGTGTCCTCTACGCCCTTCCACGTGGCATGCGCTGCATTGTCCATGATCCGAACATACTTGATGTTCAGCTCGTCCAATGCCTGTCGTCTGTACTCTTCGAGTTTCGGGAAATCGTCACTGTTGGGGTACGCCCATATCTGAGCGCCGAATCCCAGGAAAGCCTGCGCCGTCTGGCTAACGTCGAATGCTATATGGTTCGTCGTGTCAGGCATGTCTCGAGACACCTCCTCTTCTTTCTTGCCCCGGCGGTCGTCAGCAGCATCCCTGACGTTCTTGGCCATGAAGGCCGAGATCTCAAGCCACGACTCATCGGGCGGCACCCAATGGCCGGTGTCGTACCAGACGATCCGCTTCGGTTCCTTCGCGGCTGCGAAGAGCCGCTCGGCCGACGCAGGCTTAACGAGGTCGTCGTTCTTTCCGTTCAGCATGAGCAGTGGCCGCGGCGACATGAGTGGGATGAAGGTGGCCGGATCCACGGCGGTGGTTCGCTCGTCGGCTTGAGGCCCGAGCGCGCCACCGATGATGAGCACCGCCCCATCAATGCGCTCATCCACGGCACACGTAGTCCCACCCATGATTGCTCCCATGCTCACGCCGATGTAGCCGACACGCCGACAATCGATGTCATCGCGGGTTTCGCAGTAGTCGATCCCCCGGCGCTGATCGGCTATTGTCTGCGCCCATCCCCCATCCTGCAGCAGGTCGAAGAAGATCTCCAGGAACTTGCCCTTGTCCTCCTCGCGGGCGCGCTCTCCATGGTACTGGGCGTCAATGCGGAGTGTCGCGTAGCCATCTTGTGCTAGACCGGAGGCTAGGCTGCGTGCACCGTCCCCGTTCTTGTGGTCTGTCAGGCCGTGCTGGAAGAGGACCAAAGGGTGGGGCGGCTCAGCGTCTTTCGGGATGCCAAGCAGCGCCGGCACGCGGCCCTCCTTGGCGCTGTCATACGTCAGGTGATAGACGGTCCAGTCCGCGGTCTCCTCGTGGATCTGAAGCTCCGGGTTCAGCGGCAGTGAGGAATCGTAGGCGTACAACTCGACCGGCGGTTTCGGGGCGGCCGCCACGTCCTGCGCGAGGACCGGCGCGGCTGAAAGCAGTGCGACCAGGAACAGCCAACAACATCGGCGAGAGATCATCGGCGGTTGCCTCCAGGCTTGCTAGTCTATGGCTTCGCTGTTGGAGCATAGGTAGCCTGTTGTGAGTCCACTGGTGCCTGTCGTTCTGCCCCGAGACGAATTGACAGCCGCAGTGACGGGCGTCCCACCGCTGTCTGACAGCCGCACAGATCCCGGAATCAGTACCGATATATGCTACAGGTCTGAGACCGTGGCCGGCAACGCTCAGGGGCGCAGGTCACACAAGCTGCGTCTCAGCGATGATAACCGGGCTATAGGGGCTACTGCCCCTGCTCTTCGAGCGGTTTCTTGAACACCTCCCCCAGCGCCAGCGCGGCGGGTTTGGGGTTGCCGTCGAAATCGATGACGGATGAGTTGCACGTGCAGGTTGCGGAGTCGTGGCCCATCCAGATGACGACGCCGCCGCATTTAGGGAACTTGTCTTTGCTGCACTGGGCAAGGATGCGTACGGCGTCGGCGTGACGCTTCTGGCCCCATTGGACGAATTCGTCGAGGCTTTCGGGCGCGCGGCCGTGCTCCTTCTCGAATTGCGGGTATTCGATGTACCATCCGGAGGCGGTGGTGTAGAGCGGGTTGGTCCAGTCGACGGGCAGCTCTTTGTGGTCGCCGATGTGGCGTCGGATGAGGTCGGCGGAGGAGGGTCCGCCGGCGCCGGTTTCGGTGTGGGCGAGCGCGTCGCTGTTGCGCCAGTACTGCTCCCATTCCTCGAGATCGCCCCAGAGCTGCCAGGGTCCGTTGACGGCCCAGTGGACTCCCTTGCCGAAGTTGCCCGGGAGCGCCATGAAGCTCGGGCCGGACGGGGTCGAGGGCAGGAAGCGCCGGGTGGAGTCGCATTCCTGGACGATGTTGCTGAGCCGCGCCATGGCGGGGTGTTCGAGGGTAATAGGGGTGCGGCGCGGGTCGTCGCGCAGTTTGCAGAGCTCGTTGCCGCCGCACCAGATGACGAGGGAGGCGTGGTGTTGGCGGCGGGCGATGAACGAGCGCGCGATGACGGACAGCTCTTCGATGAACTCGTCATCATCAGGGGGATAGTTGTCGCGGCCCGAGGACGACAGCGGGAACTCTTGCCAGACGAGGATTCCCAACTCGTCGCAGAGGTCGTAGAACCAGGTGCGCTCGAGCATTGCGCCGCCCCACACGCGCATGAGATTGAAGTGCAGGCTGGCGTAGCAGTGGAGGCGTTTGCGGTAGTCGGCCTCGGTGAGATCAGCGAAGTTGGGGCGGATGGGCGTCCAGTTGGCGCCCTGGATGAACATGGGCTTGCCGTTGACGACGCAGATCCAGGGCTCGGCCCCGTCCGGGGCGTCCTCATTCTGCGCCCAGTCCACGTGCCGGAATCCGACGCGGCGGGTGAGGGTGTCGAGGACCGCGCCGCGGGCATCGCTCAACGCCAGCTCGAAGGTGTAGAGCTTCTGCGCGCCCATTCCGTTGGGCCACCAGAGCTCGACGGGCAAGCCGCCCCACGTCAGCCCGGCCTCGGGCCAGTCGGCCAGCGGCACGGTCTGCTCGCGCACCACGCCGGCGCCGTCGCTCAGTGCCGCGCGCAGCACGGCCCCCGGCGGGCCGACGGCGTTCGCGCCGATGGCGAGGCGTCCGGAGGCGTTGGCCGGGTCGGCGTCGGCAACCAGGCGACACGCTTCGATCTCGCCGTCGTCGAGGATCTCGATGAGGATCTCGTCCCAGATACCGATCTGCACCAGGCGGTATGTCCAATCCCAATGGTAGTTGAAGCGGGGTTTCCAGTCGCGTATCTGGGATGTGTAGCCGAACTGCCCGAGCCAGCGCGGGGGACAATCGAACACGATGCGCAGCCAGTGGCCGTCCGGGGCGTCGCCTCCCTTTGGCAGGTCGATGACATGCGGCACGTGCGCGTTGTCGAAACGATAGAGCTCTTCCCCGTCCCACAGGATCCAGCCGGGGCCGTCGAGCCCCTTGCAGCGCAGGCGGCACCGGCCGCCTTCGCTCAGCCACTCATCCGGCACGACCGTCTCGTAGATCCAATGTCGGTTCTCGACCCATTCGCAATTCCGGGTGTCGTAGCCCTGTTCCCAGTCCTCCAACTGGCCGGCGCTGCGGAGCGCGAGCTGCACCGAGCCCGGCACGGGCGCAGGAATAGTCTCGTGTTTGGATTCCTGCGTGTCGCGCCACCAGATATGGGGTACGACGCCGTGCAGTTGCCAGTCAAGATCACTGAGGTCGCGTACGCGTTTCATGCCTTCTCCTTGTAGCGCTTTCCGCGTATTCTGTGATTCCGGCGTTCAGAATCTCCGCGCCCACCGGTCAACGCCGTTAGCAGCCGAGTGTGTTGAGAACTTCTTGGACGCTGGTTTCGGCGCCGGCGACAATGGTGTCGGCGGCCCCGTAGTAGACGTGGAGAGGGTCGCCAACATGAAGCGGCCGTCGTACCGGAAGACGCGCGGATCGGGGGAGCTGAGGAGCGGGTCGTCGAGTTTGTAGCGCAGGGGCTGAAGGCCGGGCTCGGGCGCGTCGGGGTCGAAGACGATGGTCGAGAGGTATCCCTCTTCCTGTACGGGGCGTTCGCCCACTCGCAGGAGCAGGATGATCTCGCCGTCGTACACGGTGGCGGCCGGGTTGAGGACCGATGCGACTTCGAAGTCCGGCCGCAAGGGGGGGACGTGCTCGGGGAGGATCAGGGGATTCTCCTCAAAGCGTTCCCAGTGCATTGCTTCGATCCCTTCGTTGGGGAGGCAGTGTATCAGTCTCCGAGCGTTCTTCTCTCTGTGTCACCGGACGCGGTGAACGACTAGCGCTCTCCTTGATTATCCGGGTGGGTCACGCCGGGCCAGTCATCGGTGCGGAAGGTGCTCGCGGGGAGGCCTTCCTTGTTGAAGAGGTTGGGCGTGGCAGTGCTGGTCCAGCCGAACCTAACCGCAACGGGCTTCTTCACGCCAGGAGCCGAGACTACAACCGCGTCTCCGTCGATGACTGCATCTGCTTCGACGAATGCACGATCTTCGCCAGCGATCGTGAAATCGGTCAGCGGACCGTCCTTGGCGACGAGGCCGCCGCCCACGTGGTCGAACTCGATCCGGACGGCGTCTCCCTCGACACTCATCGAACGGTAGACGGGGCCCGAATACACGAGGTCTTCAGCCCCGTAGGTCTTTGCCAGGGCCCAGAGCGCGAGCCGGCGGCCGACCTCCTGCTTGTTCCTCGGGTGAATGTCGTCCACGTCGCCTATGTCGAGCGTGACCGCCATGCCAGTGTTCGGGACCGAGAGCGTCATCAACTGCGCCTCGCGGAGTTCAGCGGCCACCACCGGATCGCCATATCGGAACGGCGCGATCTGCACGTAGTAGAAGGGGAAGTCGCCCTGGCCCCAGACACGGCGCCAGTCCTGGATCATGGCAGGGAACAGACGGCGGTAGGCGTAGGCGCGACCGGTGTTGGATTCGCCTTGATACCAGATGGAACCGCGAATTGCATAGGGCGCCAGCGGTGCGATCATGGCGTTGAAGAGGCTCGAAGGGCAGTTCTGTGCGGCCGCGGCGAGCAACCGCGGGGGGTCTTCGACACCGCTCGCTCGCTTGAGGCCCCTGATGGGGTT
The DNA here is from genome assembly GCA_029821495.1 of Candidatus Hebobacteria bacterium. Classification (GTDB taxonomy): domain Bacteria; phylum Armatimonadota; class Hebobacteria; order Hebobacterales; family Hebobacteraceae; genus JALGTG01. The sequence continues at coordinate 4,801 of JALGTG010000055.1, forward strand.
GCCGGGGTTGTCCCCCGTGGCGATGGTTCCCATGAAGGTATCCCCACGGACGGTCACTTCGCACTCGAAGGGCGCGGGGGAGTACTGGGGAAGGGGGAAGCTCCATTTGAGCACGCCGTTCTCGAAGCTCACGTCCGTGGATTCCTCGGGCGTCCATGCCATGTCCACATCCAGGTCTCCGTTGTTCAGCGAAACGGTCAGGGTGGCCTGGTACTCCGAACCAGGCGATCCGGAGACGAAGTCCCATACACCGACGAGGGACTCGACGGATACAGCGCTATCGCCCTCCTTCGCTTGGGCTTGCTTCAAGCGCGCCTCGAATGCGGGTCGGTCCACGTTGTGCCGGGCGGCAGAATCGTCGCAGTTGTCCTGAAGTGTCGTCAGGTCCGGGACTGTTTCCATACCTTCGCGGCTGGTCCAGGCCTCGGCCGGTGTGCCTCCCCAGGAGGTGTTGATGAGGCCGATGGGCGCAGCGAGTTCCCGATGAATCTCGCGTCCGAAGAAGTAGGCTACGGCGGAGAAAGGCGCAACGGTGTCGGGGCTGCACGGAACCCACTCCCCAGTGCAGTCCTCGCGGGGCTCCTCGGCCGTTTCCGGAGCCACTGTGAAGAGGCGGACGAGGGGGTGGTCCGCCTCTGCGATCTCCTCCTCGAAATTCAGCACGCCCTTGTGCCAAGGCTGAGATGGCGCCAGGGACATCTGCATGTTCGACTGGCCCGAGCACACCCATACTTCCCCGACCATGACATTGGTCAGCTCGATGGAGTTCTGGCCCTGGACGGAGATGGTGTGCGGCCCGCCCGCTTCGGGCGTCTCGAGCTTGACCATCCATCTGCCATCCGAACCGGCGCGGGTGGACACGGCATTCGCATTCCAGCTTCCCTTCACAGTAACGCGCTCACCGGCGTCCGCCCAGCCCCATACTTGGGCGTCCATCCCCTGCTGCAGAACCATGTTGTCGCCGATTAGCGCCGGTAGCCTTACCTCAGCGAAGACGCAGGTCGAAAGCGCCAGAGCGAATGCGACAGCCAGACCAACTCGTCGAAGTAGTGAAAGTCTCATAGTCTCCTCTCCACAAAGTAGTACGGGGCTCCTCGGGAGAGCCCATCCAAGCGCCAAGGAACTTGGCGCGCACGCCTCACGCGAGATTACCCATTTGGACCTGCGCGCGACCACCGATTTCATCGCCACTTGGCCGCGGCAAGACGAGCCGGTAGCAGCCGGAAGCTCAGTTCCCGGAGACGTCGTCCACTCTCGCGAACATCTCTCTCAGGCGCGCGGTGTCTTCTTCGCGCAGGGGGGGACGGCCGAGGGAGGCGGCATTGCTCTCGAGATGTAGTGCATCGCCGGTGCCGGACAGAACAACGTGGACGCCCGGCTCGTAGCGGCAGAAGCGGTAGGCCGCATCTTGCAGGCTCGTTGCCCCTCCGTCGTGGATGAGGAAATCGAGTGCCCCATCGCCCGAGGTGGCGTCCGGCTCCACCAGCCTCCTCTCGGACAGGTCGGCGAGGGCCTCTCTGAGATTCGCGGGATCACGCAGCGCCCGTCGCACCGCGAACATGATCAGCACGCCGATGTCCTTCTCCCGCGTTGTGGCGAACACTCGCTCGCGCGCCGATTGGTTCAGGATGTTGAAGCCCACCATGATGATGTCCCAGCAGTCGTCCTGAACCGCCTGCTGGAGCATCTCGTGTCCGGGATCAGAGGAGAACGTCTCGGTCACGCCGATGAACCGCAGCTTCCCTTCGTCCCGCAGCTTCAGCATCTCGGGGACCAGCTCAGCGACGGCGTGTGCGTAGCGCGAGGAGGCCAAGCCGTGGATGTGATATACGTCCACGTAGTCGGTCCCCAGCCGCCGCAGACTGTCCTCGAGCGCAGCGCGCACTCTGGACGCGGGTGCGTCGCCGTTCCAGGAACTCATCTTGGTAGAGATGACCACACTCTCCCGACGCTCACCGCGCAGGCCGCGTCCCAAGATCTCCTCTGTGCCGTAGGCCTCCGACGTGTCGAAGAAGGTAACGCCGTGCGCGAGCGCGGCGCGGACGATCTCCACGGAGTCCGTCTCGCTGTTCCCATAGCTCTGGCCCAGGCGGCTCGGTCCGCCACAGCCCAGTCCCATGACACTCACTCGCACCCCCGTTCGGCCGAGCGTGGTGTGATCCATAGCGTCCTGCTCCTCTGCGCGGGCCGCTTGTCATTCCGGCCCGTCGCACCATTGGGATTCACGTCCGGCCGCGGTCAGTCCTTGTGAAGTGGTTACTTTGCCGTAGAGCCGTTCCAGTCTTGCGCTGACGGGGGGTCTCCGCTGTATCGTGGGCACGCCATTTCGCCGGAGGATGAATCCGCGTGGAAGCAGCTGGGACTTCGATCTGTCTGGTGATGAAGGCGGTGCTGCTCAGTGCTCGATGGGCGGGGCGGAGTCGGCGGCTGGGCCTGGAGCAGGCTGCAGAGGCTTCGGGCAATGTCGCGGACGTGCAGGCCGAGAACGTTGTGCTTCGGGACACGGTCGAGTTCCTGGCCGAGCGGCTGGCCTGCGCGGAGCGTCGCCTTAAGGCCGCCCATATCCGGGCACCCCACTCCCTCACTGAGCGCATGCACATTCTCTGGTGCATCGAATACTTCGGCATCCCGCGGCGGCAGACACCTAAGTGGCTTAGGGGGCCGCGCTCGACGGTATGGCGGTGGCTGTGTCGGCTCCAGGATGGGATCGGGCTTTGCGGACGCAAGTGCCAGGCGTCACTGCGCCGGACCTCGGAGGAGCTGGTGCGGCTGGCGCGGGAGGTGCGTGAGGGGAATCCGGAGTGGGGCCGACGCTACGCCAGGATGCTCGCCCCGGTGCACCGAACTCCGTAAGGCTGGGAGATGAGAAGATGGCACTGAACCTGGATGAGTGTTTGAGTGCGGATTCCGTCGACGCCGACGACGCGGAGGTGGCGGCGGAGACGAGCGACGGGCGCCCGGCGCTGCGCGTTCGGACCGGCCGCGAGGCGGACTACTGCGGTGTCACGCTGAGGGCTCCGTCGGGGGAGTGGGATCTGTCGAAGTACGCGTTCATCTCGCTGGACGTGAAGAACCTGTCCGACGAGGCGCTGAGCCTGGTCTGCCACGTGTCGGATTCGACAGGCAAGAGGCCGCGCAACTACGCGATCGACATCGCGCCCAGCGAGACCTATCCCGTACACCTCACCATCGGGCCGGTCGCGCCGGAGTGGACGGCCGAGGCGCTGCCCGGCATGTTCTGCAATCCGCTTGGCTTCCCGGCAGGGCAGGGAGGTTGGGCACACCCGAACGTCGATCCAGGCTCGATCGTATCGATATACTTAGCTCTCCGGCGGCCGCGGCGCGACTACACCTTCGAGATCAGCAATGTCCGCGCACGCGGCGAGCTGTTCGGCGCGAACGAGGATTTCGTGAGGGACGAGAAACGCTTCTATCCCTTCATCGACGAATTCGGTCAGTACCGCCACAAGGAGTGGCCGGGCAAGACGCATTCGGAGGAAGACCTCCAGGCACGGCGCGCGGAGGAGACCGAGGACCTGAGCCGTCATCCCGGACCTGGGGACTGGAACCAATATGGCGGATGGGCCGAGGGGCCCCAACTGGAGGCATCGGGGTTCTTCCGGGCTGAGAAGTACGATGGGAAGTGGTGGCTGGTGGACCCGGAGGGCCGGCTCTTCTGGTCCCATGGAGTCGATTGCGTCGGCGTCGCCGGCCGGACCCCGACCGAGGGACGAGAGCGCTTCTTCGAGGCGATTCCGGCCGGAGGGGGTTTCGCCGAGCGGAACCTGGTTGTGAAGCTCGGCGAGGACTGGATGGCACGCTTCCGCGAGCAGGCGCACAAACGGCTGCGGAGCTGGGGAGCAAACACCATCGGGAACTGGTCGGACCCGGATCTCTGCCTTCTGCGGCGGACGCCATACACGGTGGCGATTCACTACCCACGCCCGGTCATCCAGGGCAAGAGGGATGCTGCAGAGGTGGGCCCATGGGGGTACGGACTGCCTGACCCGTTCGACCCGCAGTTCGAGCGCAGCCTGCGGGAACGGATGGAAGGAGAGAGGGGGAAGTCGGCCGGGGACCCGTGGTGCATCGGGTACTTCGTCGACAACGAGCTGCCGTGGTGGTGGGTGGCCAGTGCCACTCTAGAATCGCCGGCCGGGCAACCGGCGAAGAGGAAGCTGGTCGAGGAGATGAGGGCGAGATACGGGACGATCGAACGGCTCAACGCGTCGTGGGAGACATCGTATGCATCATGGGAGGCGTTTCTGGCGAGCCGGGAGGGGTTCCGCTGGGGATCGCCGTCTTGGGTGAAGTCGAGCGACGACCTCGAGGGATTCGCCCGCAAGCACCACGAGGAGTACTTCCGCATCTGTAAGAAGGCAATCCAAGATGTCGCCCCCGAGAACCTCTATCTGGGCTGCCGGTTCAACACGGCCGGGCGGGAGGAGATCGCGGAGCGGGTCGCCGCCGAGCACTGTGACATCGTCTCCTACAATCAGTACAAGCACCGCGTCGCCGGCTTTCGCCGGCCGGAGGGAATCGATGTACCCGTCGTCATCGGCGAGTTCCACTTCGGTGCGCTCGACCGCGGGATGTTCTGGTACGGCGTGGTTCCTGTGGCGGACCAGGCCGAGCGCGGCGAGGCCTACAAGGGGTATGTCCGCAGCGCGCTTCGGAACCCCGCCATCGTTGGGGCACACTGGTTCGCGTTCGGCGATGAGGCCGCCACGGGCAGGGGCGACGGAGAGAACGGCCAGATCGGGCTGGTAGACATCTGCGATACGCCATATCCCGAGACGGTGGCGGGCTGCCGGGAGGTGGGATACGAGATGTACCGAGCTCGGGCTGACCAGCGATAGGGCGGGCCGTGGGTGTCAAGTGGCGATGGGACCGGCCTGGGCGTCTGCAGTCTACACCCAGACGCCCGGCGGCGTGAGCTGAGCCGTCAGCCCGCCATCGACGTAGATGGTGTGGCCGGTCAGGTAGCTCGACTGGTCGGACAGCAGGAAGGCGACGATGGCTGCGACCTCTGCCGGTGTTCCTATCCGGCGCACGGGGATGTACTCGCTGCGTCGCGCGTCGGTCGACCTCGGGGGCCGCGTCTGGATGGCGCCGGGGGCAACGCCGTTGACTCTCACCCCGTACTCGGCGTACTCGACGGCAAGCCCGCGGACCATCGCTTCCTGGGCCGCCTTTGCAGCGTCATATGGCATACCGGGGCGATGGGCCCGGGCAGCGCCGACCGATGAGATGAAGACCAGGCCCCCGCGACCGCGCGCCTGCATCTCCGGCAGGACGCCCCGGGCCAGTAGGTAGCCGCCCCGGCAGGCCGTCGCGAATGCTGCTTCCCACCGGTCCAGCGTGAGCTTCGGAATCGGATAGGTGCGCACCACCATGGCGTTATGCACGAGGGCATCGATGGGGCCGTGCTGCTTGGCGACGGACTGGAGGAGGGCTTCTACCTGCGCTTCCTCCGTGACGTCGGCCACTTGTGTGAGGGCCTCGCCGCCGGCGGCGCGAACGAGGTCCGCGGTCTCTTCCAGAGGGTCGGCGCGCCGGCCGCAGATGGCGACCTTCATGCCCTCGGCCGCAGCTCGGATGGCGATGCCCCGACCGATGCCGGTGCCGCCGCCGGTGATCAGGGCCACGCGGCCTTGCAGGTCGGCGAAGCAGGCCGGCTTCTCGGCTGTAGAATCTCTCGTCTCAGACATCGGGCCGGATCCTATGGGCGCGCCGGCGTGCCGTCCGGCCGCCGAGTGAGAGTCCATCCATCGGGTCCGTCCGCGCATGGGTATCGCGAGGCGGCCTGCTCGTCGAGGTCGACCCCCAGGCCGGGCTGGTCGTTGGGGTACATGTAGCCGCCACGCACCTCCGGGCAGCCCGGAAACACCTCCTGCTCCGCGTCGGCGAACCCGAACCACTCCTGGACGCCGAAGTTGGGGCAGGCTAGGTCCAGGTGGAGATTCGCGGCGTGGCCCACGGGCGACACGTCCCCGGGGCCATGCCATGCGGTGCGCACCCCGAACGCTTCCGCAAGCGCGGCGACCTTTCGCGCCGGGGTGAGCCCACCCATCTGGCTGATGTGCATCCGCACGAAGTCGATCAGGCGCCCGGCGATGAGAGGGGTCCATTCGTGGGGGCTGTTGAACAGCTCGCCCATCGCGATCGGGGTCGCCGTCTGGGCGCGCAGCGTGCGGAACCACTCCACGTCCTCGGGCGCGAGCGGATCCTCGAGGAAGAAGAGCTTATGCTTCTCCAGCGCCTTCGCCAGGCCGATCGCTTCGATCGGCGCGAGGCGCTCGTGGACATCGTGCAGAAGCTCCACGTCGAACCCCAGCTCCGACCTCAGATGGTCGAAGAGCACCTCGACGCTCAGCGCGTACCCACGCGGATCGTAATATACGCCCGGCTGAGCGCCCTCGGGGATGGACCACTTCGCCCGGACTGCGTCACCAGGCGCGCTATCCCCCTCTGCCGTTGATGCCTGAACGCGCTGTGTCTGCCCACCGTAGCCCCCCATCTGGGCCCGCACGTGGCGGTATCCTTCGGCAGCAAACGCGCGGACCCGGTCCTCCACTTCCTTCGGCTCTCTTCCATCGGCGTGGCGGTAGACAGCGGCGCCCTCGCGGCACTTGCCGCCGAGCAACTGATACACGGGCATCCCCGCTCGCTTACCCTTGATGTCCCAGAGCGCGATGTCGACACCCGACAGCGCGTTGTTCAGCACGGGGCCGTTGCGCCAGTAGCTGTTCTGGTAGCAGATTTGCCAGATGTCCTCGATTCGGTCCGGATCCCGGCCCACGAGCAGCGGCCGCAGGTACCCGTCCACTGCTGCCTTCACGGGGAGCGGTCGTTGGGTGAAGGTGGCGCATCCGAGGCCGTAGAGGCCTGCGTCCGACGTGTCGATCCTGACGACGACGAGGCGGCTGCGCGCGGGTGCGGTGAGGATGGTCCGTACGTCCGTGATCTTGATGGGGTCCATGGCGATTCTCGGGCGGAAGTTTCCACTCTGGGTTCCCGCCCTCCCGCTGTTCCCCTTGTCCCGGCGGCCGTTGACCGGCTGCTGAACTTGTCTGTGGGGGAGAATCGTTCTACCGTGAGGGACCATTCGACGGCACCGTCGGCCGCCGTTCCTCCAAGGCTCTCAGCCCGGCTTTGCGGGCGGTTGACAACGACAGGTGGCGTCAGAGGTCGCCGACAAGGACCCGCGGTTTCGTTCTACTGGGAAGTGGAAGCCCACCGTAGAGGACAGGTTCTCTCAGAGCAAGGCTACAGCGGCTTCAGGGCGAAACAACCGCGGCAAGCGGTCTCGCGAGGAAATGGCTGCGGCAGAGCAGGCCACGGCGCCGGTCTTGGGAGGAACTCACCGATGGGGAAGTACGGGTCATTCAACGAAGATCGCACCGAGTACACGGTCAGCACAGTTGACCCGGTCCACGTGATCGACAACTACCTCTGGAACGAGAGGGTCTATGCCTCGCTCACTCACACCGGGACGGGGTATCTGTGCTACGACCACAGCGGCAGAGAGATCACCAACATCACGGACGCCCCGAACGACTGCGAGGAGGCCTACGATAAGCACTACAACCGCCTCGTCTACATCAGGGACAGGGAGACCGGCGATGTCTGGAATCTGAACTGGGAGCCAGTGCTCGCGCCGCTCGACGAGTACAGCTGCGTTCACGGACTCGGCTACACGAAGCTGCGCGCAGCGAAGAACGGGGTGCTTGCAGAGATGCAGGTGTTCATCCCCCCGGGCAAGGACGCCTTAGAGATCTGGTCGTTGAGGGTGAGCGTTCTCAGGGGGAAATCAAGAGATATCTCGGTGTTCGTCTACAACGGGATAAGCCTGAAGAGCACGTTCACATACGGCGAAGGGATCTTCATCAAGGGGGAGTGGCGGAGCGATGTCAACGGCGTGTGCGTGCAGAAGGACTGCGAGTTCCTCCCACACAAGGTGCACACCGCGTACTTGGTCGCCGACCGGCGAGTGACCCGGTATGACTGCAGCCGGGAAGCGTTCTTCGGAGCCCACGGTACGTTCGCCCGTCCCGACGCTGTGTTCGCCGGGGGCTGCCGCAACAGCATCGCCACGGGCGAGCGACCGATCACGGCGCTCCAGTTCGATGTCGCGCTGCAGAGGGGATCGCCCTTCGAGGTCAACTTCCTGTTCGGGATAGCAGCGAACGTCGCCACGATCCGGCGCTGCCGAAAGAGGTACTTCGCCCCAGGCGGGATCCAGAGGGCCCTCGACAGACTGGGCAGAGATCGCCGACGGTTGATCGAGAGGAATCACGTCGAGACGCCTGACGGCAATCTCAACATGCTGATGAACATCTGGCAGAAGCAGCAGATAGAGTTCGGCGCCGTGTGGTGCCGGTGGGGGTTCAGGGGATACCGCGATATCGTCCAGCACAACATGGCGAGATCGCTGTTCGACCCCGATCCTGCCGGTGAGATGCTGCTGAGGGCGCTCCGACATCAGTACTCCGACGGGAGCGCTCTGCGGGGGTGGTCCCCGATAGATACCAAGCCCTATGCCGACAGCGCATTGTGGCTGGTCTACGCGGTTACGAAGCAGCTCAAGGAGTCCGGCGACATGGAGTTGCTTGACCGCACTGTAGAGTTCTAC
>JALGTG010000056.1 GCA_029821495.1 Candidatus Hebobacteria bacterium
TCGGCATAGGTCCCCGCGAGATATCCGCTGAGGATCATGACGGCCTTGTGATGGATCTGGCCGCTCAGGCGGGCCTCCCGCTCGATGTTGACGACGCCGGCACGCCCCGGAGTGACGCGAGCGCTGATCCGCGCCGGCCGGCCGAAGAGGTAGTCTCCGACATCGAGGATTGCGAGGCCGTTGACCTGGCCTTCGGCCTCACCCTCTACCTCGAGCACGATGTCGCCCCGCTCGATGAACTCGAACAGCCTGTCCTCCAGCCGCCGCGACCGGTACTCCTTCTCTTCGAGCGCCTTCTCGACGTGGGCGACATCTATCAGGGCCGCGCTCTCCCGGCCCGCCCAGAAGTTCGCCTCCGCCAGCATGTCGGCCACCGCGGCGAAGCGAGTCGACAGCTTCTCCTGATCCGAGGCCAGCCGCCTCCCGTGCTCGATCACCCGTGCGACTGCCTCCTTCGTCAACTGCCGGAGCCCCTCTCCGCGGCAGTGGGTGGCCACGAAGGCGGCATAGGCGCGGCAGGCGTCGTCGCCACCTCCCATGTCCACGTCGAAGTCGGCCTTGACCTTGAACAGCTTGCCGAAGTCCTCATCGTAGTGCTGCAAGAGGAAGTAGAGCAGGGGGGAGCCTACGAGAATGACCTTCACGTCAAGAGGGATGGGCTCTGGGCGGAGAGCGGCGGCCGGAATGGCCGTCCATTGCTCCCCGATGTTCTCTACGATGGCCTCTTGGCTGCGCAGCGCGCGCTTCAGCGCGTCCCATGCGAGGAGATTGCTCAGGACGTCCAGCGCCTGGAGTATCAGGTAGCCGCCGTTGGCCCTGTGGAGCGCCCCGGCCTCGATCAAGGTGTGATCCGTTACTGCGCCGCCGGCGACGGGCCGGTACTCGAGGCGGCCGACTAGGTTGTAGTAGGTGGGGCTGTGCTCTCTGATGGCGGGGGCTCCGCTGCCATCGCCGTTCGTCACGAGCACGTTGACGCGGTAGCGGGGGGGCACTGCGTCGGTGGGCGGGCCCTCTCCCTTCTCTGGGGAGGCGGCGCGAGACTGTGCGACGTTGGAGACTATGTCCTCGGCCATCCGCTCTAGATGCTGCACAACCTCAGGGCGAATCTGATACTTGGCTTTCGCCTCCTCGAAGCGATCGCCGACGGCGAGCATCGCCACCTCTCGGTCCACCTCCTGAACTCGGCGACGCGCCTCCCTTTCAAGCTGTCGGGCATGTGAGAGGGCCTCCTGTATGCGCCCTCGCAGGGCCTCCATCTTCTCGTTGAGCGCCTTCCTCTCTTCTTCGGGGAGCTTCTCGAACTGCTCCCGCGACATCGCGCTTCCGTCCACTAGGGGGACGGTGGCGATGCCCATCGGGGTAGCCTGGATCATCAGACCCTGGCTCCGCGCCTCCTCGTCCAACTCTCTGAGCACCTTGTTGCGCTCGCCCTGGACGTCGGCCACGGCTTTCTCTTTCTGCTCCTCGTAGGATTCGCTCTCGAAGGCCCTCGGTATCTCCTGCCTGACGGCGGTAATCAGTGCCTCGACGTCGTCCCGGAACTGAGGAGCCGTGCCCGCCGGAAGGGAAAGGGAACGAGGTCGTCGTGCGTCGTCGAAGTTGAACACATAGCACCAGTCATCCGGTGTGGCCTGCTTCGACGCCGCCTCCCGCGTTCGCGCGGAGACCGCGAAGTTCCGCCCGGTGCCCGTCGGGCCTGCGGCGAAGATGTTGTACCCCTTGGTGCTCATCTCCAGACCGAAGTCTATGGCAGCCATAGCTCGATCCTGGCCCACCGCGCCCTCCAGCTCGGGCAGATCGGCCGTGGTGTCGAAGCCAAGGGCTTCGGGATCGCAGGCCGCCCGCAGCTTCTCGGCTGATACCTCGAAGTCTTCTATCGCCACCTCACCCTCCTCAGTCTCCCAGTTGCCGCTCAATCGGACCGTCGGTCTCGGCGCCAGTCAGCGCACGCCGCGGGTCCGGCGCGCCTCCAGCTTTCGCCGGAGATCGCGCCCGTCCTCCAGTTACGACGTCCTCATGTGACACGGAGGATGGGGCCGTACTTCAGTGGCAGAGCACCACGGGCAGGATGACCCCGGCATTGAGCCGAAGGATGGGTCCAAGCGCTGCCGACCCCGTCTGGCAGGAGAGATGCCGATGGCGACGATGCCCTTAGGCGCGATGCTCTCAGTGGGCGACGACTTTGCAGGGCGGCTCAGACGCATCCAAGAGGCCGGATTCTCCACGATGCAGCTCAGCCGCCCACCGGACGAATGGTTGGAGGAGCCCAGGCGCTCGGAGCTCAAACAGCTGATCGCAGACTCGGGGATCAGAGTGACCAGCGTCGCCGCCATCTACGCCGGCGAGAGCTACGCCGACATCGAGACGGTTCGCAGCACCGTCGGCCTCCTTCCCGAGGAGACCCGGTCGGCGCGGATCGAGGACACCAAGCTGTGCGCTGACTTCGCGCACGAGACGGGCGCGTCGAATGTGTCATCTCACATCGGCTACATCCCCGAAGACCGCGCCGACTGCGACTACGCCGGCCTGGTGTCGGCCGTCAGGGAGATCTGCGACTACCTGCAGAGGCGCGAGATGAGCTTCTGCCTCGAAACCGGGCAGGAACCCGCCGAGCTGCTGAGGCAGTTCATCGGCGACGTCGGCCGCGAGAACCTGCAGGTGAATTTCGATCCGGCCAACATGATCATGTACGGGACGGGCGACCCCATCGAGGCGCTCGCCGTCGTCGCGCCGTGGCTGCGCGGTGTGCACTGCAAGGACGGCGAATGGCCAAAGGCCGAGGGCCAGCTTGGCGAGGAGAGGACTCTCGGGCAGGGGCAGGTCGGCATCGAGCGCTTTATCGCCAAGCTGAAGGGGATCGGCTACCAGGGACCGCTGACGATCGAACGGGAGATCGCGGGCGAGCGGCAGATGCAGGACTTCCTGGCAGCCAAGAAGCTTCTGGAGCAAGTGAAGGCAGACCTGGGAATCGGCTGACTCGTGGGAGACCGGCCTTCGGCCCGGCGAACGGTCTGTCTAACGACAGCCGGTCTTGCTCGCCGAGTCCAGGCGCTGGTATAGATGGTGAGCCCCGCCCCGGGTCATGTCGGCGAGGCGAAGCAGGGGCACAACGCCAACGCTACAGGGCAGGGCTCGTATCGTCTGCTAAAGGAGAACGCCCTCCGCGCTCAAGTGCGGGAAGGGCGCTCTTGGCCCGGGCGCCCCACCAGCGACAGGCGAGAGCACCTCTGGCACTATTCGAACGCGGGTCAACCCCGCGACCGGGAGAACGAATACCACACCTGCAGAGCGACGGCAATACCCCGGACGAGCTTCACTGTCAAGATCTCGATCACTTGCAGCGCGTAGGGCACACATGGCCGAGGGCCGACTGCCCGCGCCCCCGGCCCTGCCCTGACCGGCGGAACACATCCATCCCCTCATAAGGAGACAGAAGCAGTGCAGTTCTGTGACAGGTTCCCGCAGATCATCGAGCGCTTTGACCGCTTCTGGGAGGGCACTGATACCGACCGCCCGGTGCTGTTCATCACCGCACCGAAGGAGCGACCGGCGGCGGCGGTGGCCGCTCCCGAGATCGAGCGCCCGGCCGATCGCATCCTTCCGGAGCACATGGTAGCCAGAGCGCGGGCGCAGCTGGCATGGACGGCATACCTCGCGGAAGGCTTCCCTCACTTCTTTCTCAACTTCGGGCCCGGCATTCTTCACGCTTGCATCGGCGGCGATGCGGATTTCGGCTCGCCGGACACAACCTGGTTCCCGAGGTTCCTCGCCGACGTGGATGAATTCGCCGATCTGGAGTTCCATCACGACGGCAAGTGGTGGCGGCGGATCATGGCCGCCACCGACGCGCTGCTGGAGGAACTCGGCGACGAGCTGGTCGTCAGCCTCACCGACATCGGCGGCGCGGCCGACATCGTGGGGAGCGCGGTGGGGCGAGAGCAACTGCTCATGGACGTGCTCGATCGCCCGGAGAGCGTCAGGGCCGCCGTGGATCACTGCCATAGGCTCTGGATGGAGGCCTATGAAGCCAACTACGCCGCCTTCGCCGGCCGCCAGGACGTGACGACGCCGTGGTGGCCCGTCGTCTCGCGGGGACGGACCTACATGACTCAGTGCGACTTCAACGCCTTGACCTCCCCCGGAGTGTTCGCCGATCTCTTCGCCGATGAGCTGGGGGCGATCTTCAGGCAACTGGACAGCGCGGCCTACCATCTGGACGGGATCGGCACCGAAGTGCACGTGCCGGCGCTGCTCGCTCAAGAAGGACTGAAGTGCATCCAATGGGTGCCGGCCCCTGGCACGAGCGCACTCCGCCACAAGGAGATGCTGCGCGGGATTCAGGAAGCAGGGGTCTCGGTAACATTCATGCTTTACCCGGAGGAAGTGGAGCGGGCCTGCAAGGAGTTCGACCCCCGCCGGCTCTGCCTGATCGTCGCGTGCGAGAGCGAGACTCAGGCCGAGGAGCTGGTAGAGAACACGCTCCGGTGGTGCGAATAGCCGGGACGCCCCCTCCAGGCGGGCTATGCCAGGATCGAGCGCGGCTCGACGCAGGAAGCGGACTTCACCACCGGCGGTGGGGCCGGCTCACCGGTCATGAGCATCCGCCAGAGAAGCACGATGCACACTATGAGAAGGACTATCAGCGCCACAAGGCGCGCAAGGCTGGACTGTCGGCGTCGAGAACTCATTCCGCTATCTCGTCCCTCCAGCGCCAAGGCTCCCGGGAGCGCGGGGGAGCCGGGGCCAGCGGCACGGGCCGCCGCCCTCCTATGACATCCCGCTTCACCTCCGCCCCGTTTTCATAGGTTATGCGCACTCTTCGCGTCCGCCGGTAGCCCTCTTCTTCCACCTGCTCCTCAATCTCCTTCCGGGCGATGACCGTGATGGGCGGCGCGGGGCGCGGTACCTTCAGCGTCGCGCCGGCCCAGAGGTTGTCCAGGTCCGCGCCGGGATTCGCGTCCGCCAGCCGGCGGAGCGGGATGTGCTGGTCTCGCGCTATCTTCCAGGCCGACTCCCCCGGCTTGACCGTGTGCTCTATCATGGCTGTTGCCGCCGACGCGATTCGCTCCGCGGCGTCCTCGGCCGAGGGGGCCAGCAGGTCCGGCGAAACATCCTGCAATTCCACCCTGATACTCTCCTTGAAGAACGCCGCCGTGCTGAGGCCCGGCGGCGCGAGTCTCTGCAGCAGGAGTGAGAGCACTTGAATGGCCGCCTCCTTGTCGGGCAGCGCAACGACGGGCCTGTCATCGGCCAAGATGGCCGCTGCCGACACCACTACCGCGAGGCGGGGCCTCAGCGCTTCGAGGGCGTCCGAGTAGGACTGAATCGGGTTCCGGACAGCAGAAACGTCCTCGAGTTTCACCTGCTGCGCGAAGTGCACCTCCCCCGCGGGGAGTCCGGAGTCGCCCGCAATCTGGTTGAGGACCTGCTGCGCGTCGGCCCGGGTCGCCAGCGCGGCCGCGGGCTCCCCGTCGACAGTGACCACGCATACGCGCCGCCCGCCGGGCAGGGCGCCGACATAGAGCAGCACGAGGAGGAGAATCGCCAGCAGGAAGACGGATCGCTCCACCCAGGGCCGCAGCCGGACCTTCTCGCCGGGCTTCTGCTTCTCGGATTCCTTCCGGGGCCGCGCCATAGTCGCTAGCTTGATGCCTCTCATCTATATTGACCCCAGACTCACCCGTTAGTCCAAGAACAGCAGCGCCTTCCTTCGTACACTGCAGGGCTGCTCGACAGCCCGCAAGCCATCACGCGGCCCCGAATATCCCTTGCGCGCTCAGGCCCAGTATCGGCAGTATGGCCAGCCGGGTAAACGGAGGCAGCAGGCCACGCAGGAGAACGACAGCGCGCCCGTCGACCTGACGGGTTCGGGGGTTTCAGCGGCACCACATCAGCGCTGATGCTCCCCTGGAGGGGAGTCGGTCACGCGCCGGTGCCCGCCGGGCGCTCCACCTTCGACCACCAGGCGATATCAACATCGGGGAAGAGCGAGTCCTGCTGCTTGCAGTCGAAGAGGAACTGCCGATCCTCGCCGCCGATCTCCTCTCCCCCCGCCCGCTTCCGGGCCATCTCCGCGAGTCGAGCGAACTGCTGGTGGTGCAGTGCCGCGCGGCGCTCCGCGTAGTCCCGCGCGCTCCACGTGGAGATGAGAAACGGCCAGTCCGAGGCCTCGAGCAGCACGAGCTCCCGCGCTGCCTGGGCAACGATGTCGGCCAGCACTGGATCATCCGATTCGAGTGCCTGGCGAGCAAGCCGCGGGAATTCGGCCTCCGCGGCGTAGATGTGCTCCCATATCCACGTCGTCCACTCGTTGAGCCAGATCCAGTGGAAGCCGCCTTGTCCCCATGATGCCTCAGGGAGCGACACGGCGGCCGTGGGCGCGTGCCGAGCCAGATGCTCCGAGCACGTGACCAGGTCGACGGCCGGATTGGATGCGATGTTCCTGATGGTGCGCTCCAGCCAGCCGGGCCCCTCGAACCACCAATGCCCGAAGAGTTCGGCATCATAGGGCGCGCACACGACGCCGCAGTCCCCGGTTGCGGCCCTGTGCTCCGCCAGGATCTGCTGCACGAGATGGGAGAAGTGATCGGCGTTCTCCAGGACACGCTCGGACGCGCGCTCCGGCTGGTAGGGCTCCTTCGCACCGAGGTCCGAGTGGGCCGAGGTGACCCGCCAGTAGCGGTGCCCGCCGGGGAAGTGCTTCTTGTGGAAGTCCAGATACCACTCATCGCCCGGATAGCCGTGCTCTCCGCTCCACACCTGGCTCCCCGTCCGCTCGTCTCGCGTGAACACAGCCACCGGCGGCGCGCTTTCGGCCGACGAGGAGACGGAGTAGACCTCGTACGGCGACTTCTCGACACCCAGGGGCCCGGGCCGGTAGCTCTCCCGGAAGCGCTCCCACAGTGCCTGCAGACCAGCGAAACGCTGCACGTAGACGCCCGCTGCGGCGCCTCCCATCAGCGTCGCAGTGTCTACAATGAAGTACGTGATGCCGCTTTCGGCCAGGAACTCCTCTACCCCCTTCCGCAACCGGGGAGCCTGAGCGCCCGCCCCCGGCAGCGGCGACGCCCACGAGTACCGCGGCCGGTATCCACACTCCGGCAGCCAGAAGCCCGCTGGGGGCCGGCCGAAGTGCCGTTCGTACGAGCGAACTGCCTGCTTGACCTGAGCCTGGACGCTCTCGTCGGAACCCAGAAGGGGGAGATAGCCGTGCGTCGCGGCCGAGGTTATAACCTCGATGTAGCCGTCGTCTTGGAGCTGGCGGAAGCCGCGGATCAGGTCGCCGCCGTATTCGTCCTCGAAGGCGGTGCGGATCGACGCGAAGTGCTCGCGCCACATCTCGGCCAGGTCTGCCAGATGTCCTTCGTTTCCCGCCCTGAACTCGTCCCGGTTCTCGGTGGCCGTGCGCACGCGCATGTCGAGGTACTCGACGAACTGCTCCTTGAAGCCCGGATCTGCGAGCTGCTCCGCCAGCACGGGGGTAATGCCCATCGTTACCTTCGGCGAGATTCCGTCCGCCGCCAATCGCTGGAAGGTCTGGAGCAAGGGCAGATAGCTCTCGGCCGCGCATTCAAAGAGCATGTCAGAGCCATGAGGCCAGGTGCCGTGGGCAAGCACGTACGGGAGATGGCCGTGCAGCACGAGTGCGAAGGCGCCGTTTGCCGTGTCGGACGAGACATTGCTCACTTTGGCTTTCTCCTACTCCCTGTGTATCTCCGGCTCCGCCGGCACCCTCTCCAGCAACAGGCATGCCGCGACGAACGAGGCCATCGTCCAAGCGTGAGGCACGGCCCAGTGTCCTCCCGTTCCCCCTCCCATCATCTCGGGGAGCAGCCCCGTGGAGGTGCCGGCGTCCAGCACCGCGCGCATCGAGGATACCGCGCGCGCCCGGTAGGAACTGGCTCTCTGCCGATCATCCCTGCAGGCCACCGCCAGCCGCAGGAGCGCGCGCGCCAACCAGAGTGTGGTCAGCGCGCCGGGGCCTCCCCCCGCGTAGTCGTCGCGCTCGAAGCGGAGCAGCAGCTCCGCTCCGTCCGAAGGCTGCGAGAGACGCTGGACCAGGTCTTCTACAGCAGAACTAGCGATCTCGCTCTCGCCCCCGTCATCCAGGCGGAGGAACTCGAACGGCACGATCAGGCCCAGGACTGAGGCATCCGCGGCACTGTCGAGCCGATTCTCCGTGTCCAGCCCGCGTGCGAACGCGCCGTCCTGCCACAGCCTCGACATGACTGCTGTCTTGATGGCGGCGGCGGCCGCGGCCCATTTCTCGGAAAGCCGCTCCTGCCCGGCGTGCCGGGCGAGGAACGCCGCCTCTCGCAAAGCAGCCGAGATCGCGGCGTTCGAGTAGGTGAAAGTGCCCCGGAAGGTCTCCCACAGGTCGAAAGCAGGGGTGTGGAGACAATGGTCGGGAGAGACATCATCAACCAGGTACGCGGCGGCCCGTTCGATGCACGTCCAGGAATCCTGCACGAAGGCCTTGCGCGCCGATTCTCCGAGCCCGCGCCCGTGCAGGCCCATCGCAAACAGGACCGAAGCGGTCTGGTCTATCTGCAGCGTGTCCTCTTTCGTGCACCAGGCCGGCCCGCGCTCGCCGCTCAGCCAGTATCGCTGTTCCCAGTACCCCTCCGGCCGCTGGGTGCGGCGGGCCCATGTGAGGAATCGTTCGAGGTGGACCGGATATCC
The DNA here is from genome assembly GCA_029821495.1 of Candidatus Hebobacteria bacterium. Classification (GTDB taxonomy): domain Bacteria; phylum Armatimonadota; class Hebobacteria; order Hebobacterales; family Hebobacteraceae; genus JALGTG01. Next base: position 8,683 of record JALGTG010000056.1, read on the forward strand.
GGCTTCCTGCAGGGCGAGGCACACCTCCACCGCGTCCCGGGGCCAGCAGTACCCGTAGCCGCCGGAACGCTCGAAGAAGGGATCGAATTCGGGCGCGGCGAGAATCGAGCCCGTATCCGGGTCGGTCAGGAGTTCGATGGCCAGAAGGCAGCGGTAGTACGCCTCCGAGAGGTCTCGCTCCACGCGGACAGGCTTGGCCTGCGACAGGTGCTCCTCCCAGTGGCGCCGGGTCCACTTCAGCAGCGCCTCCCACCCCAGCTGCCGCGCCGCGTCCAGTCGCTCCACCGCCGCAACTTCGTTCGAGTCGGCCGCAATGATGAGGTGCCGCGCCGTCCGCGCTCCGGGCGCAAGGTCGAGCGTCCAGCCGAGCGCGAGATCGACGTCTCCGATTTCCTCCGCCTGGCGGTTCAGCGCTCCCTCTGCCATCTGGAGCTTCGCCGAGTTCGGGCTGCCCTCCGTGGCGCGTCCGCACCCGTACTCCTCCATCTCCGAGCTGCCGACGGCAAGGCAGATGTTCCGCCAGTACGCGGCCGCGGCGTTGCGATCCGGGTGGAAATGCACGGCGTTCTTGTGCTCGACCTCACCCAACTGCAGGTCGAGGTACTGAAACAGCTTCGCCCGGAGCGGCCGGTCACTGGTATTGGCGGCCTGGAAGTGGCGCACCATCACCGGCTCGGACGGGTGCACTAGATCTGTCACCCTCAGACACAGCCCGCTCGCCGCATGTTTCAGCTCGGTCTCCACGATGTTGCCGCGGCCAACGTATCGCTGGCTGCTGCTCCACGAAGAATCGAAAGTCCACACCAACCCCCCACCAGCCGGACCGTCCGCGGCGAAGTAGACGCCTAGCATGCCCTGGCGGAGGTTCTGCGGGAAGTCAATGTGCGGGTAGAAGAAGGTCATCATCTCGGCATTGGCGCCGAGGCTCACGAGGACGCGAGAGTTCCCCACAACTGCGTTGGGCTGATATACCGGCACGTTCGCTCAGCTCCCGCCCCGCCCCGCGGCTCGCTGGTAGAGGTCCACGTATTCGCGCGCGGACCGCTCCCAGGAGAAGTTGCACTCGAAGGCGTTCTGCACTACGCGGGCCCACGCCGCCCTGTCCTGCATCGTCAGCATTGCCCGCGCCACGGCGCCCATGAGCGCAACGCTCGAGTAGTCCCGGAAGGAGAACCCATTCCCCTTCCCCGTCGCAGGATCGAAATCCACGATCGTATCCGCCAGCCCTCCCGTCTCTCGCACGATCGGGATCGTGCCGTACCGCAGGCTGATCATCTGTCCCAGCCCGCAGGGCTCGTAGTAGGACGGCATGAGGAACATGTCGCAGCCCGCGTATATCTGGTGAGCGAGGTCGTTCTTGAAGGCCAGGGTCACCGCCGCCTTGTCGGGATGCTCCTCACCGATGCGCGACAGCACCTCGTGATAGTGCTGCTCTCCCGTGCCGAGCACGACCACCTGCACATCGAGACTGAGCATGTGTGGCAGCGCCTCCGCGAGCACGTCCAGCCCCTTCTGCCCCGCCAGCCGGGAGACCAGGCCGAGCAGAGGCACCTCCGGGCGCTCCGGCAGGCCTTGCCTTCTCTGAAGCGCGGCCTTATTCGCCGCCTTCCCTTGAAGCGCGGCCTCGCTCGCCGCCTTGGCCGCTACATCGCCGGCGTCGTAGTTCGGGGAGATGAGGCGGTCCGTCGCCGGGTTCCACGCATCATAGTCGAGCCCGTTGAGGATCCCGTAGAGGCTGTCGCGGCGCTTCGCCAGCACGCCCTCCAGACGCTCGCCATACTCGGGAGTCTGTATCTCCTCCGCGTACCTCTTGCTGACCGTGTTGAGGAGATCGGAGAAGATGAGCCCGCCCTTCAGGAAGTTCACGCTCCCGTAGAACTCCAGCCCCTCCACCGTGAACAGCCCTCTATCCAAGCCCACCGCTTCCAGCGCCGACGGCTCGAAGATGCCTTGGTACGCAAGGTTGTGGATGGTGTGGACCGTCCCTATCCGGGACAGCGCGGGATCTCTCCTGTAGGTGGTCTTCAGGTGGATGGGGATGAGCGCCGTCTGCCAGTCATTCCCGTGGATGACCTGCGGCTTCCAGTCACTCCCGCGGATGAACTCCAGCAGCGCCCGGCAGAAGAGGCCGAACCGCTCTGCGTCGTCGTGCTGCCCGTAGAGGTTGTCGCGGTGGAAGTGCTCGGGGCAGTCAACCAGATACGTAGGCACCCCCGGGATGGCGTCGCTGATCTCCATGGCGACTCGGACAGAGCGTCCGCCGAGCCGGACCTCGAACGGCGCGCCGGCCCGGCGCGACTTCATCTTGCCGGAGTCAATGGTCCCATACTTCGGAAGCGCCAGACGGACGTCGTGGCCCAGCGCTGCGAGTGCCTTGGGGAGCGCGCCGGCCACATCGGCCAAGCCTCCCGTCTTTGCGAACGGAACCGCCTCGGAACTGCAAAACAGCACGCGAAGACCCATGAATCTCACCCCTCTAAGTTCTATTGGCGCCGGCCGGCATGGTCGCGGGCCGCCTCCACGAAAGCCGCGAGCAGCCGGCGCTGCCGGGGAGCGCGCCGCCACATGCGCTCGGGGTGCCACTGTACACCCACCACAAGCCCGGTGCCTGTGTGCTCGATCCCCTCGATCACCTCATCCGCCGACCACGCGACGCGACGCGCCGAGGGGCCCAGAGGCCCGTTAGACTGGCGGTGAGAGCTGTTGACACGGATCCTCTCCGCACCCATGATCTCCCGCAGCCTGCTGCCAAGCGCGAGCGTCACCCAATGGCGAACCGCTCCCTGGCCGCGCACGCCAGCGTGCGGCAGCGCATCGGCGATCTCGGCCTCTATGCTCTGAACGAGCTTGCCGCCCAGCGCTACCCCCAGCACCTGAGCCCCGCGACAGATGCCAAGAATCGGCATTCCCTCGGCGAGTGCCAAGCGACACAGCCCCAACTCCAACTCATCGCGCACGCGGTCAATGTCCCTGGCCTGTGGGTGGCGACGCGCGCCGTAGTAGCGCGGATCCATATCGCCTCCCCCGGTCAGCACCAACCCGTCCAGATCGCCTGCTTGCACCGGCGCGCCCCCAGGTGGCAGCTCCACCGTCTGCGCGCCGTGGGCCTCCAGCGCCCGACGATGGTGAGCGATGGCGCGAGCCGCGCGCCGCTGCTGACTGCTGTCATCGACGCGCGAGGGCACCGTAATGCCAATCGTGGGACCACCGGACCGTGCCAACATGGGAGAGAGACCGACGGGATTCTAGCAGGCGGATGAGTGAGGGTCAACCAGCCAATGGCCACATAGCGCACAACGACGGAGAAACGCCGTTACGGTGCAGCCGGGGTGAGAGGGGATGCCGCGCGGGGAGCCTACGCGCTGGGGAAGGTCCTCGCGTAGCGCCGCGCAAGCCTGGACTTGCGGCGACCGGCCTGTCGCTTGTGGATCACGCCCTTCGAGCCGGCCCTATCCAGCAGCCACCCCGCCTCGCGGACCATCTCCGACGCCACTGCCGGATCGCCCGCGGCAATGGCCGTGCGAGCCTTGCGAACGACCGTCTTCAGCCGCGACCGCGTGTCGAGGTTGCGCAAGCGCCGCTTTCTAGAGCGGATGATGTCTTTCTTCGACGACTTGAGATTGGCCAACTGGCTCTGCCTCCGAGGGAACGAACGGCATTATAGCACACCCGCCGCCGGCGACACAAGGCCGCATGGGCGGCCTGCAGCGCGTGCTGCCAGTCCATCGCGACCTCTTCAACGGTCATCGCCCGCATCAGGAGACCCACAATCAAGTGCCGGAGCGCCGAGCGACAGGGGAGATGTCTGGGGATTGCGCCGAGGCGATGCCGGATGAGGATTTCACGGTGGAGTGTGAGCAGTTCCCTGGCGCCCGGGTCTCCCCACCCCGCCTTCCCCTCCAGGGCGGCCATGTCTCCACATGCCGCCGCCCATTCCCCCTCCACCCCCGTAGGAGCGACATTCCTGTCGCGACCCCATCCCCGCCCCGCCACCTCCCCGTAGCCCACCCCTGCCCCGGCAGGGGTAGGGCCCTCCCCGTTCGGCAGGAGCTTTTAGTTGCTTCGGTAGCTTGCTGCCGAAGCCGTCGCGTCCCCGCCACCTCCACGTTCGGCGGGCGCTTGCTCCTGCCCGCTGTGGGAGCCGGGTCCTCCCGGCGACGCGCCTCTCGCTCCCCACATGTCATTCCGAGCAGCGCGAGGGATCCATTCGAGATGAACCCGTCCCGCACCTCGGCGTCTCACCCGTGTCATTCCGCGGCGAGCCGTCGCCGGCCTCAATCGCCGACCGTGCAGCCAGTGATCTTGGCCCCACCCAACACCCGTCGCCCGCGCCCTCTGTCTCGTCCATGGCCAGCAAACCTCAAACGCGAGCGCGGAGGGGTGTGGGGAGGGCGGATCGCTCGCCCGCCCTCCCCACAAGAGCATCCTGCCCCGCAGGGCCTGCCCTGCTTGCCCGCCATAGCCTTGGCGACGGCGGGAGCGCAGTCGAACGGGCATCTGCCGGGCACATCGTCTATCCCTCACACCCGCCTACTGCCCAGCCGACCGCATATGGCCCTCAGCGCTCATCCCGTTCGACACCCGGCCTGCAAAGTGCTAGAATCTCCGCGAGGTTCCGGCTGTGTCCGACGCCCGCTCTCAGCTCCAAGACGCGGAACGCATCGTAATAAAGCTCGGCTCCAAGGTCGTCACCACACCGGAC
>JALGTG010000252.1 GCA_029821495.1 Candidatus Hebobacteria bacterium
ACCCCTTCCCAACGATTCTAACGCGCCGATCCTCCGCCCCAAGCCGGTTGATGAGGAACACCACCACCTCTCCCCCGTCATCCGCCATCGACGCGAAGTGATAGACCCCCTCATCCTCGCACTCGGACGCCGCCCGCCGCCCCCCGACGTTACTGCTGAGAAGCTGAAGCGCGCGGTAGTTCAGGGTAGGCGTCTTCTCCTTCATGTCGAGCAGGTCCCTCGCTCCGGTGCACCGCAAGGGCCAATAAGCGGCGAAGTTCGCGCCGGCGTCAACCAGGCGGCAGATGATCTCGCCCGACAGCAGCGCGCGCTCGACTCCCCCCATCTGACCGTCGGCCCCCCATTCCGTCACCGCCACAGGAAGCTCGCCTTCCCGGCCGCACTCCCGCGCGAGCTGCCTCAGCTTGGAGATCGAGTCGTCCAGGGCCGTCACGTCTTCCCCCGGCCACTGGTAGCAGTGAATCGCGGCCATGTCTATCTCCGCACCCGCGATTCGCAGCACCGTGGGCCACCACGGCGCGCCCCCCGCCGGGTTGGTGACCTGATAGTGCTCGAGCTGGCTCCTCAGCCCCCACTCCCCGCGGTCGTACCGCAGGTCGACCTCCTGCATGCGGGGCAGCTCCTCCGCGGGGATGCACTCCTTCCGCCCCACCAGATCCAACGTCCACCACCCCACCGCCGCGATCTTGATCGTTGGGTCCACGGCCTTCATCGCGCGGGAATACTCGACGAGCATCCTCCCATACTCCTCCGCGCTGAACCGCGTGTGGAAGTAAGGTTCGTTCCCGATCTCCCAGAGCTTGACGTTATACCCCTTCTCTACGTTGCAGTAGCGGACCCACTCCGCGGCATACTCGATGCTCTTACGCACATCCTTCTCGAACCACCCGTACTCCGTGTTGACCACCAGTATGGGCTCCGCACCGACCTCCCGGCACAGCGCGATGAAACCATCGGTGCTCATCTTGTCGTCGCGGTCTACGAACGGCCACCGCGTCTTGTCGTGCAGCTTGTTCGTCTTCCACAGGTAGTTGTCCGCATCCGTCCCCCCGGGATACCGCAGGAACCCGCACGGCATCTCCTTCAGATACCTGGCGATCTTCCCGTCGGCCATATCCTCGTCAGTTTCAAGGTAGGCCATCGGGCACACCCCGAAGCATGCCGGGCTGATCTGCCGCCCCGGCTCGGCCACGTCCACGGTGATCTCGAGCGGAGCCGGCTGCGCGCCGGCCCCTACATTTCCAGCCATCACTATCGCTCCTATGCAAGCTAGACCAAACACTCTCACTTCTCGCATCCCCTGTGTCCACGTTCGGGCCGGGGGCCTCATTAGACCCCGATTCGTCATTCCCCTCTCGCCCTGTCGCACGCGCTCGCACTATACCAGCCGACTCCGCCGGGGCCGAAGCCGCTCCGCTGCCTGGCGCTCGCGGCACCACCTGTCTTACCCCGCGCCCAGATGCACCCGAGCGACGGCAGGACCCAACGCCTCCCCCTCCGAATCACACTCCCGTACAATCCTAGCGCGCGGGAGGCCCCCCAATGCCCCTCATAAAGCTCGACCTCGACCGACGCCTCGGAACCATCGACCCCAACGTCTACGGCATGTTCATCGAGCACCTCGGCCGCTGCATCTACGGCGGTATCTACGAACCCGGCTCTCCTCTATCCGACGAGAACGGATTCCGCACGGATGTGCTCCAAGCCGCGCGCGGCCTCCAAGTGCCCATCCTCCGCTGGCCCGGCGGCAACTTCGTCTCCGGCTACCACTGGCTCGACGGCGTCGGCCCCGACGAGAAGCGGCCCTCGCGTCCGGAACTCGCCTGGAACACAACCGAGAGCAACCTCTTCGGCACCAACGAATTCATCCAGTACTGCCGCGCCCTCGACACCGAGCCCTACATCTGCGCCAACCTCGGCTCCGGCACCATGGACGAGGCCGCCGCCTGGGTCGAGTACTGCAACCGCGAGGTGGGCACTTCCTACGCGAATCTCCGCGCCGAGCACGGCTTCGAGAAGCCCCACAAGGTCATCTACTGGGGCCTCGGCAATGAGATGTACGGCGACTGGCAGATCGGCCACAAGAACGCCCAGGACTACGCCAAGTTCGCCCGCCTCTGCGCCAAGGTCATGAAAGCCACCGACCCCGACATCAAGCTCGTCCTCTGCGGCGGGCAGGTGCTCGCCCACGACCGCGCGGCCTACCTCGACTGGAACTGGGAGGTGCTCGACAAGTGCGCCGATGTCGTAGACTACATCGCCTACCACTTCTACTTTGGTCCGGTGAAGGGGCAGGACCCGCACTACTCGACCCTCGCGCAGCCCTACCACTCAGAGCAGCATCTCCGATTCTTGTGGCAGTTGATCGAGCAGGTGCGCCGCGACCATCACGTCGCCCATCCCATCAAGATCGCCCTCGACGAATGGAACGTCTGGTACCGCATCCACGACAACCAGTTGGAGGAGCGCTACGACCTCACCGACGCCCTCGCCGTCGCTATCTATCTCAACATGATGTGCCGCAACTGCCAGGCGATCGAGATCGGCAATCTCGCTCAGATGGTCAACGTCATCGCCCCCATCTTCACCAGCCCCGAGGGCATGTTCCTCCAGACCATCTACCACCCCCTCCGCCTCGCCGTGGAGAAGAGCGGCCCCATCGCCCTCGACGCCTACGTGGACTGCGACACCTACTCCGCCGACTACATCGGCCTTCCCGCCGTCGGCTACCTCGACGCGCACGCCAGCTTCGACGAAGCCGCGAAGAAGCTCTTCGTCTCCCTTGTCAACCTCAGCAAGGACGACGCTCAGAAGGTCGAACTCCGCCTGCACGACGCCGACCTCGTCTCCGAGGGCCAGGCGCACATCGTCACCGGCGACGCGCCGGACGTGGTCAACGACTTCGGCAAGGAGCCCGTCACCGTCCGCTCCGAGGTGCTCGCCGACGTTTCCTCCGCCTTCACCTACAAGCTGCCCCCACTCGCCCACGCGGTGCTGGAGCTGGAGGTCAAATAGCCGCCGCTACCGCGCCTGCGCCCCCTTCACGAACGCCCTGAAGATCTCCTCAAACACCCGCACATCCGTGAGCGTGTCCTCCCCACTCGACCGGAACGGCTCGCCGCTTTGAACGCACTCGACGAAGTGCTCCGCCTCTCGTCGGTAGCACCATGAGTAGGGCACCGGGATCGGATGCGACACCTCCTGTCTCTCCCCGCCCCGGTACACCTCCACCGCCACCGACGCGTTCTTCTGCAGCAGCGGCGGCGACTCCACCCGCACCCAGCCATCCCGGAAGTAGAGCTGCGTGTGCTCATCCCAGCCGTGGTGTGACACACTCCCCGACTCGATGACCGCCCTCACTCCCTTCATCTCGAAAGTGACGAGCCCCGTATAGCCATCCTCGTTCAGATCCACCGCCGACACCCGCACATCATCCCCCGCGTCGAGAAACCACCGCCCCGCGAAGCGCCTCCGGCAGCCAGTCCGGGTATTTGCCTGATCCCGGCTCCCGCCGCGGCTCATCCGTCTCCTCCATCACCGCGTCGAAGCCGGCCAGCCAGTTACCGCAGAACCCGTGATTCCGCGCGTAGAAGAGCGGCCCCATCGCCTCATCCTCCCGGAACTCATCCACATACCGCTTCGCGATCTCATTCCCCGCGTCGTATCGCTTCATATAGCCGACCATCAGCCGCGCTCCCGACGTCCCCACCGCGTCGAGCATGTCCTCCGCCTGCGCCACCGACACCGC
>JALGTG010000057.1 GCA_029821495.1 Candidatus Hebobacteria bacterium
CACCCGCGGCCACCCCGTACTCGCCGACGAGATGTTCCCCATCGCCGCCGCATCAGACTACGAGAACGCCCTCGAAGACCACCGCGTGCTCGTCTCCCCGGCGCGTCGCCGGCAGATGATCCAGGGGCAGCTCGACGCCATCGCGGCAGCAGAGCATGCACGAGTCGTCGATGATGGGCTGCTGGATGAGACGACTTCTTTACTCGAGTTCCCCACAGCGGCCTGCGGCCACTTCGACCCGGAATACCTCCGCCTCCCGCGGCCGGTGCTCATCGAGGAGATGCAGCACGTCCAGAGCTACTTCCCTCTCGAGAACGAAGACGGCGAGCTGCTCCCGAAGTTCATCGCTGTCCGCGACGGCGGCGCGGAGCATCTGGACACCATCCGCACCGGCTGGGAGAACGTACTCCGCGCCAAGCTCATAGATGCCGACTTCTTCTACCGCGAGGATCTCAAGCGCCCCCTCGCCGACCGCGTGGAGGACCTCCATGGCGTCGTGTTCCAAGAGAAGCTCGGCACCATGCACGACAAGGTCGCGCGCATCCGCGCCGTCGCCGCCGCCGCGGCCGACCAGGCGGCACTCGCCCCGGACGAGAAGACCGCGCTCGACCGCGCCGCCCTCCTCTGCAAGGCCGATCTCACCACTGCCATGGTCACCGAGATAGCCCAGCTGCAGGGCCAGATGGGCAGGGAGTACGCCCTGGCTTCTGGCGAGCCCGAAGCAGTCGCCGACGCCGTTGGCGAGCACTACCGCCCCCGCTTCGCTGGCGATGACATCCCGAGCACGAAGCTCGGCCGCCTCCTCGCCATCGCCGACAAGGTAGACACGCTTACTAGTCTCTTCGCAATCGGCGTCAAGCCCAGCGGGTCCACCGATCCGTTCGGACTTCGGCGAGAGGCTTACGGCATTGTCAACATCCTCAGCGCAGCAGGACAGGCGCCGCAGCGGGAACACACATTCGAAGTGCACATCTCGGATCTGGTCACTTGCTCTATCGGCGAGCTGAGGAGCCAGATCGACCTCGAAAGAGCAGAGGCTCAGACACTATCTGAACTGCTGGAGTTCCTGCGAGAGCGCCTCGCTGTCTACCTTCGCGAACAGGACATCCGCTACGACCTCGTTGATGCTGCCCTCGCGGTCGGGATTGACAACATCAGCCGAGCGGAGCGGCGCGCACAGGCACTCAGCTCGCTCCTGTCGCTGCCGGACTTCCTCCCCACCGTCATCGCCGCCACCCGCCCCATCAACATCGCCAAGGACTTCGAGGGTGGTGACGTTGACCCGAGCCTCTTCCAGGAGGACGCCGAGCGCGTCCTCTGGGACGCCTACAGAGAAGTCTCCGACAAGGCCGGCGAGGTGTCGTTGGCTGAGCTCTTCCACCTCTTCACCGAGAAGCTCCGCGCCCCCATAGACCGCTACTTCGACGACGTCCTCGTCATGGCCGAAGACCCCAAGCTCCGCCGCAACCGCCTCGCCATGTGCTGGCACCTCGCCCAGCTCTTCCGCCGCATAGCCGACTTCTCCCTCATCGTCCAACAATAACGGGTTGGGCAGGAGCCCTGGACGCCTCCGGCGTCTTGCCTCCTGCCCTGTAGGGCGGCCATCCGCCGTAGCTTCGGCGAAGGCGGATCGCCGCCGCAAGCAGGGGTGACCTTCAGCGCTCGCCCGTGCAATTGCCAACATGCCAACACCAAGAGAACAAACAGAACAACTCGAACACCAGACCCTCTCGCCCTATGCGGCCAAGAGCGCCCACAGCCGCGGCCGAGACCGCCCCACACCGCCCTGCCCCATTCGCACCGCATTCCAGCGCGACCGCGACCGGATCATCCACTCCAAAGCCTTCCGCCGCCTCTCCCATAAGACCCAAGTCTTCATTGCCCCCGAGGCCGATCACTATCGCACTCGCCTGACCCACACTCTCGAAGTCGCACAGATCGCCCGCACCCTGTCGCGCGCGCTCCGCCTCAACGAAGACCTCACAGAGGCCATCGCCCTCGGCCACGACCTCGGCCACACCCCCTTCGGCCACGCCGGAGAGGGAGCCCTCTCCGGCGCCTACCGCGAGTTCGATCCCTCCGCCCGCTTCCACCATGCCGAGCAGAGCCTCCGCGTAGTCGAGGTCCTGGAACGAGATGGCGGAGGCCTCAACCTCACCTGGGAGGTACGCGACGGCATCCGCTCACACAGCAAGGGAATGGAGGACCTCCCCAAACCCTCCGAGGCCGGACCCTCCACCCTCGAGGGCCGCGTCGTCATGTATGCCGACCGCGTCGCCTACATCAACCACGACATAGACGATGCCCTCCGCGCGGGCATTATCAAGCCCGAATCTCTCCCGCCCGACTGCATCTCCGCCCTCGGCGACACTCACCGCGCCCGCATAACCACTATGGTCACGGACTTGGTCGAGCACAGCCGCGACCGGCAACAGGTGCAGATGGGCCGGGAGGTCGAAGAAGCCTCCAACAAACTCAAGGACTTCCTGTTCGAGCATGTCTACCAGGCCGGCGGTGCCAGCGGCGCCGAAACTGAGAGGGTGGGGCGCCTTCTCAAGATCCTCTTCCGCTTCTACATGCAGCACCCACAAACCGTGCCCGGCGGCGCGGCCGCAGGCCCACAAGGCCAGGCGCAGCTCGCCCGCCTTGTCTGCGACTACCTCGCTGGCATGACGGACCGCTTTGCCGCCCAGCAGTTCGAGCTTCACTTCTTCCCCCGTCGCTGGCGGGGACCCTGAATCCACCATTCACGCGACTTTTCCTGCCGCCACGTGTCCTTGAACCTGGAAGAACTGCGACCTGATATCGAAAGCGAGGGCCGTCAATCTGTGAGGCAAGTACCGTGAACAGGCTGCGGCCTATCCTCGTCTGCTTCGTGTTGGCCCTGGCGGCGGGAGAGGCCTTCACCGCGGCGGAACCCGCGGGCGGAGCGCAGCCCCGCGCCACCCAGAACAGACCTGTCACGCTCTCGGCACGCCCGGATGGTGGCATACTCGTCCAGGCCGCCAGCTACCGCGCCCTCAGCGGCAGCGACGGCAATCTTCACGCCCTGCGCACGGGCGACGCCGAGTTGCTGGACGACCGCGTCGCCACCTCCCTCGGTTCCTTCTTCTACGTGGATCATCCCCACGTCCTGGATGGCCTCACTCAGCGCGGCGCGGTCCTCGTAGACGCTACCGACGGTACCTATTCCGTCCACTACCGCTTCCGGCCCCGCGAGATCCGCATCACCCTCAAGAACGGCGGCAGTAGACCGGTTCCCTACTTCGTCGTCCTGGGGAAGCCTGTCTCCGTTGCCGCCAATCTCTCCACCGGCGAGGCCGCCGCCGCGCCTGCCAACGAGCAGTGGGGCGACGTGCGACTCGCCACCTCCTCCGGGGCCTACCTCGAGCTCGTCGGCGGCTCCCGCATCTGGGGACCCTGGCTCGGCAGACAGGTCTGGGAGGTCAGCGGCATCGGCCCCGGTCAACGCAAAGTTGTCGTGCTCCGCCCGGGCATAGGGGAACCTCCCAAGCCCGCCCTGGAGCAACTCGTCGGCCTCCATCTCGATCTCGGCTCGGACGACGGCCTCGTCTCCGCGGGCGACTCGGTCGACCTCGAAGTCTCCATCGACAACCGCTCCGAGCGCCCCATCAAAGGCCTGCTCTCCCTCGAGCTGACCGGCTCTCGCTCACAGCTGGCAGTCTACTCCACCTCCCGGCTCGACCTCCCGCCGAAGGACGTGGTCAGAACCCGGCTCCAATGGCGCGTCAGCGCGCCGGACTTCTACACCGCCCGGGCAACCCTCGCCACCGACCGAAGGGACATCGCCAAGGCCCGCGCCGCGGCCGGATACCGAGCGCCCGACATCCAGGCCGTCGTCCGCAAGCCCGACGGCTTCCGGGAGTTCTGGGACCGCTTCCTCGCCGAAATGGGAGACGCCCCTCCCCACTTCCGGATGGTGCTTGATGAGCAGCGATCCGGGCGCGGTGTCGACGTTTGGGTTCTCCAATACCGCAGCCTCCGCGGCGAGACCGTCCATGGGTGGTACCTCGTCCCTCACACACCCGACAGGCCCCCCGCCATCCTCTACCTCTCCGGCTACGGCGCGCGCCCCATCGATCCGCCCACCTCCCTCGCCGGCCGCGGCTACGTCGTCCTCGCCATAGACGTTCGCGGCAACACCGTTGATCGCGTCCGTCCCCGCCCCTTTGAAGACTACGCCACCGAGGGCATCCAGAGCCCCGGCTCCTACGTCTACCGCCGGATTGTCGGCCACGCTTTCCGCGGCCTCGACTTCCTACGTGCCCGCTCCGAACTCGATCCCGACCGCATCGCCGTGCTTGGCGTCAGTGAAGGCGCAGGTGTGGCATTGATCCTCGCCGCGCTTCGCCCCGACCTCAAAGCCGTCGCCGCCGACGCCCCCATGCTGTGCGACTTCCCTCTCTCCCTCAGGTCGGCCGCTTGGCCGTACACCGAAATCGCACGCTACATCCGCGAGCGCCCCCAGGCACGAACCTCTGTCCACACCACCCTTGCATACTTCGATGTCGCAAACTTCGCCCCTGACATCAACTGCCCGGTCCTCGTCAACATAGGCTTCCTCGATCCTGTTTCACTGCCGGCCGCCGTATATGGCTGCGCCAACCTTGTCCCTGGCCAGAAGGAGATACTCGCCTTCCCCGAAGCCGGCCACGAGGGCGGCGGCGAGGAGCTGTGGGAATACAAGCTCAAATGGCTTGCCGAGGCGCTCGGTCCCTAGCCCCTCCCGCAAGCGAGAGCACACTCAAGTGAGCCAACAGGCCCCATCCCCCCCCGACCCGCTCTCCCCGGCCCAACTCCGAGAGCTCTTCCATCGCCACCAGTTCCGCCCTCGCCGATCCCTCGGCCAGACCTTCCTCATCGATGGCAACATCGCCCGCAAGATCGTGGCCGCCGCCGAGTTCACCGGCCGCGAGCCGGCCCTCGAGATCGGCGCTGGCGCAGGTGCCGTCACCGGGCCCCTCGCCGACGCCGCTTCCCGCGTCGTGGCCATCGAGATCGATCCCACACTCATAGCAATCCTACGCCAGACGGTGGGCCGCCGGGCCCATATACTCCAGGCCGACGTCCTCAACGTGGACTGGGCCGATCTCCTTGGCTCCCAGGACAAAGGGCGCTGGCGCGTAGTGGCGAACTTGCCCTACGCAATAACCGGTCCCGCTCTGCTCCGCCTTACCGAGCTCTGGGAATGGGTCGACCGCCTGGTGATAATGGTGCAGGACGAGGTGGCACAGCGTCTGGCGGCGTCCCCGGGCACTCGCGCCCGGGGCGGCATATCCGTCCGCCTCCAGCTTCTCTTCGACGTCGCGCGCGTCGCCCGCGTCGCGAGAACCTGCTTCTGGCCGCGCCCGCGAGTTGACTCCGCCATTCTCCTCCTCAAGCCCCGCCGCCCTCGCCCTCTTCCCCCCGAACTCGACTCCACCCTCCGCCGCGTCGTCCGGGCCGCCTTTGCCGCCAGACGCAAGACCCTCGGCAACGCCCTCGCCGCCTCGCCCGACCTGGCGATCTCCAAGCATGACGCCATCTCTCTCCTCTCTCACTGTGGCATCGACCACACGCGGCGCGCTGAGGAACTCGACGAAACCGACTTCCTCCGTCTCACCGCGGCAGTTGCCGCCCGCGAACAGGAGCGCCCCGCGTGAGCGAGCTTCTTATCTCCACTAGCGCCAAAGTCAACTTCTGCCTCCGCGTCCTCGGCAGACGGGCCGACGGCTATCACGAAGTCGAGACCGTGTTGCACACGATAGCATTGTGGGACCGCATCCGCCTCTCTCCCGCCGCCGGCGATCCCCGAATCTCGCTCAGAGTGAACTCAGCCGAGGTCCCGGCCGACGACTCCAACCTCTGCTGGCGCGCCGCCGACCTTCTCGCGAAGCATACCGGCGCCACCCCGGCTGTCTCCATCGAACTCGATAAGGCGATCCCGGCCGGGGCCGGACTGGGCGGTGGCAGCAGCGACGCCGCCGCCACCCTGGCCGGCCTCATCCAGATGTGGGGGCTGGATCTCCCGCCCAGCGACCTGGCGGACTTGGCAGCCGAAATCGGCGCCGACGTCCCCTTCTTCCTGCGGGGCGGATGCTGCCTCGCCAGGGGCAGAGGAGAACGGCTCGAAGACCTTCCCGCCATCGATGCCTGGCTCGTACTCGTCGTGCCGGAACGCCGCGTCCCCACCGCCCAGGCCTATGCCGCCCTCGCTCGCGGCTCCGCCCGCGGCCGCAGACGCGGCCTCACCAGAGTCGCTCAACGGACCGTGAAGGCCCTGAACGCGGCGGACACACACGGCCTCGCCCAATCCCTCCAGAACGACTTCGAAGCCCTTGCCATGCCCGGCATCGCCGATGCGCAACACGCGAAGACGGCGCTCCTCGATGCCGGCTGCCTCGGCGCCGGCCTCTCCGGCAGCGGCTCCGCCGTCTTCGGCATCGCACCCGACGAAGCCACTGCCAACGACGTCGCTGCTCGAATCCGCGGCCGTTCGGGTTCCGTAATAGTCACCCGCACCCTCTCCCCCGGGCGCAGTCTCGTGATCCGGAACGCGGGCGAGGCCTGACCGCCATGTTAGATGCCGTCACCCTGGCCGGCGGAGTCGAGCGCGGCGACATACTGGCCGAGACCGGCATCGCATACCGCCCCCTCCTCGAAGTCGGCGGCCGTCCCATCGTCCAGAGAATCCTCGCCGCCCTGCGCGGCGCCTCCTCTGTGGCCCGCGTCGCCCTTGTCGCACCCGACCCCGTCCAGGCCGCCGCTGGCGACGAAGCCGTGGACCTGCGTGTCCCCGCCGGCGACTCCTTCATAGAGAACATCCGCCATGGCGTCCAGGCAGTTTCCCCGGGCACCGACCGCGTGCTCATCCTCACCGGCGATCTTCCCCTCATAACTCCGGCCGCCATCAACGACTTCGTCGAGCAGTCCCTCGCGGCCCGTGCCGATGTCACCTATCCCATCATCCCGAAGGAGTCTTGCGAGCGCGAGTTCCCCGGCGCGCCCCGCACCTATGTGAAGTTGAAGGACGGAACGTTCACCGGAGGCAATGCCGTCGTCCTCACCCGCCACTTCGTCGAATCGCGCTGGCACCTCATCGACAGACTCTACTCCGCCAGAAAAAACCCCATCCGCCTAGCCGCGCTGTTCGGGCTGGGCTTCCTCCTCGGGCTCGTCACCGGCCGGCTCTCTCTCGCCGGACTTGAAGCACGGGGCGGCCGCATCGTTGGCGGCCGCGTCTCCGCCATCATCAGCGCCTATCCCGAGCTCGGCTTTGATGTGGACAAGCTCGACGACCTCAACATCGCACGTCAGGCCGCGCCGTCCTTCGACCGGCGCTGAACATCGCGACCGGCCCGCCTTGACATACCGCGCCTCAGGCCCTAAACTCCGGCTAGTCGGCGCAGGTGGCCATTCGGCGCTGAGCGCTTCCCCGCCAGTGCCGCCATACGGCCTCGACGCCGGTAAGCTAGGGCAGCGGGGTACCGCGCGTGCCAACGGTTCGATGCCCAAGCTGTGGCGCAATCAACCCGAATGGCCGGCGCCGCGTGGCCCGGTGTCGTGTCTGTCGCGAAGCTCTTGGCAAATGCCGATACTGCCTACACTACGACTCACGCCTTCTAGACTGCACCAGTCCCTCCCGGGAGCCCGGCGAGCACCTCCTCGATGCCGATGCCGTCCTCAACTGCCCCGAATTCGAGTCCACCCTGGCCGCCTCTCCCCTGCCTCGCCTTCCTTGGGCAGTGCTCCGCACAGCCGTCCTCACAGCCGCTGTCGCCCTCCTGATCATGTACGGCATGGTGCGCTTCTACCAGCGGCCGGCGCGCATCCTCCCTCCCGTTCTCCTCAAGGCATCCATCAGTACCCCTGGCGTCAGCTTCCGGGAATCCGGGTTCGACGTCACCGTCCTTGTCCAGAACAAGGCGGACGACCCGGCCAGAGACGTCCAAGTGAGCATCCGCGGACCCAGCATCTCTCACCTGACCTGCCAGAGAATACGCCCCCCGGAGGCCTACATGGAGAGCGCCCCGACCTCGGTCTGCGCCTGGCTTGGCGACATAGCCCCCGGAGAGATTCGATCTGTGACCTTTCGCTTTCTAGCAGGCCGTGCTGGAGAACTCGACCTCAACGCCTACATCACGGCGGCCAACCTGGACGCGGTCCAGAAGCTCCCGGTCGAGGGCGAAGTCGTACCTTGACCCCGCGCCCGCTCTGCGCTCGATCCACGGGAGGCCGATCTTGAAATCGGGCAGGATTGACCTCCACGTCCACACCACCGCCTCCGATGGCACCCTCTCCCCGGCCGGAGTCGTGCGCGAAGCCCTCTCGCGGGGCGTCACCATCCTCGCCATCGCGGACCACGACATAACGGATGGCGTCCGCCCGGCCGAGGAGGCCGCCCGCAGCACGGACATCACCGTCATCCCGGCCGTCGAGCTGAGCGTCGGCTCCGGAGAGCGAGAGATCCACGTCCTCGGCTACTTCCTCGACGTTACCACCCCGGCCCTCGCCGACGCGCTGGCTGATCTGCGCGACGCCCGGGACGAGCGCAATGATCGCATTCTCCTTCGCCTCAAGGAACTCGGGGCCCCTCTCGATCCCGCCCGAGTGCAGGAAATCGCCGGCACTGGCTCCGTCGGCCGCCCCCATATCGCCAAAGCCCTTGTGGCGGCCGCTCACGTCTCTTCTGAAGGCGAGGCCTTCGGCCGCTACCTCGCTCGCGGCAAGCCTGCCTATGTCGGGCGTCAGCGGCTCGGTCTCTCCCAGGCCGCCGGCCTCATCCGAGAGGCGCGTGGAATACCCGTGCTCGCCCACCCGGCCAAGATCGGGCCCCGCACGGCCATCGAGAGCACACTCGCCCAGGGGATGCACGGGCTCGAAGTCTTCCACTCCGACCACGGCCAAGCCGACGTCGATCTGCTGCTCGCCATCGCCCGGCAGAAGAACCTAATGGTCACGGGCGGCACTGACTCCCACGGCCCTCATTCCGATCGCGCCCTCGCCGTCGGTGCCGTCGACATCCCACAGTGGGTGGGCGAACAGGTGCTCCAGCACGCCCCTCCCTGGTGGAGGGAGCGCCCGTGAATCAGCTCGCTACCTCAGCCGTCGAAGCGCTGCGCGGACTACCTCCCGAGCTCATCGTCTTCCTCATCTCCGCGCTCCCCATCTTCGAAATACGAGGAGGCGCCATCGTCGGCATCGCGTTGGGGCTCCCCGTCTGGCGCGTGCTGCTCTTCGGCTTCCTCGGCAACATCGCCTCCGTCACCCCGATCCTGCTCTTCCTCGAACCTCTCAGCAAGTGGCTCCGCCGCAACCGCCTGGCAGACAAGCTCCTGCACTGGCTCTTCACCCGCGTTGAGAAGAAAGCCGAGCAGATTAACCGCTGGGGCCCCTACGGCCTGGTCATCTTCACCGCCATACCACTCCCCGTCAGCGGCGCCTGGACCGCCACCCTCGCCTCCATCCTCCTCGGCATCCGTCGGCTGCGCGCAATAGCCTCTATCTACGCGGGGATCATAATCGCGGGGATCGCTGTCTCGGCCCTCGCCCTCTTGGGGGTCGCAGGATACAGGATGACGGCATCCCCCTGAGTCCGCCCCTGCCCTCCCGCCGACCGTCCTAACCGCCGCCCTCGTCGCGCTAGGACTGCGCGAGCACCTGCTTCGTCGTCTTGAAGTGCACCTTCGCCACCCGCCGCAGCAGCTCTTCCCCGCCCTTCGCCACGACCTCGCGCGCCGCCGCCACCACATGCGTCGCCCCCCGCGGAAGCCTCAGCCCCGTTTCCTCCGACAGCTTCTCCATGCCTCGAAGAAAGGCCGCTCTCGCAAGCACCGCCGCCGCAGCCACCGCCGGGTCATCCTCTGCCCGCACCCGCTGCACCACACGCACCCGCCGGCCCCGCTTCATCAGAGACTCTTCGAGATAGCTCTCATCCCCAAACTTGTCGGTCACCGCCACCTCGCACTCGACCCGCTCCAACACGTTCTCGATCGCCCGCGCGTGAGCCCATGCCAGCAGTCGGTTCAGGTTCCGCATCTTCGCGTGGAGATCGTTGTACCGCGTCGGCGAAATCACCACCACCTCATACGCCCCACAGATCTGCTTCACGGCCTTCTCCACCTCCCAGATCCGCCGCGAAACCGAGATCTTCTTGCTGTCCCGAATCCCCGCCTCCGGAAGACGCGTCAAAGCGACCTCGTCCGCATACGCCGCGGCCACCGCCAGAGGGCCGAAGTAATCCCCCTTCCCTGCTTCATCGCTGCCGATGTGGGGAAACGCGGAGACCTCCGTCGAACTCACCTGGACCTCCCCCCACCAAGGCTCTCCCACCCCCTTGAACGCCCCCCCGACCAACCTTCGCTCGAAATCCCGTCGCCCCGCGGCGGCCCCGTCCGCGGCCCCGTCCGCTCAACTGCCGTCCGGCGCGGGCAACACCTATTCGCCCGGCCCGGCCGGCCCCACCGCCCCCGGCGCATCTCCCTTGAACTGGTACTCGCAGTACGGATTCCGACAGACCGCGCTGCCCTTCGGGCTTGGCAGCCCACACCTGGGGCACACGTCCCAGAACGGGTCATCAGGGTACAACCAGTAGTCTACATCGCGCTGCTTCCGAGCCGTATTCTCAAGCACGATCTGCCTGCGATGCTCCTCTGGAAAGTCCTTGTTAGCGGTCCACCAGTCGAGGTCCCGCTTCACGATCTTCTGGTGCAGAGGCACGTCCTTATGCTTACTGAGCGCATACTCCAACGCAGGAAACAGCTCGTCGAAATCCATCACATGCTCGTAGCACCGGTAGACCATCCGCGTCACATAGTGCGGCGCATCCTCGAACTCATCCGTCTTTCTGAAGTACTGCGCAGCTCGCCACGGCTCGTGCGCTCGGTCGTACAGAGTCCACCCAAGCTCGAAGTACACCTCCCACGCGTTCGGGTTCGCCTCCACCGCTCGTTCCAGCGCGTCTATCCCTCGCCGCAGCCAGAACCGCTTGTCAACCCGCGTCTCCGCCTCCGCCTGCAGATTGTACGCGGCGTGCCACCCGTACACCTTCCATGCCAGCAGAAAGTGCGGGTCCAACTGCGTCACCGCGTCCAGCAGCGGCAGCATTGCCCACCACGAACCCCCGTGCCATATGTGCTCGGCCTCCAGCCACAGCAGGTCCGCCGCCACCGTCCGGAAGCCGCCAAGCGCCGCAACCACCGCCGGCGTCGGCCCGATGCTGATCGCACTCACCGGTCGTGTCTTCCGGTCACGACCGAACGTCTCCGGCCGCGCCCTATGCACGGACTCCTGAAGCGGAGCGATCAGGCACAGTACCCCGACCATCAGCAGCCCCGGAACCAGTTTGCGGCCGCGCCTCGTTCCCATCGCCTATCTACACCTGCCGATCATTGAAGAACACGGACGCCAGTATCAGCACTACGATTACATACCCTAGCCCCTGCACCAGCGCGTGCCCCCCGCTAACGAAGCTGACCGGCGTGAAGTTCGCCACCTCGTGCCGGAAATCGAAGTTCTGCAGCTTCGGCAGGATGTTGTAGATGATGAACAGCACCATCTTCGCTGCCCCGCTCGCATTCTGCACTAGGTCCCAGATCTGGCTCTGCATGCTCCCCAGCGCCCAGATTATGAAAGCGCTGATCACCGTCATCGTCGTCGAGGCAACGGTCGAAATCAGCATGATCAGAGCTGTCAGAACACCAAGCGCAAGGTAGCTCATCACCGCCGCGAACACCACCCCCTTCAGATTCGGATCGAAGGCCGAGTCCGGCAGGTCTGCAACCAGTCGGTCCTGAACCGCCAGCACTACCAGCAGTACTGCCGTCATCACCCCAACGATGATCCCCAGGATGATCATCGTCCCCACGTATTTCCCCAGCACGAACTCGAACCGCCGCACCGGCTTCGCCAGAATCGCATACACAGTCCGGTTCTCGATCTCCTGAGGTATCAGGAAGGCGGCCACGAATATCGCCAGCAGCACGCCGAACACTGTGATCGCCGCCAGCCCCCCCGATATCAGCATCCGCGACTGCTCTTGCGGGCTGAGATACGAGAAGAACGTCATCGAGAGCATTATCAGCACCACCAGCATCACCACCGCTTGAAGCACCCGCCGCCGCCGCGCCTCCGACACCGTCACCTTCGCGATCCGCCAGATACACGGCAGCGCATGCCCTGCCCTCGGCGCCCACGCCCTCCGCGTGACCGCCAGAATCGCCCCCACAATCACCACCCCTGCCACGAAGATCAGTCTCACAGCAGTCGGATTCACTGCGCTTCCTCCCCGATTGTCCGCACGAACACGTCCTGAAGTGTCGGCCGCGGCCGCGTCACCTCGACTATCTGCCCCCCGCCCCGGTGAACAGCCTCCAACACCTCCCATAGCTGCTTCTCGGCGGCATCCCTCATGCGGACAGTCCCATCTTGCACGTTCACCACCCCAGCATGTTGCCCCACCTTCTCAGCTGTCGGCCCATCCATCCCATCCGTCGTCACCACCACCTCAGTAGCCTCGCCCGCAAGCTCCGACAGCGTCCCCTCCGCCACCAGCCGGCCCCGGTACATGATCCCCACCCGGTCGCACACCTCCTCCACCTCCGCCAGAAAGTGCGAGCACAGCAGAAGCGTCTTCCCCCGCCGCTTCATCTCCAGGATCAGCCGCGTCATCTGGTGTCGGCCCGCAGGATCGAGCCCCGACGTCGGCTCGTCCAGAATCAGCAGATCCGGGTCGTTCACCAGCGCCTGCGCCAACGCCAGGCGCTGCCTCATTCCCTTCGAGCACTCCCGGAAAGGCACCCGCCGGTTGGCCTGCATCCCCACCAGAGAGAGAAGCTCCTCCGTCAACTCCATGCGCTTCTTCTTCGAGTACCCGAACAACCCCGCATAGAAATCTATCAGCTCCTCACCATTGAAGCAGTCGTACAAGTACGCGTCCTCTGGGAGGAACCCTATCTGCTCCTTCACCGACAAGTCCGCAATGCTCTTCCCGAAGATCGAGGTGCTCCCGCTCGTCGGGAATATCAGCCCCAGCAGGATCTTCAACGTGGTCGTCTTGCCGGAGCCGTTCGGACCGACTATCGAGTACGTCTCACCCCTCCGGACAGCCAGATCGAGACCATCAACGGCCTGCACGCCCGCCGGGGTGAACAGAGAGCGATAGATCTTGGTCAGCCCTTCCGTCTGGAGCACCATCTCTTCGTTCGGCACGCTGCTGCCTCCCGCCGACGCCCACACGCCCGCCGGCTTGGGTCACACACAAAGGCGGGGCACAAGCTGCGGCCCCTTGCCCCCGCCAAAAAAGCAGTATATCCGACCCGCCGCCCAGGTGTCAAGCTCCTGGCACA
>JALGTG010000058.1 GCA_029821495.1 Candidatus Hebobacteria bacterium
GATGAGCAGGTCTTTCTGGATCGGGCTAAGGAGCTGCGGCGGGAGGTCGAGATCACGAGGCTCGAACTGGCGCTGATGGGGCTGAAGGACGCCCCCGAGGATGCGATTGCAGATAGGGCGGAGGGTCTCTACCGGCTGCAAGGCGAGCTGCACGCGCTGCGTGTGAAGAATCCCGAGATGGCGCGGAAGGTCTGGCGCCATCAGTTGAGAGGTGAGCGAGGCCGCATGCGCGGTATGGGCCAAGGCATGGGCCGAGGCATGGGCCGCGGTATGGGCCAAGGCATGGGCCGAGGCATGGGCCGCGGTATGGGCCACCAGGGAATGGGCCGCGGCATGGGCCGAGGTATGGGCCAAGGCATGGGCCGAGGTATGGGCCAAGGCATGGGCCGCGGCATGGGCCAGGGCTTGGGCCGCGGCATGGGCCAGGGCTTGGGCCGAGGCATGGGCCATTGTGAGGGCCACGAGCACGGGCCGGATGTAGCCGAGGCCGAGGAGTCGTTTGAGGAGGAAGTGAGGGACTAGCGAGATAGACCGAAGCCTACGAGGTGTGTAGGATAGCGATATGCGCGGGGCGCAGCTGAAGGGCTGCGCCCCCTGCGCGAGGGATCAAGGTGTGGCGGTCGAAGGTGTGGAGTGGTAGGCAACAGCCGTTAGGAGGAGAGAAGGATGGCGAAGAAGGTCTGGTACTCGGGGGAGGAGATCGCGGCGTGGCCGAGGCGAGATGGAATAGAGGAGCGCACGCACATACACTTCCATTTCGTTCCGCCGCGGCCGGCCGATCTGTGCGTGACGCTGGATCCGGTTACGGGCGAGGTGAATGCGATGGCGGGAACGGTCGGTCCTCTGACGTGGAGTCCGTACACGATTTGCCTTCACGTTCACAGAGTTGCATCCGACGACTCGTATCGCAATCTGATCGCGAATCGGGAGTGTGTAATCGCGTTCCCCACGAAGGAGCAGATCCGGGAGACGTGGGTGCTGAACATGAGCCTGCCGCGGGGTATCGATGAGCTGGAGGTGGCACGATTGACGGCCATTCCGTCGAAGGTGGTTGCCGCGCCGAGCATCGAGGAGTGCCCGGTGAACCTGGAGTGCAAGGTGGAGTTCTGGAAGGACTACTACACGCACGGGATCTTCTTCTGCAAGGTGGTGGGCGGGAGCGTAGATGAAGAGATGCTGTCGTGGCCGCGGGAGCGTGTGATGAACCACTACCCGACATATGAGGTGGACGATACAACGAACGAGTGGGGCGGGCGGGTGGAACGGCTGGGTGTGCTGGGGGAGCTTTACGATACGCCGCTGTTCCCGGTGGGGGCGAAGGAGGGTTGGTGGGCGGGTGGGATCGAGACGTGGATCGCCCAGATGGAGGAGGAGGGCCATCTGAGTGGGGAAGAGGCGCGGAAGATGAGCGACTGGCAGATTGCATTCGAGTCGCTCTTCGAAGAGCTGGACTCGCCGGAGCGCGCGGAGGCGCGGGGGAAGCTAACGAGGGCTTGCGAGCTGATCGCGTGGGAGGAATGGGAGGGACTTCGGGAGCACCTGCGGGGAGACTGACACCGGCGCGTGTGCGCCGGGGCGCGAGGTGTTGATTTCTCGGGGTCGAAGGTGGGAGGCCGAGGAAGGTTGCGGATGGTGGACGGCCCGCGAAGGCGCGCGCTGGTGCTGGGCATATTGGGCAGTCCGCGCGAGCGGAGCAATACAGGGGTGCTGCTGGAACGGGTGCTGGCCGGGGCGGCGGCGGCTGGGGCGGAGACGGAGCTGATCCGGCTGCGGGATTTGGAGTACTCGTCGTGTCGACACTGCGGTGGATGTGACAAGACGGGCGAGTGTGTGGTGCAGGATGACATGCAGCAGGTGCATCGGAAGCTGCGAGCGGCGCGGCACTTGGTGCTGGCGTCGCCGATCCAGTTTTCGGGGGTGTCGGGGGAGACGAAGGCGATGATAGACCGGGCGCAGTGCTGCTGGGTGGGGAGGTACCGGCTGAAGCGGGCGGCGTCGGAGGTGGAGGGAGAGCGGAGGGGTCTGTTTGTGGGTACCTGTGGTGGGAGAGATGCTCGGGTGTTCGAGTGGGCGGCGCACACGGTGAAGGCGTTCATGAATTCGGCGGGGTTTCGGTATTGGGGGGAGTTGTTTGAAGCGAACACCGATGGCTCGCCTCCGGTGGGGGAGCGGAGGGACCGGTTGGCGGAGGCGGAGAATGTGGGCGGGAGGCTGGTGGGGCAGTAACGAGTGCCGAGGCGAGGGTGGTGGGCGGCGCGGCCGCGAATCAGGGGCTAGGAGGAGATGCCGTGAAGATACTGGTGATGCAGGCCTCACCAAACAAGGATGGGTTGACGGCGAGCATGGCCAAGGAGGCGATGGCCGGGGTTGAGGCCGCGGGTGCGGAGACGGAGCTGGTGCATTTGCGGGAGCTGAAGTTGGAGGCGTGTCGTGCGTGTGAGGATGGCTGGGGGAAGTGCCGGCGGGAAAGCCTATGCATCATCGAGGACGACATCGAGATGGTGCGTGATAAGATGGCCGGGGCGGACGGGATCGTGGTGAGCACGCCGGTGTATTTCGGGGATGTGGCGGAGGTGGTGAAGAACTTCTTCGACCGGCTGCGGCGGTGCGAGCGGGCGGGGCCGGAGGAGCCGAGGGTGGAGGGCCGGTGGGTGTTGGCGATCGCGGCGGCCGGCGGGGGCGGGGGAGGAGGGCCGACTTGCCTGGTGGCGACGGAGCGGTATGCTGCGCACATGGGGCTGCCGATCTTCGATCAGATGGTCGTGACGAGGCGGAGCCGGGAGTACATGCTACCAGCGGCGCGAGGGGCAGGGGAGCGGCTGGTGAGGTATATCGAGGAGCAGCGGGCGGGGTAGGGAGGCGGCTGGGGGGCAGCGCGGCGGGGCAGGGGAATCACCTCACGGAGGGGGCGCGGTGGGGGCGGGCTAGTCGGGCTCGGCGGGGCGCGGCGCGGAGTAGACGGTGGTCTCTCTCGGGAGCAGGGACCCGGGGTCGAGCACGACGTTGCATCCCGTCTGGGCATCGTCGCCGATGATGGCGCCGAGCTTGCGGCGGCCGGTGGGGAGCTTGGGCTGGCGGGAGCCGTTGGTGCGGACGGATACCTGGTTGCCATCGAAGCGTAGGTTTGCGCAGATGGTGCCAGCGCCGAGGTTGACGTTGGTGCCCACGATGCTGTCACCGACGTAGTTGAAGTGCGGGACTTTGGCACCGGGCAGGAGTATGGAGGACTTGATCTCCGAGCAGTGGCCGATGACGCAGTCGTGGCCGACGAGCACGTTGCCGCGGATGTAGGCGGCGTGTCTGATGGTGCAGTTGGGGCCGATGATGGTGGGGCCGACGATCATGGCGTAAGGTTCGACGACGGCACCCTGTCCGATGTAGACATCTCCCACAAGAACGGCGGTGGGGGCGACATCGCCGAGGATGGTCCATTCGCTGTGGTCGGCGAGGTATGACGGCAGGCGGTCGAGCGCCTGCCAGATGTGGTCTATGCCGTCGAAGATGCGGCGGTGCTCGAATCCGTCGAGGTCTATGAAGTCAGCGGGGCGGGTGGTCACTGGGGGTCTCCTTGCTGGCCGAGGCGGTGTTCGATGGCGGCGGCGATGTCCCGGGCAACGGTTTGGGCCTGGCTCTCGTCTTCGCTCTCGGCGGTGATGCGGATGACGGGTTCGGTTCCCGAGGCGCGAACAAGGAGCCAACCGCGGCCATCGAGGATTTCCTTGCCACGAGCGACGGCGCGCTGCACGTCGGCGTCGGACTCCCAGCGCTTGGGTGAGGGTGCGGGGACGTTGAGCGATATCTGGGGCCGCTTGGTCATGAGGGTTGAGAGGGCGGAAAGGGGCTGGTCGGTGCGGAGCATGAGGGCAAGGACGATGGCGCCGACGAAGAGGGCGTCGGCGCTGGGGAGGTGGGGGCTGAAGATGACATGCCCGCTGGTTTCGCCGCCGAGGACGGCTCCGGCGCGCTGCATTTCGGCGGAGACGTAGCGGTCGCCGACGGGGGTGCGGCGGAGCTGGCAGCCGAGGGAATTGAGGAACGCCTCGAGGCCGCCGTTGGTCATGACGGTGCCGACGACGGTGTTGTTGGCAAGCTGTTCGCGGTGTACGAGGTCGTGCGCCCAGATGGCGAGGATCTGATCGCCGTCCAGAAGAGCGCCGTTCTCATCTGCGAGGGCGATGCGGTCGCCGTCGCCGTCGAAGGCGAGGCCGGCATCGGCGCCGTGGGTGCGGACGGCCTGGATGAGGTGGTCGGGCTGGAGGGGGCCGCCTTCGTTGATGTTGGTGCCGTCAGGCGAGCAGTTGATGGGGGTGACATGCGCGCCGAGCTCGGTGAGGAGGGGTGGTGCAAGGTGGGAGAGGGCGCCGTTGGCGCAGTCGGCGACGAGGCGAAGGCCGGTGAGGCGGGCGGGGACGGAGCGAGCGAGGTTGCCGACGTAGCGCTGGAGCAAGTCCGGGCGGCGGGTGATGGTGCCGATGGGGTGGTCGGAGGGCGGGGGCTCCGGGCTAGTGGCGAGGGACTCGATGTCGGCCTCGCGCGCGTCGGAGAGCTTGTGGCCGCCGGGGCCGAGGAACTTGAGGCCGTTGTAGTGGAAGGCGTTGTGGGAGGCGGAGATGACGATGCCGCCGTCGAGGCCCATGGCGCGGACGAGATAGGCGACGGCCGGGGTGGGCATGACATCGGCGACGATGGCATGGGCGCCGCCGGCGCAGAGGCCGGCGACGGCGGCTGCTTCGAGCAGGTCGCCGGAGAGTCTAGTGTCTCTGCCGACGAGGAAGCGTGGGGTGCCGTTGGCGGGGGGGAGGGAGAGTGCGGCGGCGCGCGCGAGGCGGAGTGCGAGGTCGGGGGTGAGGTCGACATTGGCTATGCCGCGGACGCCGTCGGTACCGAATAGAGTGCGCATGGTGTCGATCCAGGAGCAGGAATCTGCAAGCTGCAGTAGCAATAAGATACCATAGAAGACAATATACATCAAGCGTAAGGCGGGGAATTGGGGAGATTGCCCTAAGAGGGGGCTTGGGATAGAATGGAGGGAGCACTGGGAAGGGGATAGAGGATGCGGGCAAAGCGGAAGCGAGAGAGCGGGCTGGTGGCGGTGACGAATCAGTATCCGGCGGGGCTGCTGGAGGGGCTGAATGCGCTGGTGGCTGAGACGCACATACCGAAGGCGCACCATTTGCGGGAGGGGCTGCGGAGGTATCTGGAGGCGCACGGATACTGGCCGCGGCCGCTGTGGGAGTTTTGTGGGGATCGGGTGACGGTGATCATATCGTCGGTGGACAGGGGGAGGAGCGCGAGGTTGTCGGAGATGTATGCGCTGATCGAGCTTGGGGATCGTCTAGGGCCTTCGGCGGTGGACGTGTTTCTGAGCAGCGATGGGGCGTGGAAGCGGGAGGCGGTGGTGGCGGGGGATCTGATCGTGCTTGGGGGGCCGCGTCACAACCGGGCGGCGGTGGAGGTGCTGCGACATTGGGGGGAGTTGATGCCGTTCGAGCTGAGGGACAGGAGATCGGGGTCGAATCCGACGTATACGCTGCAGAACAGGGACACCGGGGAGGCGTGGGTGCCGGACTCGCCGCACGCGGACAGGGTGGCGAGTGATTTCAACGATTTCGGGCTGGTTGTGAAGGCGCCGGGGCCGCATGGTTCGGGGACGTGGCTGCTGTGTGCGGGGTGCCACGCGTTCGGGACGCATGCGGCGGTGCGAGCGCTGCTCGATCCGCGGTCGGTGGCGGTGATCTCTCGGATGCTGCCGTCGGCGGAGGCGCACTTTGCAGCGGTGGTGCAGGTGCGGGTGCGGAACTTCTCTCCCGAGCCGCCGACGATAGCAGACCTGGTGACGATATCGGGTTGAGGGCGGAGCACGGCAGTGGGAGGATGGGGAGAGCAGCATACGGCGGGGAGGAGAAGAGGATGAGCTGTCAGAGGACGCTGCCGCGATGGCGAGGATTCAACCTGCTGGAGATGTTCGGCACGGGGAGCGATGGGAACTGGCGGGAGGATGACTTCAGGTGGATGTCGGAGTGGGGGTTCGATTTCGTGCGGCTTCCGATGTGCTATACGCTGTGGGTCGAGGGAGGGGACGCGCTGAAGCTGTATGAGCCGGGCCTGGCGAAGGTTGATCGAGGGGTGGCGCTGGGCCGGAAGCACGGGCTGCATGTATGCTTGAACTTCCATCGAGGTCCGGGATACAGCGTGAACGCGGAACGGAAAGAGCCGTACAATCTCTGGAAGGACCAGGAGGCGCTGGACGCGTTCTGTCTTCACTGGCGAACGTTTGCGGAGCGGTACAAGGGGATTGGCTCGTCGGAGCTGAGCTTCAACTTGATCAACGAGCCGGCACAGCAGTCTGCGGCGATGACGCGAGAGGATCACGAACGGGTGATCAGGGCGACGGTCGGGGTGATTCGTGAGGTGGACTCGGAGCGGCTGATAATCATCGATGGGCTGGAGTACGGGAGGATTGCGTGTCCCGAGCTGGCGGACCTGGGGGTGGCGCAGAGCGTGCGGGCGTACTCGCCGGCGGGGGTGAGCCACTACCGGGCTTCGTGGGTGGACGATGGGACATTCGCGGAGCCGGTGTGGCCGGACTACGAGGAGTCCGGCAGGAGGTGGAACCGGGAGGCGCTGGAGGAGTTCTACGGGCCGTGGGTTGAGCTGGCAGAACGGGGAGTGGGGGTTCACTGCGGGGAGGGCGGGGCGTTCACGCGGACGGAGCACGAGGTGGTGCTGGCGTGGCTGCGGGATGTGCTGGAGGTGCTGACGTCGCACAACATCGGGTATGCGCTGTGGAACCTGCGGGGGGCGTTCGGGATAGTGGACTCCGGGCGCGAGGATGTTGAGTACGAGGATTTCCACGGGCATAAGCTCGACCGGGCACTGCTGTCGCTGCTGCAGGAGTTCTAGGGAGAGAGGGAGGGTCTCTGCGGGAGGTAAGCGCCGCCTGGAGGCGGGTTAAGCGCCGCCTGGAGGCGGGTGTAGAATGGGAAGCGGGGGCGGCTGGCGCCGCCCCCGCTCTATCGTGTCCAGTGTGTCCGAGGGGGTATTAGTATTCGGGCGGGCCGCCTGGGGCGACCGGTGCCTTCTCCTCCTCGGGTTTCTCGGCGACGAGGGCCTCGGTGGTGAGGAGCATGCTGGCGATGGAGGCCGCGTTCTCGAGTGCGGAGCGGGTTACCTTGGCTGGGTCAACGATGCCGGCCTTGGCCAGGTCCTCGACCTGCTCGGTGAGGGCGTTGAAGCCCATGCCGGATCCCTCTCGCTTGACGCGCTCGACAATGACCGAGCCTTCCTGGCCGGCGTTATTGGCGATGGTGCGAAGGGGCTGCTCAAGGGCGCGACGGACAATGTCAACACCGACCTTCTCGTCTCCGCGGGCGTCCTTGCGGACCTTGTCGAGGGAACCGGCGATGTTGAGGTAGGTGACACCGCCGCCGGGGACGAGTCCTTCCTCGACGCCAGCGCGGGCGGCGGAGAGGGCGTCCTCGAAGCGGTGCTTCTTCTCTTTGAGTTCAGTCTCGGTGGCGGCACCGACCTTGATGACGGCGACGCCGCCGGCGAGCTTGGCGAGGCGCTCTTCGAGCTTCTCGCGGTCGTAGGAGGAGTCGGTATCTTCGATCTGGCGGCGGATCTGGTCCATGCGTGCCTTGATGGAGCTGTGGCTGCCCGCGCCCTCGATTATGGTGGTCTCTTCCTTGGTGATGACGACTCTCTTGGCATCGCCGAGGTCGTTGAGGGTGATGTTCTCGAGCTTCATGCCGAGGTCTTTGGAGAGGAAGGTGCCATTGGTGAGGACGGCGATGTCCTCCATCATGGCCTTGCGGCGGTCACCGAAGCCGGGCGCCTTGACGGCGGCGGCCTGGAAGGTGCCGCGGATCTTGTTGACGACGAGAGTGGCGAGGGCCTCTCCTTCGATGTCCTCGGCGATGAGGATGAGGGGTCTTCGGGTGGCGGAGACCTTCTCGAGCAGCGGGAGGAGGTCGGCGACCGCGCTGATCTTCTCCTCGTGGATGAGGAGGTAGGGATCCTCGAAAGTGCCCTGCATGCGCTCGGGGTCGGTGACGAAGTAGGGGGAGATGTAGCCCTTATCGAACTGCATGCCCTCGACGACGTCCACGGTGGTGTCCATGCCGCGGGACTCCTCGACCGTGATGACGCCTTCCTTGCCGACCTTGTCCATGGCGTCGGCGACGTAGCGGCCGAGCTCGGGGTCGTTGCCCGCGATGGAGGCGAGGTTCTCGATGGCCTCCTTGGTGTCGACGGGCTTGGCGATCCTCCGGATCTCGGCGACGATGGTATCTACGGCCTTTTCGATGCCGCGCTTGATGAGCATGGGGTTTGCGCCGGCGGCAACGTTCTTCATGCCCTCCTCGAGGATGGCCTCTGCGAGGACAGTGGCGGTAGTGGTACCGTCGCCAGCAACGTCGTTGGTCTTGCTGGCGACTTCGCGGACGAGCTGGGCGCCCATGTTCTCATAGGGGTCCTCGAGCTCGATTTCCTTGGCAACGGTAACGCCGTCCTTGGTGATGGTGGGGGAACCCCATTTCTTGCTAAGGACGACGTTGCGGCCCTTGGGGCCAAGGGTTGCCTTAACGGCTGCCGCGACGGCCTCAACTCCACGCTGTAGAGCGCGACGCGCGTCCTCACTGTAGCAGAGCATTTTGGCAGCCATGCACTTCCTCCTTCCTCAGGGTTTCTTCGGTGGTGTGGGCCCGTTCAGGCCTATTTCTTGCCCTTGCCCTTTTTCTTGGCATCGGGGTTGACGGCAAGCACGGAGCCTTCGTCGAGGATGACGTAGTCCTCGGTTCCGAAGGTGATCTCGGTGCCGCCGTACTCGGAGTAAACAACGGTGTCTCCAACGGAGATTTCCATGGGGGCGCGCTGCCCGTTCTCGAGCAGCTTGCCGGGCCCGACGGCCAGGACCTCGCCCTCGCGCGGTCTCTTCTTGGCCGAGTCGGGAAGGACGATGCCTCCTTTGGTGACCTCTTCACCCTCTCCGGGCTTGACGAGGATGCGATCCGCAAGCGGTCGGAGCATAACATCACCTCCTCAAAGTATGTGCACGTCAGATGGCCTTGAGCAGGTTAGTATTGCAGACTACTGCCAGGCCAGTCTGGTTGCATCTGTTCGCCAGAGGCACGAGGCGGCCGCGTGGGCTGGGATGCACGGGCAGCGAAACGGCGCCAATGTTCCGGCGGAACGAAACGGCGGCAGGCCAGAGCGGGCGCCTGGCGCCGTCAGTCCATAAGATAGCGGATTGCGGGGATGTCGTCAAGGGGTCGGGCGGCCCGGGTGGGGTGTTTTTGGGCGAGAGGGGGACGTCGGGGCTAGGGGTGCAGGTCCGGTCGCTACCTGAGCAAGGCGAGGCTGGTGGCCATGACGAGCATACCGATGAGGACGCCGAGGATTGTGAGATGCTCCCGGCCGAAGGCGCGGGAGGCGGGGAGGAGTTCATCGAGGGCGATGAAGACCATGAAGCCGGCGACGAGCGCGAGGAGGGATGCGAGGAGGACGGGAGAGAGGAAGGGGAGGAGGAAGAGCGCGGCGAGGGCCGCGCCGACGGGTTCGGCGAGGCCGGAGAGGAAGGACCAGGTGAAGGCCTTGGAGCGGCTTCCGGTGGCGGCGTAGACGGGGGCGGCGACGGCGATTCCTTCCGGGATATTGTGGAGGGCGATGGTAACGGCAATGGCAATGCCGAGGTGAGTGTTGCTGAGGGTGGCGGCGAAGGTGGCGAGGCCCTCGGGGAAGTTGTGGATAGCGATGCCGAGGGCTACGAGGAGGCCGGTGCGAAGGAGCTTCGAGTCGCTGAGGGGGGCGCGGGGGTCAGTCTCGCTCTGGTAGGAGTGCGGCACGAGCATGTCAATGAGGAACATGGTGCCGAAGCCGGCGAAGAATGCGAGTTGGCCTCGGGCGAGGCCGATTTCCTGGATGCCGGTGGCGAGCAGCTCGACGAATGAGATGTAGAGCATGACGCCAGCGGAGAAGCCGAGGCTGAGCGCCATGAAGGCGGGGCCGGGGCGGCGAACGAGCCAGGCGATGGCGGAGCCGATGGTGGTAGATAGCCCGGCGAGTGTGGTGAGCAGGAGGGCAAGCGCGATCTGGGACATGCAGCTTCTCCGGTCCGGGCGCCCGTCAGTCGGGGGGGTGTCGCGGTTCGTCCGCAGGGAGAGGCGGGTCGCTATCAGGCGGAGTCTTGTATGGCAAGAGGGCGTAGATTATCAGAGCAACAAACCAGAAGACGAGGCCGAGCGCGATTGCGAGGTCGAGCCGGCGGGCCTTGCGCTTTGCCTGCCTGGCGCACAATGTTGCCCAGAGGACGGGGAAGGCGATGGCGGACAGGGCTACGAGGCCCTGGCGCCAGGTGAGCTGCTCGAGCGCGTAGGTTGCGCTCATGAGGGAGGCGGCGGCGCGATCCCACTGCTGGGTGAGGAGAAGGATGCCGATGAGGATGAGGAGGAGTCCGCTGATGATTTCGATGAGGCGGGCGCGGCGCTGAAGGAAGGAGAAGGCGCGGATGGCGGAGGCGAAGAGGATGCCTGCGGCGATGAAGCAGAGGCTGAGGGTTGCGCTGAAGATGGCAAAGAGGAGGGCGGCGTGGGCGGGGGGCTGCTTGGAGGCGATGGCGATGAGCATGGCGAGTTGGGGGCCGATGCAGGGAGTCCAGCCGAAGCCGAAGGCGAAGCCGAGGAGGGGGGCGCCCCAAATGCCAAGCGAGCGGCGGCCGACTCTGAGCCGGCGGTCCTGATAGAGGAAGGGGAGCTTGACTGCGCCGACGAGGAAGAGGCCGAAGAAGATGACTGCGATGCCGAGGACGATGTTGATTATAGTCTGACGGTCACGGAGCCACTGGCCAATCGCGCCGGCGGAGAAACCGACTAGGATGAAGACAACGCTGAAGCCGATGGAGAAGAGGAGGCAGGAGAGAAGGATGCGGAGGAGGTGTGCGCTTCCGCGCCGTTGGAGCTCGTCGAAGGAGAGGCCCGAGATCATGCAGAGGTAGCCGGGGATGAGCGGGAGGACGCAGGGGGAGATGAAGGAGAGGAAGCCCGCGAGAACTGCGATGAGCCAAGCGGCTTGGGCCTGCGACTCCATCAGAGGATGTCCTGGGTCGCTTGTTCGAACTGATCCCGAGGCTGCGCGCCGAGGATGGATGCTGCGATGTTGCCCTCGCGGTCGATGAAGAAGGTCATGGGAACGCCGGTGACGCGGTAGGCGCGGCCGGCGTCAGGGCTGATGCCGGTGGGGTAGGTGATGCCCAGGGAGTCGGCCTTCTGTTTGAGGGCGGTCTCAGATCCATGGCCCGCCAGGCCGAGCACGAGGAGGCCGTCGGAGGAGTGCTTGCGGTGGAGGTCCTCCAGATAGGGTACGACAGTTGCGCAGTGGGGGCAGACGAGGGACCAGAAGTTGAGCACGATGGGGCGGCCCTTGAGGTCGGCGAGGGTATAGGTGGCTCCGTCGAAGGCGGTGACAGAGAAGTCGGGCGCGGGGCTGGCCTGCTGTGGGGATTGGGGTGTGCGCGGAGAGGGGGTCTGGGAGCAGCCGGCGAGGGCCGAGAGGGCTATGGCGGCGACGGCGAGCGCGATGGAGGTGCGGGACACGGGTTGGCCTCCTGACACCGGTGAAGTCATTGTGGCCCCGACTATAGCTCGGCGGGAGGGAGCTGTCAATTGGGTGGGGGCGAGGGATGCGCTAGCGGTGCCAGTCGGGCTTCTGGCGGAGGTAGCGGCGAATGGAGAAGATGGAGCCGGTGAGGCCGAGGAGGGCGCCGGCGAGGAGGAGATGGAGGGCGAAGAAGAGCAGGGCGCGGTCGGGGGCGAGGGGGAAGAAGGAATGCTCGGCGAGGTCGCGCAGGTACATGTGAGCGGGGACCAGGACACAGCAGGCGAGGGCGGCGCCGAGGATGCCGTGGAGGGTGCCCTCGAGCAGGAATGGCCCGGCGACGGTGGTGCGAGTGGCGCCGACGAGCTGCATGATGTAGATCTCTCGCCAGCGGGAGTGGAGGGCGAGGCGGATAGTGTTGTGGACGATGAAGACGGCTGCAACGAGCACCAGGAGGGAGACCACGAGGGCGACCCAGTTGACGATGCGCTTGAACTTGACGAGCTGCTGAGCGAGGCCGCCGCCCCAGCGGACGGCGTCGATGCCGGAGACGCGCGCGAGCTTGTCGGCAACGGCGGCGGTGTACTGCGGTTCTCGCACCTTGATGCGGACCGCGTCGGGAAGGGGATTGTCGATGGCGTCCTCCAGCTTGGCGATGCTGGGGAAGTCTTGCTTCTGGCGCTGCCATGCTTCCTCTTTGGTGACAAACTTGACGTCTTGGATCTCGGGCCAGTCGGCTATCGGCTCGAGGGCATTGGTGGCGTCGGCGCGTGGAACGTCGCTCTGGAAGAAGCCCCAGACCTCGAGCTGTCCGGTCATCCAGCCGGTCCAGGCTCTGAGGTCCATGACGAAGAGAGCGATGGAGCCGAGGACAACGAGAAGCACGGCGACTGTGGAGACGGTGGAGATGGCAATGAGGCGCTCGCGCCTGAGTTGGAGAGCGGCTTCGCGGCAGACGAAATCAATCGCGTCCCAGATCATCGGGGTAGCGTCCCTTTGGGGTATCGAGGAATATGCGGCCGCTGCGGAGGGCGACTACTCGACGGCGCATGGCATTGACGATAGCAGGATCGTGGGTGGCGGCGAGGACGGTGGCGCCTTTAGCGCTGGCGTCTGCGAGGAGGCTCATGACGTGTTGGGAGGAGGCGGGGTCGAGGTTGCCGGTGGGCTCGTCGGCGAGGATGAGGGGAGGACGGACGGCGAGGACGCGGGCGACGGCGAGGCTCTGCTGCTCGCCGGAGGAGAGGGAAGAGGGGAAGTCGTCGGCTTTGTCGAGGAGGCCGACGTCGGTGAGGGCTTCGGGGACGCGGCGGCGGACATCGCGGTAGGGGGTGCCGGTTGCGTGGAGTGCAAAGGCGACGTTCTCCCAGGCGGTGCGGGGGAGGAGGCGGAAGTCTTGGAAGATGACGCCCACGCGGCGGCGGAGGCGGGCGACGCGGGAGGGGGAGAGACGAGGGACATCCCAACCGGAGACGAAGACCTGGCCTTCGGTGGGGAGTTCCTCTCGGTAGAGGAGCTTGAGGAGGGTGGACTTGCCGTGGCCGGTGGCGCCGACGAGGAAGGCGAACTCGCCGTGGTCGATTGCGAGGTTGACGCCGGACAGCGCGGCAACGCCGTTGGGGTAGACGACGGAGACGTTTTTGAGCTCGATGCAGGCTGGCATGCCAGGGCATTATAGACTAGGTGTGCAAAGGTGGCAATCCAGGGACGAGTTGTGGGCGGCAGCGAGGCGACCCCCAGGGCAGCGAGGCGACCCCCAGGGCTGAGAGGGGGGCGCCCCAGGGGCCGCGCCGAAAGCGCATCCTACGGTGCCTCCCACAACATCTTGCCGTCTTTGCCCAACAGTATCAGCACAGGGCCACCGTCCTTGTCCACGGCCAGCATCGCGCCGCCCCTCCCTGGCTGGTTGGGCAGCACGAGGCCCGCGTCGCCTTCGGTCGGCACAGACACCGCGGCGCGTATACTGGCCTTCTCGTCGAGGAGCCCCAGCATAGGGACGCCGTTCTTGTCCACCGCCAGCATGGCCCGGACCTTCCCGCCGTGGTCAAACAGGATCAGCCCAGGGCCGTCCTTGTGCACCGCCAGCTTAGCCTGCACTCTCCCCTCCGCATCCACTAACTCAAAGCTCTGCGCCCGTATCACCTCCGGCGCGGACACCTTCGCCTGTCCCGCGGCCCAGGCCGCCGCCGCAACCGCGACCAGCAGACACGGTACGGCAATCACCATCGCCCACTTGAGTTTCATATCCCTCGCCTCCCTTCGGCCTCAACGTCCGCCTCGTACGGGCCTTCCGTTCCTGAGCACGACCCTCCCGTTGCGCACTAGGTCCTGGGGGCAACCATG
>JALGTG010000253.1 GCA_029821495.1 Candidatus Hebobacteria bacterium
GCCGGCGCCCGTCTTGCATACGTGGGGTAAGAGCGCCTCTCCTGCCCCATCACTTCGGCAGCGTGTCGGCGAAGCCCCCCTCAACGCTCGATCCGAAGGCCCCCTCCCTCCGCCAACTTCTCCACCTCCGCCAGCGTCCCCCAGTGGAAGTCCCCGGGCATCGAGTGCTTCAGTGCCGAGAACGCCGTGCCGTAGGCCACTCCCTTTGCCACATCGTCCTGCAGATACCCCCACAGGAACCCCGCCGTGAATGAATCCCCGGCGCCCAGCCGGTCCACCACCTCCACCTCATACGTCGGCGCCTCGTACACCTCGTCCCCCACCACCGCGAACGCCGACCATCGGTTCCGCCACACGCTCACCGTCTCCCGCAGCGTGATCGCCACCGCCTTCAGCCCGAACTTCTTCTGGAGTTCCCGCGCTACCTCACGGTAATCCGCCCCCTCGATCTTGAACACCCGCTTTGTGTCCTCCTCCGTCGTGATCAGCAGATCCGTGCTCCCCATCAGCGCCGTCATCACCCGATTCGCTTCCTCTTCCGACCACAGCTTCGCCCGGTAGTTCACATCCACGCTCACCACACACCCCGCGTTCTTCGCGGCCCTCGCCGCCTCCAGCGTTGCCTCCGCACACGACTCTCCCAACGCCGGCGTGATCCCCGACACATGGAACACTCGCGCTTTCGAGAAGATCGCCCCCCAATCGAAGTCCCCCGGCTTCATCTTGCTGATCGCCGAATCCGCCCGGTCGTACACCACCGAAGACGCCCGCGGCTGTGCACCGAACTCCACGAAGTACAGCCCCATCCTCTCCCCCTTCGTCCACACCACATGCGATACATCCACCCCCTGCTCCCGCGCCTTGTTCGCCGCCAGCCGCCCCAGCGGATTCTCCGGCAGCTTCGAGAGCCACGCCGACCGCAGCCCCAGCCGGGCCACTCCCACCGCCACGTTCAGCTCCGCCCCTCCCACCCGCATCTCCAGGCTCGTCGCTTGCTCCAGCCGCTGGAAGCTCGGCGGAGACAGCCGGATCATCGTCTCCCCGAGCGTCACCACATCATGTTCCCGCGCCATCCGCTTTCCCTCCTCCCTATGCGCAGAGCGCGGCCCCACCCGGGGAACCGCGCTCCCATCCCTCTGTTGCACACTGTCTCAGTCGGCCAACCCGTACTTCTCGATATTCTCGTCGGCGATCTCCTGGATCTTGGGTAGCTGTGCCTTCCCCTCCTCCGTCCGGAACAGATGCCGGAACCGTCGCTGCCCCTTCAGGTACTCCTCGACGGGGATCTTCTTGATCTTCCTGACCCGCGTCACCTTGCCGTTCTCCCACTCGACCAGCGGATACATCCCACACTCCACCGCCAGCTTTCCCACCTCCACACTCAGCCTCTCCTCGTACCCCCAGCCCGGCGGACACGGCACGTGTACCTGTATGTACCTGGGCCCCTCGATCTCAAGCGCCTTCTTCACCTTCCGTCTCAAGTCCGCAAAGAAAGACATCGCCGCCGTCGCCACATACGGTATCCCGTGCGCCGCCGCAATCGCAGGCAAGTCCTTCTTCGGCCTATCCTCGCCGAACGATTCCCGCCCCGCCGGGCTCGTCGTCGTCGCGGCCGCAAACGGCGTGGACCCCGAGCGTTGGATCCCCGTGTTCATGTACGCCTCATTGTCCATGCAGAAGTACAGCACATCGTGTCCCCGCTCGAACATCCCCGACAGCGCTCCGAACCCGATGTCCAGCGTTGCCCCGTCGCCGCCGAAGGCGAGCACCTTCACGCCACTCAGCTTCCCCTGCTTCCTCAGCGCGGCCTCGATCCCGGACGCCACCGCGGCCGAATTCTCGAACAGCGAATGGACCCACGGCACTCCCCACGCCGACTCCGGGTGTGGCGTGCTGAATACCTCCAGGCACCCGGTCGTGTTCGCCACTATGCACTGCGGCCCCACGGTCTCCATTATCAGCCGGACGGCAGACGCCTGTCCGCACCCCGCGCACGCCCGGTGCCCTGGCAGGAACCCTCGTGTGATCTCATATTTGAACTCAGGAGCTGACATGCTAGCTCGCCTCCAGTAGCTCGGCGCGCATCCCCGCGAAGAAATCGCTCTCCCCGGCCTGCGCCCGTTTCAGCATTTCCTCGAACGTCTCGAAGGTGATATCGCGGCCGCCGAGCCCGGCCATCGCACAAGTCACCGGCGGCATATTGGCCTGGCCGTACAGCGCCGCCCGCACCTCCGCCGCAACGATCCCGTAGGCCCCGACGCCCACCGCTTTCTCCACCACCACCACCCGCTTCGCGTTCCCGAGCGCCTCTCTCAGCTCCTCCAGCGGGAAGGGGCGGAAGCACCGCAGCTTCAGCGCTCCGACCTTCTCCCCTTGCCCTCGCTTCACATCCACCCATTCCTTCAGCGTCCCAACCACCGTCCCCAGACCGATGAAGATCGTCTCCGCATCATCACACTGGTACGGGTCCAACACGTCCCCCATCCACCGGCCGAAGGACGCCTTGAAATCCCGCGCCGCCTCCTTGATCACCGCCTTCGACCCAAGCGCGTCCTGCTGGATCTCGTAGCGCATCTCCTGGTACAGGCTCGGGTCAGCGAACGCACCCAGCGTATATGGATCATCGGGGTCCAGCTTGTACAGCGGGTCGTACCTCGGCAGGAATGCGTCCACCTCTTCCTGCGTCGGCATATCCACGCTCTCGTACGTGTGCGTCAGCACGTAGCCGTCCATGCACACCATCACCGGCAGCAGCACCCGGTCGTCCTCCGAGATCTTGTATGCCTGAATGTGCATGTCCAGCACTTCCTGGCTGTTCTCCGCATACAACTGCAGCCAGCCCGTATCCCGCAGCGCCATGGTATCTTGATGGTCGTTCCAGATGCTCAACGGCGCCGACAGCGCGCGGTTCACGCCAGTGATCACCAGCGGCAGCCTCATCCCCGCAATGTTATACAGCACCTCCGCCATCAGCATCAGCCCCTGCGACGTCGTCGCCGAGTACGCCCGCGACCCCGCCGCCACCGCCCCCAGACACACCGACGCGGCCGAATGCTCGCTCTCGACCCGAACGTACTGCGCATCGATGTCCCCGTCCGCCACCATCTGCGACAGGTCCTCCACAATATGCGTCTGCGGCGTGATGGGATAGGCCGAGATGACATCGGGCCGGCACAGCCCGACCGCCTCCGCCACCGCCCGCGAACCTTCGATCATCTTGCGCATTATCGGTGCTCCTCTTCCATCGTGATCGCGTCCGCCGGACACGCCGCCGCACACATCCCACACCCCTTGCAGTACTCCATATCGGCCTCATACTGCTTCTTCTCGAGATGGCGGATGCACCCCTCGGGACAGATCGTCTCGCACGTGTTGCATCCCGTGCACTTCTCCCAATCGAACACCGGCCGCAGGATGCCCCAGGACCCCGTCTTGTTTCGC
>JALGTG010000254.1 GCA_029821495.1 Candidatus Hebobacteria bacterium
GCGAGATCACGTGCCCCCTGCACCGGATCGAAGCCGTTCATCACCATGTTGGCCGGGTCGTAGTTCGCCCTGATGGACTTGGCCTTCAGCCCGCGCAGGAACTCCGCCAGTGCCGCTCCCGACTCCGGCCCGGTTTCGCTCGCGAAGTCCACGCCGATCTCGTCGCCGTAGGCGCCGATCTCCTCTAGCGCCTCCGTCGCTATGTGATAGCCGGGATCATCCTTGCTCTCCGGGATTCTCCCGATGTGAGATGTCAGCACTCTCACCCCGAGCGACTTCGTTAGATCCATCATCCGCTTCGTCTTCTCTACATCCTCCCGGATGTAGTCGGGCTTCACGAACCCGCGACCCAGGTCTCCGCACAGCGCGGAGATCTCCATGCCGAAGCGCGCCAGCGTCTCCCGCAGCTTCAGCTTGTCATCCTCCGTGGTCAGCTCCGGGTCCAGCTCTCCAACCGGGTGATCCGGGTGGTAGTAGGTGATGTCAGTCGCCCAGATCTGCACGCCCTCCACATTCAAGGCCGCCGATGCTTCCAGCGCCTCGTAAAACGGCTTGCGAAACGAAGTCGTCATTGCTCCGATTCTCATTGATGCTAGCTCCTCTTGATATCAGGCGTCCGTGCTCGCTACTTCCGGCGCCCCACTCGCGTTAGCGCATACAGGAGAAGTCCCTCCACGATAAGCAGTGGCACTAAGCTGAGGAGGCCGGGTAAGATGGTGATGCCCGTCAGCTCCAGCAACCTCCCCAGGTTCCCGTACTCGAGATTGCCGGCGGCGAAGCCCTTCAGCGCGGCCCCGAGTGGGCTCCGCACATCCACCGGAATCCCAAACGGATTCTGCGCGGTCACGATCGCCATCAGCGCAATCGAGCCGACCGCCAACACCTTGAACGCAACCGGCAGGCGCCTTGCCGCCTCGGCCGCGCCGATCATCAGCAGCGGGATGGCCGCGATCTGATAGCGCGGCCCGTAGGCCGTGCCGGCCGGCCAGTCGGCGTATCCAGAGTGAATGAGGAGAACCGCCACCCATGCGCCTGCGATGATGATGGCTTCGACCGGCCGCTGTCGGCTGAGGATGAGCAGCCCGGGCAGGGCCAGCAGCAGCACGGGGCTTACCAGGAACAGGCCTCGGTAGGCGCCGAAGGTGAGCTGATAGAGCGCGTCCAGATTCGGGTTGCCGATGCCGAGGAGTCCCGCCTGGTGGTGAGCGCTGAGTGTCGCGTGATGGGCCTGTGCCAGCTCAAACGGACCGCCGAAGCTCGCCCAGTTTGCACCGAGTTGGATGCAGATCACGAGGCCCGCGATTATGGCGAACACTGCGACCCGCCTGAGCGCGCGTCCTGCTCCCACGGCTTCGCCTCCCGATCGACCGAGGGCCATCCACACCGCGTACACGCCGAGAAACAGGGCGACCACCAGACCCATGAAGTCCGAGATGGCGGCGAGTCCTGCAAGTACGCCGGCCGCGGCCGCGCGCGGCCACGACCACTCTCGGCGCTGCCGCCAGAGAAGCATGAAGGAGCCGGCGACACAGACCGCCGCGAACTGGTGCCCGAACAGCGCCGTCGAGTATGGCAGCGCCAGCGTCCCGAGGCCGTAGGCGAACGCAACCCATGCCCGCAATCCAGGGCTCAGCCCAAGTTCCGCCAGGAAGAGATACAGCAGGGCCGCGAGCAGCGCAGATGGGACCGCATTTGCGAAGAAGTTGGTGATGCGCAGGGCCACGTACGCGGCCAGTCTGAAGTCCGCTCCCGCCGCGCTGAGCACGCGCCGCGCGGCCCAGTAGACAGGCACCGCGACCAGGCTCGGCCCGATCAGCTTGTCGCTGTAGTAGTGGTCCTGGTATCGCGCCGCATCGCCGCCTCCTTCAGGCAGGAACGGATAGCCATCAATTATCAGCGAGCCGTGCTCGGCGAGGGCGTAGATCTGAGCGCTGCGGGACTCGATATTCCAGTTCCCGCCGAGGTAGAAGAAGTAGCCGTAGCAGCAGAGCAGTGCCAGCCCAATCAGCACTGCGCGCTTTCGCTCCACGGCCGTTTCTTCGCTCCTCTCAGGTGCCATCGTCCGAGCAGCATGGTACGCCGCCCCTTCTCGGCCGTCAAGCAAGCCTGCGGAGCTTGATATTGACGCGTTCCTATGCTAAGCTCCCGCGCGATGCCCGAGTTGTGAACCACATCGCGATCAGCGGAGGAGTGACCGTGTACCCAACTCTGAGTCCAGGCATGATAGGCGTGCAGCTACCGTTCCAGGAGTCCGCTCGACTGGCTGCCGAAACAGGCTTCAAGGGGATAGCCATTGATGTCGCCGCCGCGGAACGGAACGTGGAGTCGGTGCGGCGGGTGCTGGAGGCGAACAAGCTATCTCCGGGTTCTTGGGGCCTGCCGGTTGACTTCCGGGGGGACGAGGACACCTACTCCCAAGGCCTGGCGGGGCTGGCGAAGCTTGCGAAGGCGGCCCGGGAGGTGGGCGCGGATCGGTGCTCTACGTGGATACTCCCCTTCTCGGACACGCTGCCGTTCGAGGGGAACTTCGAGTTCCACCGGAAGCGGCTGCGCGGGTGCGCTGAAGTGCTCGCCGAGCACGGGTGTCGGCTCGGCCTCGAGTTCGTGGGGACGAAGAGCGTGCGCGAGGGCAAGGCGCACGAGTTCATCCATACCCAGGATGGAATGCTCGAGCTGTGCGAGGCGATCGGGACGGGGAACGTCGGCCTCCTGTTCGATTCATTCCACTGGTACACATCCGGGGGCACAAGAGATGACATCGGGAGGCTGAGCGACGCGTTAGTTGTGGATGTACACATCAACGACGCCGTCGAAGGGCGGGAGCCGGACGAGCAGATAGACAATGATCGCCGTCTGCCGGGAGAGTCAGGGGTCATTGACCTGACAGGCTTCCTTCAGGGTCTGAAGGCGATAGGATACACGGGTCCCATCGCGCCGGAGCCGTTCAGCGCCAAGGTGCGTGAGATGGCGCCGGAGGAGGCGATCGGAGCGACGGCGGAGGCAGTGCTAGGTGTATGGAGGGACGCCGGCGTGTAGCCTCGCCAGCGTCACGTCCCGTTTCGGCGAGCGCCGCTCCCCTGTGCCAGGTCCGTGATTCGGAGCCCGATGTGATCTCCCACAACGACGAGTTCCCCGCGCGCGAAAGGGCGGCCGTTTACGGTTAGTTCGGCCGGCTCTGCCACCGGCCGATCCAGCCGCACGACAGCTCCGGGCTCCAGTGCTGCCAGGTGTCGCAGCGGCATGTCGGCCGACCCAAGTTCGACCACCGCCGTAACTTCTATCTCCCCCAAGCGGTTCAGGCAGTCTGGGTCGCTGAGCGCGGCAGTCGTGTGCGGCCGCGTGTCTCCCGATGCTTCATGCTGTGCCGCCGCGTAAGCGGCCGCTGGATGTGCCTGCTCCCGCGGCGCCGCCGCCGCGTAAGCGGCCGCTGGATGTGCCTGCTCCCGCGGCGCCGCCCGGACGCAGTCGCTCCTCTCGGGTCCGCCAGCACTCATGCCCTGCCTCCTCGGGATGCTTCCGAGAGCAGTTCGACCGCCCGGCGCTGGCCTCTGATCACGGGCCTGCACGGCAGCCGGCAGCGAGAGCCTGCAACAAGGCGAGCGGACATTTCCGAGGCAGGGCCGAGTAGGAGCACGTCCCCGACGCTGAGCTGGCGCAGGGCCGCCACCGGGAGTGCCAGACTTGCGAGCTGCGCGCTGCACCGAACCGTCAAGTCCGCGAGCCGCGAGAGATCCTCGGATGAGACCGACGGCATGGTGTGAGGCGGCGAAGGCGGAACGCGCTGGAGCCTGCCGTACTCGTACCGCCTCCAGCGAGCCCTTCGAGCTAGGAGCGCGCGGGTAGTGCTGCGGCACCGGGACCGCCACGGCCTCTGTGAACTCCTCCAGCACGCAGGAGCGGATTTCGGGGTCGAACTGCTGGACGCGCGCGAGGTTGCCCGCGAGCGCGTCTGCTTCGCGTGGACTGAGTCGGGAGATCAGGTCGGCCGATTGCTCGGAGCCGAACGACAGAATGAGGACCGCGGCCTTCTCGGGTCCCGATAGCGCGACAAGTGGTACTTCGGACATCGCCCACCCCCTGGTCCTGAGGCGAACACCTTACCGAACTTCCCGATGGAGTGTTCCACAGATGGCCGGCGATTTGAGATGGTTGGGCGCAGCCGGCCAGGGTCGGCGGTCAGGCCGGAGGGCGCGGCTGGACTCTCCCTGTCTCTCGGGTGTCGTACCCGCCCAGCGCCGCCAGCTCGTGTTGAAACTGGTTGCTTCCGAGGGCTCGCGCGAGAGCGCGGCCGAGATCGGACTCCCAGGTTTCCGGGCGCATCGCGAGGTCGTAGCGCTCCATCGCCAGCGGCACGAAGTCGAGTCCGCGGGCACGCGCGGCGCCCAGGATTCCCAGCCCTACGTCCGCGGTGCCATTCTCGACCATGGAGGCCACCGCCAGATGGGTGTAGACCTCGCGCTGGTATCCGTCTACCCGATCGGGTCTCAGGCCAAGGCGCGCGAGCTGGCTGTCGAGCAGCACGCGGGTGCCGGCGCCTGTCTGCCGGTTGACGAAGCGGACTCCGGGGCGGACCAGGTCTTCCCAAGCGTG
Source organism: Candidatus Hebobacteria bacterium (assembly GCA_029821495.1). Classification (GTDB taxonomy): domain Bacteria; phylum Armatimonadota; class Hebobacteria; order Hebobacterales; family Hebobacteraceae; genus JALGTG01. Next base: position 4,591 of record JALGTG010000254.1, read on the forward strand.
GATGCTCTGCGGGTTGCCGGGTGCTACGATGAGACCTTGCTGCCGATGAGCGAGTGTGGCGAGGACAATCTCCTCATCGCCGAACAGCTCCTTGACATGCGTCCAGTTGTACTCGCCGGTCTCCGGGTCGAGGATGTGGGAGCCCGCCATGTGGCAGAATCCGTCCCGCAGGGCCGCGAGCCCGGCCATGCTGCCGACATGGGTGGAAGCTACTGTGATGTCCGGCGCCTGAGCATGGATTCTGCTGGCGAGGACGTCGAGGGCCAGGTCGTGGCTGCCGGTAATGAGGACCGTGTTTCTGACCTCGTGCTCAGGCCGGAGCAGCTCGCACTCAACTTCCGCGCCCTTGAGGCGGCCCTCGCTCAGGGCCGGGATCACAAGGATCCCGTCGGCGCGCGCGAGCGCGCTGACCAGTCCGGCGCCTCGCGCGCTCGGCACGGCCACCAGGAGTCCGCTTACCTCCCCCATGCGGACGCGCAGATACTCCTCGCTGCCGGCCGTGGAGGCGACCTTGCGGGCGAGAGTCGCCTTGACGCGCGGGCGCTGCGGCGCGGGGATTCCAAGCATGCGGCAGAGCGTGGGCACCACGAACAGATCACAGCAGAGCATGGCGGAGACAGGATAGCCTGGGAGAGCAATGACCGGTGTGTCGCGGACCAGACCCAATGCCACCGGTTTGCCCGGCCTTATCGCCACGCCGTGGACCAGCAGGTCGCCCGCCGCGCGGATGGCCTCTGCCGTGAAGTCCCGCGTGCCCGCCGATGCCCCGGCGAGCGGGAGGACCAGATCGGCCTCCTGGCAGGCATCTTCGATGGTCGAGCGGATCACTTCGGGATCGTCGCGCACTGGGCGACGGGTCGAGGTCTGCGCGCCATACTCGGCGAGACAGGCGGCAATCATGGGGGAGTTGAAGTCAGGCACCTCGCCCGGGGCTGCGGCGTCGCCGGGCGAGACTACTTCCTTGCCCGTCGGGATGATGACGACTCGCGGCGAACGAAGAACTTCCGCTGTCAGGACACCCGCCGCAAGGAGCACGCCGATGTCGGCCGCACGGAGGCGGTGCCGGGCCGGGATCACGATATCGGTCGCGACTACGTCCTCTCCGATCAGGCGAGTGTGCTGCCACGGCGAGGCCGCGGCTACGATCTCCAGCTCGTCGGGCGCGAGCTCAGCGACATCCTCGATCATGATGACCGCGTCCGTGTCCTCGGGGAGCGGATCGCCGGTGTTGATGGGCGTCGCCTCGACGCCCACTCGCAGCCTCTTGGGTGATGTCTGGGAGGCGCCGTCGGTGTCGGCCGCCCGGACCGCGATGCCGTCCATGGCCGCGGCATGATAGTGGGGGGACGAGGCGGCTGCGAAGACCGCCTCCTTCGTCACCCGGCCGACTGCTTTCTCGGTCGGGATGGTCTCGGAGCCGAGGACATCGTGCAGACGAAGCCGCCTACAGGCATCTCCCCAGATCGCCCGCGCTTCCTCAAGCGGAATGCTGCGCAGGTAGATCTGGCGACGCGGACGTTCGCTCGACCTGGATTCCTCGGTCATGCCAGTGGCTCCACGTCAACCAGGTCGCCCGCGTAGAGCCCCTCCGCTTCGGCAGGGATGCGCACCAGTCCACCCGCACGCACCAGAGCGGAGATCAAGGCGGAAGGGCCGAGCAGCGGCACTGCGTGCTGCTCGCCGTCGCGGTCTTCCAGGCGCACGGGCACGAGTTCCTCCCTGCCCGCCTGGGATGGGTAGTTGCGACTGAGGCGGGCCCGCACTGCTTGTCTCTGCGGGGGGCGTGCTCCGGTGGCCGCGCGCAGCAGGGGGGCGACGAGTTCGCGGAATATGATCAGACAGGAAGTTGGGTGCCCGGGCAGGCCGAATACAGGGGTCTCTCCGACGAGCCCGATCACGACCGGCTTTCCGGGCTTCACC
>JALGTG010000255.1 GCA_029821495.1 Candidatus Hebobacteria bacterium
GCAAGCTGCTCGACGCTCGTGTCCTCAACGCCGACCTGCCGCCCCCCTACCAGGGCGCTGCTCAGTCGGTTCAGTACGCCGGCTTCGGCTTCGGCCCCGGCCGTCACAACCTCGCCGGCATGCCGCACTTCCGCCACTGCGACTTCCGCGGCGAGTTCCCCACCGCCACCCTCACCTTCTCCGAGCCCAAGTTCCCGGGCCGCGTCCGAATGACCGCCTTCAACCCCTTCATCCCCCTCAACGACAAAGACTCCGGCCTCCCCGCCGCCTTCTTCGAGATCGCGGTCACAAATACCACCAAGAAGCCACTGACCTACACCATCGCTGGCACGCTCGCCAACCCGCTCCCCGCCGGCAACCGCAACACCATCCGTCGCTCAGGCAAGCTGACAGCCTTGCACCTCACCTCCACCTCCCTCAGCCGAGAAGCAGTTGACTACGGCGACCTAACCCTCGCCACCGACGCGGCCGATGTCAGTCACCAGCGCTACTGGTTCCAGGGCCAGCCCATTTGGTTCAGCGACCTCGAGGTCTTCTGGCGCGACTTCACCTCCCCCGGCAAGCTCACGGACAGACGCTACTCCCCCCAACAGGCCGACCGCGGCACCCACGGGACCCTCGCCGTCCACCTGCGCGTCGCGCCCGGCAAGACCGCCACCGCGCGCTTCGTCATCTCCTGGAACTTCCCCAACTGCGAGAACTACTGGGACGCCGACGCGCGCGAGCGCGCCGCCAAGGCCGGCATCTCCCCAACCTGGCGCAACTACTACGCCACCCTCTTCAAACACTCCGCCGCCGCGGCCCGCTACTGCCTCAGCAACTGGGACCGCCTCTCCCGCGAGACCCGTACCTTCAAAGATGCCCTCTTCTCCTCCCACCTCCCCCCCGCCGCGCTCGACGCCGTCTCCGCCAACCTATCCACCCTGAAGAGCCCCACCGTCCTCCGCCTCCAAGACGGCACCTTCTACGGCTGGGAAGGATGCCACTCGGCATCCGGCTGCTGCGAGGGTACCTGCACCCACGTCTGGAACTACGCCCAGGCCCTCCCCTTCCTCTTCCCCAACCTCGAGCGCTCCATTCGCGACTCCGACTTCAAGCACAACCAGCGCGCCGACGGCGGCATGCCCTTCCGCATGCAGCTCCCCCTCGGATCCGGCCGCTCGCCCTTCCGCCCCTGCGCCGACGGCCAGTTCGGCGGCGTCATCAAGACCTACCGCGACTGGAAGATCTCCGGCGACACCGACTGGCTCCGCTCCCTCTGGCCGGCCATAAAGAAGTCCATCGACTTCGCCTGGTCGCCCAGGAACGAAGACCGATGGGACCCCCACAAGACCGGCGTCCTCCACGGCCGCCAGCACCACACCCTCGACATGGAGCTCTTCGGCCCCAACTCCTGGCTCACCGGCTTCTACCTCGCCGCCCTCAAAGCCGGCGCCGAAATGGCCGACCACCTCGGCGAGCCCGAAACGGCCGCCGACTACCGCGCCCTCTTCGACCGCGGCCGCAAGTGGGTCGAGGACCACCTCTTCAACGGCGACTACTACCACCAGCTCCTCGACCTCTCGGACAAGTCCATCCCCGACAGCTTCGGCGCCTCCGATGCCTACTGGGACCACGAGCACCGAGAGATCAAGCACCAGATCGCAGAGGGCTGCGGCATAGACCAGGTCCTCGCCCAGTGGCACGCCGGCCTCTACGGCCTCGGCGACATCTTCGATCCCAAGCGCACCAAGACGGCGCTCCGGTCTATCTTCAAACACGACTTCAAGCGATCCCTCCGCGACTTCTACAACCCCTGCCGCATCTACAGCCTCAACGATGAAGCCGGCCTCGTCATCTGCGACTGGCCCGACGGAAGGCGCAAGCCGATGGTCCCTATCCCCTACGCCAGCGAGACCATGAACGGCTTCGAGTACGCCGCGGCCGTCCACATGATCCAGGCCGGCCTCGTGAAGCAAGGAATGGAGATCGTCGCTGCCGTCCGCGAGCGCTACGACGGCGAGAAGCGCAACCCCTGGAACGAGTTCGAGTGCGGCAGCAACTACGCCCGCTCCATGGCCAGCTACTCCCTCCTCAACGCCTTCAGTGGCTTCACCTTCGACATGACCAAGGGCCTCATCGGATTCGACCCCGTCCGCACAAGTGCGGGCACGTTCCGCTGCTTCTGGTCCCTCGACTCCGGCTGGGGCCTCCTCCACATCGCCCGCAGCACGGTGAAGATTGAGGTCCTCCACGGCTCGCTGCGCCTGACCACCCTCGACCTCCCCTTCCTCCGCGGCCGCAGCGTAACTAGCGTCGCCGTCGGCCCACGGCGACTCGACTTCGAGGTCCGCAGAGGCAGGATCGAGTTCGTCAAGCCGGCCCGCATCACCCCGGGCAGCGCGCTGTCCGTGCGCGCCTCGCGCCCTGCTCCCTAGCGCGGCGCGGCCTAGCGCGCCGCACCCTAGCGCGCCGCCCCCGCGCGGCCGCTCACGACTTCCTCACCACATAGAACGTCTCGGTGGGATAGGAGATCTCCTCCACCCCAACGCCCAGCTCCGCCGCCAGGCGCTCCATCTCCCCGCCATACTGCTCCCGCATCCCCTTGCTCCGCCCGCCCAGCGACCGGGCCGGAAACGACACCACCACGTGCCTCGCCCTCACAGCCCTGACGATCTCCGCTCCCGCCCCCTTCTCCTGTCTCTCCAGGCAGGGAATCGTCTTCAGCAGCAGCGCCACCTCGGCCTCCACCTCCGGCGCCGACACCAGCACATCCGCGCACTCCACCGAGTGCTCCACCCCCAGCCGCCCGAAGAACCCCTCCACGGCCGACACGATCCGCTCGTCTATGTCGCACGCGTGATACGTCACATCGCTCGACAGCCCCATCCATGGAAACGCGAACGGGTTCAGCCCGCAAGCCAGGTCGAGTATCACCCGCGGTCGGCCCACCCGGCGGAAGATCTCGCCATAGGCCTCCGCCATGAACGGAATCCGCTCCTCCGTCGAAGCGTGCCGCCGCAGGATCTCCAGACATGTCTCCCGCAAGCGCTCATCCGGCCAGTCTGGGTCAACCCCCTCCACAATGGTCTCGATCTCAGACAGGTTGAATCCTTCGAGGTACGCCCCATACGCCTGGTGGAGCTTCCGCTTCGCGGCCTTCACAATCTCCCGCCGCCCGGAGTGTCGCTCCCCCGCCCATCGCGCTACTCGCTCCAACGTGTCCCCACACAGGAATCGGTACTTGCGCGATTCCCTCAGCGCCGACACGATCTCGCCCAGTCCCTCTTCCGTCATTGCCCCCGCGCGTCAGCCTCCTCCGGCCTCCGACCTGAGACGCGCCATCAGTCGCGTGTAGAAGCGCAAGTTGTGAAGCGTCGCCAACCTCTGCGCGGCGGCGTCCTCCACGTCGAACAAGTGCCGCATGTGCACATACTCGTAGAAGTCGCTCCCGCCCCGCCCAAGGCCGGCGAAATCGTCGGTCGCCACGTAGAGCCTGCCGTGCCGCCCGTCACGCGTCGGCAGCGTGCAGTCGAACAGCCCATACCCCATCTCCGCGCACCGCACCACCCCCTCCGGCTTCCCCACGCCGAGCGCGTGCAGCGGA
>JALGTG010000059.1 GCA_029821495.1 Candidatus Hebobacteria bacterium
CGCTTGGAGCGCGTGCGCGCTCCCGCTCTCTCCGGCGCCGAACCATCGCCCGACACCGACCCCCGCTAACGGTGGGGCTCCGTCAGGGCCTACTCTCCGCCACGAGGCGGATTTCGACCCGCGACTCAGGGGTGTCGTTCAGCGCGCATGGGCGCCGGGCTTCCAGCTATGATGTTCTGCGGCGCGGTTCGGCAGAACACCACTTTCCCGGCTCTCTGCGCCCCAGCGGCACGCCTACTGCTCCCCTTCACAGTCTGTGGCGCTATTGAACTCACGTCATTACCGCACACCCGGCACATCGTGTCAACCCCGAGGCCCTCACCCCTGCCACGCCAGTTCGTAGGGCAGGAGCTTCGTCTCCTGCCATTCGGCGTCGCCCGCGGCATGGCACAACATCGACAAGACGCAAGCCTGCCCGGCGAGGGGTTCTGCCCTACCCGACTGCCCACACCTGCCCCGCGTACGGGCCACTCTCAGTCTGTCATCCTGAACGCAGTGGAGAATCTGTTGGTGTCTCGAGACTCTCGTGCCACGTGGCGAGCCACTTCGCAGAGCAGCATCAGTCCCGAAACGCGAGGACGCGCCTCCCCTCAATAGACCCCATGGTCATCAATCGCGTCCATGATGGCCCGCATCCCTTCCTTGAACACCCGCTCGCTCTCGTCGTCGGTGATCCCGTACGATCCCATCTCGGTCATCCCGATCACCAGCCGGCCGCTCACCGCGTCTTCCTTCAGCAGCCCGGCAGTGTAGTCATATGTCTCCTGCTTCCCCAGTAGGAAGATCGTCTCCGGGAAGTTGACCCAGATCACCACCTCCGGCCCCCAGGCCTTTCGCGCGTCGGCGAGCGAAAGGTCTCCCACCGGCGGCGGCGTAAACGCCTCGATTACCGGCACGCCCGTCCTCTTCACCAGGTCCACGAATGCCGTCAGATTCGAGTTGTGCGCGTGCAGCGAGGGTATCTTCCCGGCTGCCTTCAGTGCCGGGACATACTGCTCGTAGAAAGGAAGCGCATACTCCTCATACTGCGTCGGCCCATAGATGCCGCTCAGATCCCCGACGGATACGAATTCCGCCGGGGCGTCGACGACGAGCGGCATCATCCGCTCGATCCGCTTCTCCAGTGCCGCCAGCAGCCGACCAAACTCCGCCGGCCAGTCGTGCTGTGCCTGCGCCCAGTCCGCCAGCGAGAAGTAGTAGTCTGTCGCGTCATATGGCGGGCCCGGCCCCTCGAACCGCACTATCCCATCTGTCCCCACATCTCGCACGTGGGCCAGGAAGCCATCGTAGTCGGAGTGATGGACCGTATTCTCGACCATGAAGATTGCCGGCTCGAAATCGGCGACATCCTTGATCAGCCACTCCGCCTCGATGCTCTCGCCGTCACTGATCCGTCCCACATGAGTCCGCCACGCGCTGCGTACGCTCCCCTTCGGGGTGTGGTAGATCGCGTAGCTGATGTCCTCCTCCGTCTTGCGCTCGACTCCCACGTCCGGCATCTCCGACCAGATGCCCCCCCGCCGCAGGCAAAGCGCCATCCCCCTATTCCGAAGCTCACGTTCGAAATCGCCTCGCGGCACCAGGTTGTCGTAGGGCACGTACGGTACGCGATCCGGCCGCTCCCCGTGAAGAACTGCATTGATGCGCTCCAAGAGATTCACGTTGCACTGTCTCCCTAGGTTACCAGCTTCCTCATGTACTTCTGCGCCAGCCTCACCTGCTCCGCCACTGCTTCGAGTCCCTGAAGCTCGTGATCCTCTCCCAGGCACGGATGGCAGAACTCATAGCACAGGTATCCCTGATACCCGATCCTCTTCAGCGCATCGACAAACGCTGGGTAGTTGATCGAGCTGCGACGCGTGAACCGGATCTGCCGCTGGGCCGCCTCGCCATCAACCTCCTCGAACTCGCCGCCATAGTGCGAGTGCACCTGCAGATCTCCGGTTGCACGCACCGCCTCGGCCACATACTCGTCGTCCTGCTGCACAAGCAGCGGGCAATCCAGAGACGCTTTCAACGCCGGAGAACCCACCTCCTCGATGAACTCCAACATGTCGAGGTGATCGCGTATCACCGGCTCGTGGTTCTGGAGCGCAAGTGTCACCCCCATCTCCCCCGCGAAGTCGGCCGCCTCCTTCAGGCAGTCCCTCACCCATCGCCACCTCTCTGCGCCTGTCACATCCGCGTACCCCTGATCCCAGTAGCGCCGCGTCATCTCGTAACTGCCCTGTCCATCCCGCAGTGTTATCCCGCGCCACGCCGCGAACACTCGCAGCACCGGCGCGCCGAGATCCCGCGCGAGCTTGATCTGCTCGCGCACCATCAGCAGCTCATTCTCCCGCTGCTCCAGAATCGGGCTGGCGAAGTTGTTGTAGCTGGCGATGGCCGGGATCTCCAGACCCAAGCCGGCCGCCTGCTCTCGAATTCGCCCCCGCGCCTTCTCGTCCAGATCCATGGGGCTCGCGTGCGGCCGCCTCGCTCCGATCTCCACTCCGTCGAATCCCATCTGCTTTGCTCGCTTGAGAATGTCTTCCAAGGAAAGTGCCGGGCCGTCGTACCACACGCCCGCGAAGCTGATCGTGTACAGACCCACCTTCATCTCGCTCTCCTCTCCCTCAGACACATGCCGGCCTTCTTCCGTCGCCCCAGCCCCCTTCCTGCCCGCTACCTGCGGCCGGCAGCGCGCGGCTCCCTGCCCTCCGGTCGCACCCATCGACCCCGAGAGCCCATTGCCTTGGCAACCCGCCACCGGGTCGCTGACCTCCTCTCCCGACCCGGCGGAGTCCATCTGCCTTCCCGGGGCCGCCTCTGTATCGTCAAGGGAGATCTCAACTTTCTCAATCCGGCTCTTGACAAACACCGCGTCTTATGGCAGTATCTTCATCGGGAGATCAATAATCATGCAATCAGACATCACCCGGTGCCCCAGTTGCCAGCAGGCCCTTCAGGTCACAGAACTCACCTGCGAGACGTGCGATTTGCGCCTCCAGGGCCGTTTTGAGCGGGGATGCCGGTTTTGTGCCCTCGACCCCGACCAGCGTGAGCTGCTCGACGTCTTCCTGACGTGCCGCGGCGTTATCCGCGACATGGAGAAGACCCTCGGGCTCTCCTATCCCACTGTCAGAGGGCGCGTCGACTCTCTCTTGACCGCCCTGGGCTACGCGCCGACGCAGGAGGAGGCGGAGGCAGAGGAGGACCGCGCCGGCCGCCGCCAGGACATCCTTGACCGGCTGCAGGCGGGCGACCTCAGCCCAGAGGAGGCGACCGAGGCACTCAGGGAACTGGCCGCCTAGCTGCCGGCCGCAATCGAAGACGCGTCGTTTGGAAACCGAACTACGGAGGTGTGAGATGCAGGAGGAACGCAAGAGGGTTCTGGAGATGCTCCAGCAGGGCCAGGTCACGGTGGACCAGGCCACGGAACTACTCAATGCCGTCGAACAGAGCCACGGGGCCGACACGGCGGCCTCGCAGCCCGGCATCCAAGGCGGCCCGGCACCCGGGGCCGCAGGCCTGGCGCATCTGGGTCGTACCATCGCCCAGTCCGTCAGCGGAGCCTTCGGTGGGGGCGCCGGTCGCACGAACTTCAGCACTGCCCGCCTCACGAAGGCAGCGCTCTCGCGCATAGAGGACGGCACCGCCTACACCAACTTCGGCCACCTAACGATCGCGGACGACGTCCCCGAGGAACTCCTGGATCAGAAGATTGGCAGTGTCGCTAACTTCGGCCACGTGACCGGTCCCGAGCACCTCGTCGCCAAGCTCGAGGAGCGGTGCGACACGAACTTCGGAGCGTTCGGCGCAGCCGCGGACGAAGACGATGAGGACGAGCATGACGACGGGCGACCCAAGCTGCAGAACCTGGGCAGCACGATACTGACTCAAGAGCAGCTCACGAACATGCCCGACGGAGTCAGGTACGCTAACCTCGGCAAGCTCGTCGTGGCCGACAGCGTGTCGGAGGAGCTTCTCGCACAGAAGATCGCCGTCTACGAGAATCTCGGGAAGACGCGAGGACCGGCGAATCTCCTGGGCATCTTGCAGGCCCGCTGCCCGGAGAACCTGGGGAAGTTCGAGTTGTCAACGGACTCCCCGGAGGACGATGACTGAGCCAGGGAGGCAGCGCCGCCCGGGGCAACATGTCAGGGCTGCCGAGCGCCAAGAGGGGTAGATTGGCCGACACGCGTCATCCCCGTACCGGCGAGGACAATAGGACGCCTGTCTGATCACATGGGCGATTCCCATCCGCTTGGACGCAACCTTCCTTCGCCTTCACGCGTCTATAATGGCAGACTTGCCGGTCTGCACAAAGGGCAAGAGGAGCCCCATGGTCACGAACAAGGCCTCGATTCGTGCATTCTGCATCCTCCTAGCGACAGCGGCAGCGCTGGTGCTGCTTCCTCCCGCGGTTGCCGCTGAACGCGAGGGTGAGCCGGAGGCCGGCCCGCCCTCGATCCCCGCAATCAAGGTGACCGAGTCACCGGTCATAGACGGCCTTCTCGACGACGCCTGCTGGCAGCAGGCCAGCCACATGGAAGGCTTCTGGCGGGAGCGGATCGACGCGCCCGAGCACGAGCGCACCGAGGCCTGGCTGTGCTACGACTCCCAGGCGATCTATGTGGCCTTCCGGTGCCATGACTCCCAGCCCTCTGCGATGCGCTCCCGCCAGAAGAAGCGCCAGGGGAAGATGGGGACAGATGACCAGGTGCAGTTCTGGTTGGACGTGGAGAACACCGGCCAGAATTTCTATTCCTTCCGCGTCAATCCCGCCGGAACCCAGTACGACCAAGTCCCTGGGGGAACGAGTGAGAAGATCGAGTGGAAAGGCGACTGGCGCGCGGCGACCAGCATTGATGAGGGCGGGTGGTCCGCGGAGATGGAGATCGCCTTCTCCATCCTTCGGTACCCGGAAGGCCAGGACTGCTTCCGGTTCGACTTTGCGCGCTACCTCGGCCGCGAGGAAGAGCGATCACTCTGGCCGGCCTGCTTCGCGCGCGTCTTCGACATGGATAACTGCGCCAGGTGGACGCATATCACCACCCCTCCCGTGCCCTTCCGCTATGTACTGATGCCCTATATGCTTTCCGTCACTTCCGAAGACGAGGGTGACCGGGAACCTCTGACCGGCGGCCTGGACTTCAAGGGCACGCTACCCAACGGAGTCGTCACGCTTGGCACTTACCATCCCGACTTCAGCAACATCGAAGATGTGGTCGAGACGATAGACTTCACCTACACCGAGCGCTGGCTCGAAGAGTACCGCCCATTCTTCCAGGAGGGCAGCAGCTACCTTCCGTCGTCGACGGTCTTCTACAGCAGGCGAGTCAAGGAGCTTGACTGGGGAGCGAAGGCGTTCGGCACAGTGGGCTCAGAGCGCTTCGGGTTGCTGGACGCCCACCGTCGCGGCGACGAGAACCATTTCGCCTGGCAATACGCCCATCTCTTTGGGACCCAAGGCATTCTGGGCTTCGGCGGAGCGGACCGACGGGTGCCTGGCGAGCCCCAGAACCGGGTCCATGTCCTCAACGGCGGCTGGGGATGGCGTGGCGTACAACGCCAGCGTTTTGCCTGGGCCAATTGGCACACCAGCAATACCGAGGGAGAGGGCGGGGATGACCAGATGATCGCCTATTGCCTCGGAGAGGAGCGACAGCAGGGACTAGGCTGGTCCCTGGGTGGGGAGTACACAGGGCCGGACTTCCGGGCCGACGATGGATTCGTCCCGGAGACCGGGGTGCGGAGCTTCTGGATGAACCTGCGCCATCAGCGGACGCTGGACGAGGGACCGCTGCGGTGGATGGACTGGGCTGCCTCCTTCAACAAGGGACACTCCCAGGCAGGACGCCGTGGGAGCATCCAGGGCCAGCACAAGCGTGCCTGGCGCGGTGGTTGGAGCCGTGGGTCGGTGCGAACGGCGGCGAGCGAGATGGCTTCGACGAGGCTGGCAACTGGGCGGGGGCCGGCTGGAACGGAAACGATATGTACCACGAGGGAGCGATCACCTTCGTCTGGGGGGAACGGTACAACCGACCGTACCACTACCACAGTATAGTGCAGGCCTTCCGTCCCACCCAACGATGGTCTGCTCACTTGACAGCCGAACGAGTCTGCGCCGCGGATCTCGACGACGAAGGAAACGTCGTGCCACCCGAGCGCTTCCGCCAACTCGTGCTCACCAGCACGTATGATGTCAGCGAGGAGAGAAGCGTTAGTGCCCGGCTGGTGCGTAGCGGCTCCAACACCAATGCCTATGCTGCCTATCGCCAACGCGTCCGGAGCGGCATGGACCTGCTCGTGGTGGTCGGCGACCCCAATGCCGACGAATGGGTCTCCCGCCTCGCCGTCAAAGCCATCTGGTGCCTCTAGCCCCCCTGCGCAGGCAGGAGACGCAGACCACCGACAGAAGAGCCATTGGCCTCGGTATTGCGTCTGATGTCGACGCGGAGGTCGCAGAGAACCCTCGTCACCCGAAGACAAGGAGATCCACGCGATGCGAGACCAGATGGCGGACGCACTACGCGGCAGTGGCGCCGACTACGCGGAGATCAGGGTCGAGCGCGCTGAGCAAACCAGCCTGAGCTTCCGCGGCCCTGAGATGGATGAGATCTCCTCCGCCAGTTCTCTGGGCGGAGTAACACGCGCGCTCGTCAAGGGCGGCTGGGGAGTCGTTACCTTCAACGACCTCTCCGATCTCCGCGCAAGCGTCCGCGAGGCCGTCGCCTGCGCCCGCCTCGTCGGCAAAGAGCACAGCCACCTCGCAGAGGTCGAACCCACCGGGAAGATCATCCCGCCGCCCGAAATGGAGCGTGACTTTCGAGGCGTCCCCCTCGCCGAGAAGCAGCAGCTCGTCAGGCAATACAACCATCTCATGCTCGGCGCTCACCCGAAGATCCAAACCACAAGCGTCAGGTACTCCGACCGCTACCGCGAGGTGTGCTTCATCAACAGCGACGGCAGCTACTTCGAGGAGACGCGCCCCGATCTCACCCTCTCCCTCAACGCCGTCGCCAGAGACGGCAACCTCGTCCAGCGCGCCCATGAGGGCCTCGGCAGTGCTGCTGGCTTTGAGACCGCGCTCAACCTTGAATCCAAGGCCGAGACCGCCGCTAAGCGCGCGGCCGATCTGCTTCAGGCCCCACCCGTCCAGGGCGGCAACTACACCGTCATCGTCAACCAGAAGCTCGGCGGCGTCTTCGCCCACGAAGCCTTCGGCCACCTCAGCGAAGCGGACGCCGTCTACGAGAACGAGAAGCTACGCGACCTGATGGTCCTCGGGAAGCGCTTCGGCCCCGATCACCTCAACATCGTGGACGACGGATCATACCCCGGCGGCCGCGGCACCCATCCGCTCGATGACGAAGGTGTCCCCGCCCGCGAAAACCACCTCATCAAAGACGGCATCCTCGTCGGCCGCCTCCACAACCGCGAGACCGCCGGCAGGATGAGAGAGGAAGCCACCGGCAACGCACGCGCCATCGCCTGGAACTTCCCGCCAATCGTCCGCATGACCAACACCTACATCGGGCCCAGTGACGCCTCCTTCCAAGACCTTATCAAGGACGTGGAACTCGGCCTCTACGCCTGCGACATGATCGGCGGGCAGACCATGGGCGAGATGTTCACCTTCAGCGCCGCCCACGGCTACATGATCCGCAAGGGCGAGATCGCCGAACTCGTCCGTGACGTCGTCCTCACCGGAAACGTCTTTGAGACCCTGAAACACATCGACCTCATCGCCGACGACCTCGCTTGGGATGACGGCGGCGGCGGCTGCGGCAAGGGCGCCCAGAGCCCCCTGCCCGTCGGCCTCGGCAGCCCTCACCTGCGAATCCAGGGGGTCGTGGTAGGAGGACAGCAATGATCGAGCAAGCACTCGAGATAGCCGCCAGGCGCGCCCAGGCCGCTGAGGTATCCCTCACTCGTAGCCGCGCCACCAACGCGGAGTACCAGGACGACAAACTCAAGCAGGTGCAGGTCGCCCAGACCACCCACCTCGCCGTCAGAGTCATCGTCAACGGCAAGCTCGGTCGTGCCCACACGACCGATCCACAGCAGGTCGAGTCAGTCATCGCCCGCGCCATCCAGCTCGCCGAGTTCGGCAGTGAGGCCGGCTTCCAATTCCCCGGCCCCGCCGACTTCCCTCAGGTGAAGACCTACGACCCAGACGTCGAGAGGATCCCAAAGGAAGACCTGGTCGCCGTCGGCGCGCAGATGCTGGACCTCATCAAGGGATACAACAACGACATCAAGGTCTTCGCGGGCGCCGGCTGGTCTGCCGGCGAACAACGCATACTCAACTCGAGCGGCCTGGACGTCAGACATCACGGCAGTCACTACGGGATTGGGATCGGCGGCGAGCTCATCCGCGGCACCGACATGCTCCAAGTCTACGCGAACCGCGACTGGCGAATGCCCGTGGTGGCTCCCAAGGACCTGGCCGAGCGCGTCATCGAGCAGTTCCGCCTCGCCGAGCGGAACGTCCCCGTCGCCTCCAAGTCCATGCCCGTCATCCTCACCCCTCGCGCGAGCTTCATCCTTCTCCTGTCCCTGCAAATGGGCACCAACGGGAAGAACGTGATGAAGGGCGACTCCCCCCTCGCCGGTCGCCTCAACGAGAAGATCGCCTCCGATGGCTTCTCCTTCATCGACGATGCCACCATTGACTACGCGCCTGCGAGCTCGCCCTGCGACGGCGAGGGCGTCGCCAGAACGCGGACTCCGATCATAGATAACGGACGCCTGAACGCGTTCCTCTACGACCTAGAGACTGCCAGCAAGGAGGGGACCGAGAGCACCGGCAATGGCCCCGGCTGCGAGCCGAGCAACCTAGTCATATCTCCCGGCGACGTGTCCTTCGCGGACATGGTCAGCAGCACCGAGGAAGGCATCCTCGTCGAGCACGTCCTCGGGCTCGGCCAGAGCAACATCATGAACGGTGACTTCTCCGTGAACGTCTCCCTCGGCTACAAGATCGAGAACGGAGAGATCGTCGGGCGCGTCAAGGACGCCATGGTCGCCGGCAACGTCTACGATGCCCTGACGCGCATCGAGGCCGTCGGGTGCGAGTCCGAGTGGACCTCTTCGATCAACGCGCCCCCCATCAAGCTCGAAGCCCTCAGCGTCGTCGCAAAGGGCTGACCGCCCGCACCGGCCCCACCCACCGCCTCGCCCCAGAGCTCGTCCGGACCTTTCAGGCGGTGTGCTCCTTCCCAGGGCCGTGGCGCGGCCTTGTCCGCCCGCGAGGGAGGGCGACGCGATTGTCCCTAGCCCCTCTTGACACCCCCCCCGTCTGTGCTAGTATGCACATAGTGGAGGGGGTGCGCGTCGAGACCCTCCGAGCCCCGCGCTCCCAGCCGAGCATTTGCACAGGCCGCTCCCCCCAAATGCAACGGAGGTGCGCGCCATGATGTATTCTCGCTTGCACACCTGTTTCGTCTGCGTTCTGGCGATTGCCCTGGTCTCTATCCCCGCCTCGCCTGACACTTTCGTCGTTCCCGAGAGTGACTACAGCGTCAATTGGACCAACCCGGGCGAGGGGGACAACGCAGACAGAGTTAACGAGCATGATGGAGACAGCTCAATCAGCGCCATAACTACGCTGACGCAGGACCCAGCATGGTGCTACGACACTTACTGGGCGGATGGCAGTACCGCTGGCGGCGGTAACATGGAGATGGTAGCCTGGTTGAAGGGCCTTGGGCCACTGGGAAGCACCGGCGACTTCAGGGCCGAGTACAAATGCGGCGGGGAGTGGCATACGGGGATTGAGACCTCCGTCCCGCTCTACGGACCCCTCGGTTGGCGCGAGTACACGAGCGACTCGCTCGACAAAGTCGCCCCCAACCAGATCAGGATCAGGGGCCACAAGAACCAAAACCAGGGAAGCCTCGGGTGTGACGAGGTCCATGTCCGATACTACTAGCGGCTTGCCGTACAGAACCGGGCGGGCCCGCCGCATGGGACCGCCCGTGCGCCGCGCCGCGCGCCTGGGTGTGCTCGCGCTCAGCCTGTGCTTGTGCGCGTGCGGTCACTCGCGCGATACCTCGAGCGCCGCCTCCGTGCTCGCCGACCTTACGCCCGCGCTGCCCCCCAGCTCGCCTCCCACGCCGGCCGCCTGGGAGCAGTGGCAGCCCCAGACCGACACCACCGACACCCGCCTCGACGCCGCGCTCGTCTCGGTCTGGAAGGAGGAACTCACTGTCGGTCAGCTACTTGCGTTGATCTCCAAGCAGTCGTCGGTAGAGATCACGGCCGTTCGCGAGCTGCTTCCCATCCGGATCACCGTCTTCGGCCGCAACTGCGGGCTGGGCGGCTTCATGTCCGCGCTTGCCCGCCTCTTCAACGGCTATTGGGCTTTCCCGCGCGGTCAGTCGCCCAAGTCTCGCGAGTACTGTCTCGTGCCTCACGAGACGGCGACTCAGCCCTTCGACATCTGGTCTGAGGAGCACACGCGGCAGCAGCAGCGCGCGCTCGCCGCACAGCGCCGGCCCGAGCGCGAGCAGCGCATGGCCCTCTACCAGACCGCCCTCTCCCTCTCCCCCGATCAGCTCCTCGCTCAGTACGAACAGGTTGACCCCTGGAGATGCGCCGATCTCCTCGACCCCGCAGTACGGCCCATGATCGAGCAGGTCTCCCGCCTGCCGACAGCGGACAGCGACCGACTCCTCGCCACCGGCCACCTCAGGCGCCCCCTCGCCAGCTTCGCCGCAGCCTTCCAGCGCCACCTGGCCCGGTGGTCAAAGGGCCGCTGGGGTCGCCCCCAGACGGGACGATACGCACCAGACCCGGACCGCCTCCTCCGTTTCCAGACCCCTGAGGAGCGCTGGCGAAACGCCGTCGTACGCTTCTGGTGGAGCGATACTGCGCTCCACTGCGAACTGTCTGTGCCCGACGTAGCCAGCTTTGACGCAGACGTCATCCGAACCGCGCGCCGCAACCCCGGCGACGCGCGCCGCCAACTCGTCGCCCTTGGCTATCGGGAGAACACCCCGGAGTATCGCGAGGCCGCCCACGAGGAGGCCCTGCGATGGCAAGCCTGGATGGACAAGCAAGAGGAGGACCAACGCGCGGGCAGGCTCCCCGCACCGTCAGTCGGGCCTGAACCAAACCGAACGAACCCTCGCCTGGGTTTGGCAGTAGACCTCGGTTCGCTGCAGGATACCCGCCCTGCCGTCCCCGTTCTCATGGAGGCAGTCGCGGGGCAGACGCCGCTGGCCGTGGTCGCCAATTACCTTCCGGCGGAGCAATGCACGGTGCCTATTGGGTCAGTGGATGAGAAACGGCTCACGCTTGGTGAACTCCTCGACGAGATACGCCGGCGGCGAGGCACACGTTTCTCCTGGAACTTCTACGGTGTCTACCTCGTCGCCACGGACGCAGACTACCGTTTCCTCGAAGCGGCCCGCCTCTCAGACGAGGCCCTCGCCGATTGGGAGCAGATGCTGCGCCCCGGAACCACCCATTCGCTCGACGACTTCGCATCCCGGCTCGCCGGTCTCAATGGCGCTCAGGTCCAGACGCTGTGCGAGGCATTCCCCGCCGCCTTCGAGATGCCCATCTGGAAGCTGCACTCCTATGGACTCATTGCCCAGGGCCACCGCGATGAACTCCTCCAGCAGCAGCCCCTCCCCTTCGCCGCGCTAACCTCCCGTCAGCAGCGCGAGGTGCTCCGCTTCGCGCGCACCACCCGCCCCTGGCTCCAGTCCTCCGACCTCGGCGAGACCGTCCTCCGCAGCCTCCCCCGGAAGCTCTCTACCGCCGAGGACGGCATCTCCTTTGTCGTCGAGTACCACTTACCCGGTTCCCCCAACGACCGGGATGTCGTCTTCACCTCCCCCCTCCAGATCACGGTGCCGTCGCGCTAGCCCCCTCCCGCTCGCCCCTCCGAAACTCCATCAACGTCTGCCCCGACAGCGCCAGCACCACCGGAATCCACTCGTTCCACAGCCGCGGCTCTACCAGGCGCCCCGTCAGGAGAATCGCCGCCGCGTGGATCGGAATGATCCAACTCGCCTGCTTCAGGAACAGGCTCTTCTTGCTCCAATACCACGGAGCAAGCAGCCAGAAGAACCCCAGCCCCGACAGCATCACCATCCATCCCTCGAACGGGAACACCGAACCCTTGCCTATCAGGAACGCAGCGTTCTTCACTAGATGCCACTCCGCCACGTCCCCCTCCGCGGGGTGAATCGCCAGGCGCAGCCCGATGAAGATCACCGCGAAGATCGCCAACTGCACCCCGGACCAGCGGAGCGTCCGCCGCGCCCCCAGAGCCTCCCACTGCGTCACCGCGAACACACCCATCAGGAAGAACGCTGACTCCCTATTGAAGACCCCTAAAGTGAAGACAGCCAGATACAGCGCATATCGCCGCTCGACCAGCGCCAGCAGACAGACTGACCACACCAGAATCCCCGAGAAATCGTACGGCCAGTACCACACGAACGTCCCCGGCAGCATCGCCGCCAATAGCACCGGCCCAACATCCGCCAGCAGCGGATCAACGAAATGCCGGAGCCATCGCCGCATCACCACCATCACCGCGAACAGCACCAGCACCCGCAGGCCGATGTCCGTCAGCATCAGGTCGTCGACGCCGTTCAGCCGGTTCACCCACCCCATGACCCATGGCATCAGCACCCGATACGCGAACGGCTTGTTGGCCGTCCCGGCGGCGAACTTCTCGATCGTCGCCGTGTCCAACTGCTGCGTGGTGGCCCAGTAGACGCGAGTGATCACCCACGAAAGGCCGAGGTACACACCGTACAGCGCCCAACGGCCGTCCGCAACTGCCTCCCACGCGCGCGCCCACCGCCCGGCCATTCCAGCTCGGCCGGCCAGCGCGACTGACTCGCCGCCCGATCCCACAGCGTCCATTCGCTTCTCCTGTCCCGCGCCAACCGCGGGACGCTCTCAAGCGACGCCAGGAAGCGCCTCTCTTTCCTTCCACAGAACCCGTGTGCGCCTGAGATGGCCTCCTCTCCAAGCCCTACGAGGCCGTAGCCCACCCCCTAGAGAAGCAGATCCCGCCCGGCTCCGTGCTGCCGGGCGGGAGAGTCCACCACACGTCGTCCCCGCGGCCTCACATCCTCCCCGCCTCTTTCAGCGACACATACCGCCCCTCACCGATGATGATATGATCCAGCACCGGCACCCCCATCAGCTCTCCAGCCTTCACCATTCTCCCCGTCAGAGC
>JALGTG010000256.1 GCA_029821495.1 Candidatus Hebobacteria bacterium
GGAGGGGTGTCCGAGTTGGCCTAAGGAGCGCGACTGGAAATCGCGTAGGGGGCTAATCACTCCCTCGCGGGTTCGAATCCCGCCCCCTCCGCTGAGGTAAGGCGTCTGAGAGTCCTTCTGGTGCCTCGACGGAATCGCGTAGCATGAGGCGACCCCGCACTGTCCAAGGACTCATCCGGTCGCCAGAGCGCGCTCACAGCGGGCAAGACACCGGCGGCCGCGGACGGAAGGACATGCTCCAGAACGCCCGGACAGCGTTCTTCGGGGGCACAGGGGTGCTAAGGGGAAGTAAGCGCCGCCACCTGTCACAGCAGGAAGGGCTGCAGCAATGGAGCACTTGCATAGCATCTCGTTGATCGCTCGCGCAATACTGACAGCCGCTGTGCTGTTTGCTGTTGGCGCAGGACTGGGAGGACGGCATGCTGGACCTTGAGGATGGTTGGGTCTGTCGCAAGGGAGATGACGAGACGTGGGCCGACCCCGATCTCGACGACGCGAGCTGGCGACCGATCGAAGTAGGTAAGCCGTGGGAGGAGGCGGGCCTGGGAGACTACGATGGCTTCGCCTGGTATCGGCTGCGCTTCAGGGCGCCCGCCTCACTCAAGGACAACGCTGACTTCCAGATGTACAACACGCTGAAGCTCTGCCTCGGCAAGATCGATGACGTCGATCGCACCTGGTTCAATGGCGAGATCGTCGGCGAGACCGGTTCCTTTCCCGATGACTTCTCGGGTGCATGGGCGACGGCGCGCGAGTATAGAGTGCCTGCGCATCTCATCCGCTGGGATGAAGACAATGTGATCGCCGTGCGGGTCTACGATCATGAGGGCGCGGGCGGGATGTACGAGGGTCCCTACGGGATTGAGGTGGCGTGCTGGCGCGACTTCTTCGAGATCGCGATTGACCTCGGACGCGGGGACGGCATCTTCGTTGAGGAGGATGGGTTCGAGGTCGGCGCGGCAGTGCACAACGACACACCGATGGCAATGGAGGGGACGGTTCGCTGGCAGATCGAGGATGACGAAGGAGCCGTTCTGCTGGAAGCGTCGGCGGAGGCGTCGCTGGCGGCGCGCGGCACTGAGAAGGTCAGCTGTGAGTTCACTCCCCATGTGCCCGGCTTCTACAAGGTTACCTGCACGTTCGAGCGCGAGTCAGGTGACGAGGGCGCGTCCGAGTCGAGGTTGCTCGGCTACCGGCCGGAGGACATGAGGCCCTCGCTTACGCGACAGCCAGACTTCGACGCATTCTGGGCCGAGACGCTGGCGGCCCTTGCCGATGTGGACCCACAGTTCGAGATGACCCGGAAGGCCGAGGGCGACACCGAGACCCACGAGCTCTACGAGGTGAAGATGCGGAGCTTCGGCAACGTCCGGGTTGGGGGGTGGTACGAGAAGCCGAGGGCAAGGGGAACGTTCCCAGCACTGCTCTGCTTGCCCGGATACACGGGGAGTATGGCACCAACGAAGACGAGCGACCCCATCGCGGTGCTGTCCTTCAACATTCGCGGACACGGGAACAGCCAGGAAGACGTCCCGGGGGAGCCCGGCGACTTCTGGGTCCGCGGCCTGGACGACAAGGAGGGGTACTTCTATCAAGGCGCGTATGCGGACTGTGTCCGGGCGGTGGATTTCCTGGTCTCACGACCCGAAGTGGACGAGAACCGCATCGCCGTGACCGGGGGCAGTCAAGGTGGCGGGCTCAGCTTCGCGGCCGCTGCGCTCGACAAGCGCATCAGCCTGTGCGCTCCGGACATCCCATTCCTGTGCAACTGGGAGAAGTACTTCAAGGCGTCAGACTGGCCGGAGATGGAGCAGTGGATCGCGGCCGAGCCCCACCGCTCTTGGGAGTCCGTCCTGCGAACCGTGAGCTACTTCGATACGATGAACATGGCCGACCGGATCACGTGCCCGGTATTCCTCGGCTTGGGCCTCCAAGACCCGGTGTGCCCCGCGGCAACTATCTTTGCCGCCTACAACCGGCTGGCGGCGCCCAAGTCGTACCGCGTCTACCCCAATGCTGAGCACTGGGTGGACCCCTCCCATCAGGCAGAGAAGAGGGCATGGCTGCTGGGCCGATTCGGTGTTGCGAGTTAGACCTTAGTTCTCGAATCCAAGTCCGCCTGTCACGCCAAAACGGAACCGCCGGCCCCGTTGAGCGGGCCCCCCGGCCGGTCCGCTGGCTCAGCGAAGCAGGACGCTCCACCACCGCCCAGAAAGACCTCTCCAAAGGAGGCGGAACCCGCATGGATTCTCGAACTTCTCGACTGCCAACTCGGCGTCTGGGCAAGACTGACCTCGAAGTCACCATCGTCGGCTTTGGCGGCATCCCGATTCAGATGGTCTCGGAGCAGGAGGCCATTGCAGCCGTCCGCCGCGCCTTCGACCTCGGCGTCAACTTCTTCGATACCGCCCGCGGCTACAGCAACTCCGAGGAGCGCATCGGCAAGGCCCTCGAAGGCCGCGACTACCTCGTCGCCACCAAGTCTGGAAACCGTGAGCCCGAGGGCGTCTATCAAGATGTCCTGCGTTCTCTCGAGAACTTGCGCCGCGACCGGATCGACCTCTACCAGCTCCACGGCGTCAACGACGACGACGACCTCGGGAAAGCCCTCGCGCCCGGCGGCGCGCTAGAGGGCCTTCGCCGCGCCCGCGACGAGGGCAAGATCGCCCACATCGGCATCACCGGACACCGGCGCGAGACCCTGGTCAACGCGGTGCGGCAGTGCGACGACTTCGCCTCCGTCCAAGTGCCCTTCAATCTGGTGGAAACAGAGATCCTCGAAACCCTCGTTCCCCTCTGCCAAGAGCACAACGTCGGTATCATCGCCATGAAGCCCGTCGGCGGCGGCAACTTCACCAACGCCCCGCTCGCCGTCAAGTGGTGCCTCAATCAGCCCATCACCGTGGCCATCCCCGGCATGGCCAACGTGCAGGAGGTCGAGCAAGACATCGCTGTCGCCGGCCAGGCCGAGCTGACCGCCGACGAGCAAGCCCAGCTGGACAGCATGCGCTCCGAGCTCGACCAGCGCACCTGCCGGCGCTGCCGCTACTGCGAGCCCTGCCCCAACGGAGTCCAGATCGGCATGCTCTTGCACGGCCGCTCCATAATCCGGCGCATGGGCGCCGCGCGGTGGCTCGAGTGGGGCGCCCTCGACGTCATTGCCAGCGCCGACAACTGCACCGAGTGCGGCGAGTGTCTCGCCAAGTGCCCCTACAATCTGCCCATCCCCGAACTCATCCGGGAAGCCCTCGACTACTACCGCACTATCCCCGAGCTCACCAAGGAATAGCGCCTCCCCCAAGCCTGCGGCCGCGTCGTCCCCACACGGCCGCGCATCTCGCCCAGTCCGAGGCCTTCCAGTGTACCTTACAC
>JALGTG010000060.1 GCA_029821495.1 Candidatus Hebobacteria bacterium
CCAACGTACAATCGTCCGGCAGCGACACTTCTCAGAATGTAGACGTGATACGTCATAGTCTCCCATCGGTTGTGGGCCCGGCAGGATTCGAACCTGCGACCGAGCGGTTATGAGCCGCCTGCTCTACCGCTGAGCTACGGGCCCTTGTCCCGCGCCATTATACCACGACCCCAACCGTTCGCGACCTACAGCCCCGTCAGCCAGGGGTTGCCCCTCAGCTCATCCCCAATCGTTGTCGCGGGACCGTGCCCCGGGTACACGGCAATCTCCGGGTCAAGCTGCGCAAGCCGGCCCAGCGACATCATCATGGCCTGCTCATCGCCCCCCGGCAGATCCACCCGCCCGATCCCCCCTGCGAACAGGCAGTCTCCCGAAAACAGCGTCCCTTCTCCCATCAGGCAGATGCTCCCCGGAGTATGCCCTGGCGTATGCAGCACACACAGCTCTCCACCTCCGCCGGGAAGCACCACCACATCCCCCTCCCGCAGCAGCCGATCCGCGCTCACCTCGTGGTGCTCCCCCCACATCGCCGCCCCGCTCAGCATCGCATCCGCCAACATCGGCGCGTCCAACTCGTGAATCGCCACCTCCGCGCCGGTCCTCTCCTTCAGCACGGCCAGCGACTCGATGTGGTCCGTATGTCCGTGGGTGTTCGCGATCAGGGCGATTCTCAGACCGCGCTGCTCCGCCGCCCTCACGGTATCCCCCGCATCCCCCGCCGAATCAACCAGCAGAGCCTCCGAACTGCCATCCTGCCACACCAGATAGCAGTTCGTCGCCAGCGCCCCCAGCGTCAGCGTCGCTACATTCATCGGGCCCCCAGGCTTCCCTCCGCACCCGCCGTCGGACGCCGCCCATTCCGCCTCCCCCCATGCCCGCCGGCATCGTGCTCCGCCCGGTTCAGCTCCAGCCGACGCCGCCCCACAAACTCCATGTCGTAGCTGTCCAGCTCCCCGGCATCGACGAGCATCTCCGCCGCCTCCTCCTCCAGCCCCGCATCCGCATACGCGTCCGCCAGTAGCACCTGATAGCACCGATTCCGCGGCTCCATCCGAAGCGCAGACCGCAGCGCGTCTATCGCCTGCACAAACTCCCCTATCGCCAGCGACGCAATCGCATAACGTATCAGATAGTAGCTGTCATACGGTGCCAGCTTCGTTGCCCGCAGAAGCTCGGCGACCGCCTCCCCCACCTCCCCGACCCTCAACCGCAGGTCCCCCATCCGAAACCGGTAGAACGCGTCGTTCGGAGCCAGCGACACTACTGCTCTCATCTCCTCGACCGCCTCCGGCAGCCGGTCCACGGCCGCAAGCGTATCCGCCAGCTTGAATCGGTAGTACGCCCGCGTCGGCTCCAGCTTCGCCGCAATCCGGTACTGCTCCACAGCCTCCACGTTCATCCCGAACCGCCGGTACACATCCCCCAGACTCACCCGCGGATCTGCAGCCTCCGGATCCCCCTTGATCGCACTCCGGTACTGCCTCATCGCCTGGTCGACCATGTCCTTCAGCAGATACGCGTCCCCCAGACGAGTCCGGAACACCGCGTTCCTCTGGTCCATCTTCACCGCGTGCCTATACTCCCCGATCGCGCGGTTGGTCTTCCCAGAGCGTACGTAGAAATCCCCCAGCCGCATGCGCAGATACGCCGTCTGCGCCTGCAGCGCCATGTCATCGTGGCGCCGCTGCTCGTCCTCGGCCTTCATCTTCTCGTTGTGCCGAGCCGCTCGCTCTCGCTCGTGTTGGTCTCGGGGCCTCAGTTCCATCCCAATCGCGCCCTAATGCCCTAGAGCATCTCCTCTATCAGCTCATCCGGATCGAAGCCACTCATCGATTTCACCAGCCACACCTTCCGCAGCCCCCGCCTCTCGCGCTCGAAATCTACCGTCAGAAACAGCCGCAGGTGCCTCACCAACCGCCCCTCCTCCTCCAGCCTCACATCTACCTCCAACCGGCCCACGGCCTTCCCTTCCTCCACCGTCACACGCTGATTCTCAACGGTCACCTGCGCCGTTGCCGGACTCCTGATCCACTGCTGTGCCGACCGCCAGACATCCTCCCTTCTCATATCTCCCTGCCCCCGATACTCGCTCGACACACAGCTCATTATCTCGTCCACCGACTTCGTCTCCACCCCGTGCTCCGCCCTCGCCACCACCTCCGCGATCAGCTCCTCGTCGCTCGTCCGCGGGCGCACCAACCACCAGCCGACCGCTCCTCCGAGCACCACAAGCAGCCCTACCCTCAGTATCCGACTCCATCGCAGGTAGCCCATTGCGCCAGTATTCTACCCCCCCACGCCCCGCCGCGCAACCCGGCCACCCTTGCTGCTTCCCCGCCTCAGCCCCGAGGCAGGTATCTCCACGCGGCAGGGCAAAACAAAGCCAAGTCTGTCGCGCGTGCAGAGGCCCTCCATGAGCAACTCCTCAGCTCAATGGGACATCCCATCCTCCTGGAAGCCGGCGCTCCAGGCCGCAGGCGCCGCGGGGACTATCCTCCTCCTCGGTGCAGCCGACTCAGGCAAGAGCACCCTCGCCGCCGTCCTGGCCAACGAGGCCCGCCGCGCCACCCGCACCGTAGCTGTCGTCGACGCTGACATCGGCCAATCCAGCGTCGGCCCCCCCGCTTGCGTCGGCATGGCCCTGGTCCCCGAAGACATCCGATCCCTCGACGATCTCCACCCCGACGCAATCGACTTCGTCGGCTCCTGCACCCCGGCCAGACACCTCCTCCAGTGCGCCACCAGCGCACACGCCATGGCATCCACGGCTGCCCGCGCCGGCGCGGATACCGTAATCGTGGACACAACCGGCCTGATATCCGGGGCCTTTGCCCGCGCTCTCAAGGGCGCCAAGGTCCGGCTCCTCGCCCCCGACCTCCTCATCGCTGTCCAGGACGACGACGAAGTCGAGCATCTCATCTCCCACTACCAGACCAGAGCCAGGCCCACAGTCCTCCGCCTCCCCATGTCGCGCGCGGTCAAAGCGCGATCGCGCGACGAGCGCGCCTCCCGGCGACAGATGAAGTTCGCAGCCTACTTCGCCCAGGCCCACACTCTCGAGATCCCCTGGGATGACGCTCCCGTCGAGAACAGCCCCTGGACCAGCGGCGACCCCGCCCCCGGCCACGTGCGCGCGTACGCCGAGGAGTGCCTCGCCGCCGAGGTCCTCTATGCCGAGCGCCGCGCCGACGGTCTCTTCGCCATCGTCGCGCAGCAGCCCGATTCCACAGGCCTGCAAACACTCAGAGAAGGCTTCGGATCGAACACTAGCGTCCTCGAGGCCGGCGCGCTCGACCACCTGCTCGTCGGCATCCTCGGCGAGAACGGGGAAACGCTCGCTCTCGGCATCTTGGAGCACACTGACTTCCGCCGCCGCATCAACACCATCTTCACCCCCCTATCCCATCCCCAGACCGCGCGCGGCCTCCGGCTGGGCTCCATTCTCATCGCCCGCGACGGCACTCAACTCGGCTCCAACAGCCCGGCGGCAATCGGATAGCCGGATGACCATGGACACAGTGCAGCCGACAACCCTGATCCTGGTCCGACACGCGGAGAGCCTGTGGAACTCTGAGGGTCGGGTTCAGGGGCAGCTCGATGCCGCCATCACTGCCCGCGGCCGCGACCAGGCCGAAAGGACCGCCCGGCGGCTCGCCGCCGCCGAGATGTCCGCCGTCTACTCCAGCGACATGAGCCGGGCAACCCAGACCGCACAGCCAATCGCCGCCCCTCACAGCCTCGAGCTTCAGATCCGCGCCGACCTCCGAGAGCGCTCCTTCGGCATCCTCGAGGGCAAGACAATGGACGAAGCCGCCCGCGACGACACCGGCTGGTTCCAGGCCTGGCGCGCCGATCGGCTTCGCCTTGCCCCGCCCGACGGCGAAACACAGCCCGAAATGGCGGGACGCACCATGGCCGCGCTCCGCGACATCGCCGCTCGCCACCCCGGCGAGTCGGTCGCCGTCGTTACCCACGGAGGCCCCATAAAGTCCGCCGTCTTCACCATCCTCGACGTCCCGCTCTCATCTTGGATGCGAACCTGGATTGCGAACTGCTCGATCACCATCCTCCGGGCCGCACCGCGCCTGCTCCAGGTCGTCTCCTTCAACGACACCTCCCACCTCGATCCCGAACCGACCCCCACCTGGCGCACATCTGACATCGGAGAACCCTCATGAGCCCGCTCCGCGACGGACTCGTCCAGATCTACACCGGCACGGGCAAGGGCAAGACCACCGCCGCCCTCGGCCTCGCCTTGAGAGCCGTCGGCCACGGACTGCGCGTCTGCTTCATCCAGTTCCTCAAGGGCGACTGGGACTCCGGAGAGCGCAAGGCCGCCGCGCGGCTCTCCCCCGAGCTTGAGATCCACTCCTTCGCCTCTCCCCAGTGGGGAGACCACTCCCAGGCCGACGACAATACACCATGGTGGGAGCTGCCCCCTTCAGACGACGACCGAAAGCACGCCCAGGAGGGAATGCTGTTCGCCCGGCGCGCCCTCACAGGCGAAGACTACGACATCGTCGTGCTCGACGAGGCCCTCGGTGCGCTGAACCTCGGCCTCGTGTCCACCGAGGACCTCCTCGGGCTCATCTCCTCGAAATCCGACAAGGTCGAGGTCGTTCTCACCGGGCGGAGCGCCCCCGACGAACTCCTCAAGGCGGCCGACCTCGTCACCGACATGACTGCTGTCAAGCACCCCTACCACCGCGGCGTCAAAGCGCGGAGGGGGATCGAATACTGAGCGAGGCCAGATATGACCCGAGAAGAGCTAGCAAGTGCTATCAAGCAAGCCGTCTACCTCGAGGGTGACTTCATCCTTAGCTCCGGCAAATCGAGCAAGTACTACCTCGACAAGTGGCGGTTCGAGACCGACCCCGCCCTCCTGCGAGAGATCGCAACCGCCCTCGCCTCACTCCTTCCTTCCCCGCCCCCCGACCGGCTCGCCGGCGTCGAGCTCGGAGGCGTCCCGCTCGTCACCGCTCTCGCCCTCGAAACCGGCATTCCCTACCTTATCGTCCGCAGGCAGGCCAAGGAGTACGGCACCGGCAAAGAGGTCGAAGGCCTCTTCCAACAGGGCGACCGCGTCGTCCTCGTCGAGGATGTCCTCACTACCGCCTCTCAGGCCGTCTCCGCTGCCCAGCGCCTCACCAATCTCGGCCTCACCGTCGAGCGGGTGCTCTACGTCATAGACCGCGAAGAGGGCGCCGAATCCAACCTCCGCCAGGCCGGCTTCGCGCCCGAAATGCTCTTCCGCAAGTCCGACCTCGGGGTGGCGTAGCGCTCCACCCGGCCCCCCGCGCCGGGCGCCCCGGAGTCACCCCACCCCCGCGCCGGCCAGAATCCTGCTCTTCTTGGGCAGAAACTCCAGTGTGTTCACTTCGGCCGGCCATCAGTGCTGCTCAGTCGCCACATTCCCGCGTCTTTTGACCCCCAGAAACTTGATATCCAAGGCCAGAAATGGTATACTACACTAGTCCGAAAAAGCTCGATAAAGCCTGGGATTTTTCCACCTTCGCAGGGGCCCCGGGCAGCCCCAACGGAGGACCTGGCTCTAGCTTCCGGACGCTCACCTAAAGTCCTAGCAAGGAGCTTGCCTTGGCCAGAAAGCAGAACTCCTCAACCAGAGAATACAGAGCCAAGCACATCCAGGTCCTCAAAGGGTTGGAAGCAGTACGTCGCCGCCCCGCAATGTACATTGGAACGACAGGCCCGCGCGGCTTGCATCACCTATTCGTCGAGGTAGTGGACAACTGCATCGACGAGGTGATGGCCGGATACTGTACGCAGATCGACTGCGTATTGCACAAAGACGATTCGATCTCCGTAACGGATAACGGCAGCGGCATCCCAGTTGACAAGCACCCCGTCGAGAAGCGCCCCGGCGTTGAAGTCGCGATGACGGTGCTGCACGCCGGGAGCAAGTTCGGCGGCGGCGCATACAAGGTCTCCGGCGGCCTCCACGGTGTCGGTGTCTCCGTCGTCAACGCGCTCTCCGAGTGGCTCGAGGTCGAGGTCTCCCGCGATGGCAAGGTCCATCACATGCGGTTCGAGCGCGGGAAGACGGTCAGCAAGCTCAAAGCCAAGGGCAGGACGAAGAAGACCGGAACAAAGGTCAGCTACAGGCCGGATGGCGAGATCTTCGACAGCATCGAGCACGAGCCCGAGCGGCTGCTGAACCGGTTGGAGGAGCTGGCATACCTCAACCGCGGCGTGAAGATCAACTTCACCAACGAGAAGACCGGCGAGACGGTTACGTTTCAAGAGAAGAATGGGATTGCGGCCTACGTCGAGCATCTCAACAGCGCGCGCGACGCGATGCACCGGCCCATCTACTTCACGCGCAAGCGGGCCGACACCGAGGTGGAGATCGCGCTCCAGTACAACAGCGGCTATCAGGAGACTATCCTCTCCTATGCCAACAACATCCACACCGCCGAGGGCGGCACTCATGTCTCCGGCCTGAAGACAGCGCTCACGCGGGCGATCAACCAGCATGCCCGCAAGGCCAACCTGCTCAAGGAGAAGGACCGCAACTTCGTCGGCGACGATGTGCGAGAAGGACTCACGGCCGTCATCAGCATCCGCCTCACCCAGCCGCAGTTCGAGGGCCAGACCAAGACCAAGCTCGGCAACAGCGACATCGAGGGATTGGTGAACTCCATCGTTGGGGAGGCGCTCACGGACTACCTCGAAGAGCACCCCACGGTGGCCCGCAAGATCGTGGACAAGGGCGTCACCGCCGCCCGCGCCCGGGATGCCGCGCGCCGCGCCGCGGAGTTGGTGAAGCGGAAGGGCGCGCTCGAAAACGCCAACATGCCGGGGACGCTGTGGGACTGCCAGGAGCGCGACCCGGAGAAGACCGAGCTCTTCCTCGTGGAGGGCAAATCGGCCGGCGGCAATGCCAAGCAGGGCCGGGACAGCCGCTACCAGGCCATTCTCCCCCTGCGAGGCGTAGTGCTCAACGTCGAGCGCGCGCGCTTCGACCGCATGCTCAAGAACCAGGAGATCATGACCCTCATCGCGGCCCTGGGCGCCAGCATCAACCTGAACGGCGGCAACGGCGAGAATGGCGGCAACGGCGAGAGCGAGGAGTCGCACACCTTCCTCGACATCTCGAAACTGCGCTACCACAAGGTCATCATCATGGCGGACGCGGACGTGGACGGCGCCCACATCCGCACCCTACTGCTCACGTTCTTCTTCCGCTACATGCCCAAGCTCATCGAGGAGGGGCACCTCTACATCGCACAGCCGCCCCTCTACGGCGTGCGAAACGCGCGAGAGATTCTCTACGCCCACAGCGACGATGAGCTGGAAGCGATCCTCAAGCAGGTCAAGGCCAAGAACCCACAGATCCAGCGCTACAAGGGCCTCGGGGAAATGAACCCCGACCAGCTCGCCGACACCACCATGGATCCCGAGCAGCGACGCATCAAACGCGTCGCCCTGGACGACGCGGCGGCCGCCAACCTCATCTTCGCCACCCTCATGGGCGATGTCGTAGAGCCGCGGAAGAACTTCATCGTCAAGTACGCCAAGGAAGTCCGCGACCTCGACCTGGTGGGAGCGTAGTACTCTGCACCACTGGCCTCGTAGGGTAGGAGCTTGCCCGCCTCAGGTGGGCGTGTCTCCTGCCCCAAGCGCTAAGCTCGCAGACCCACTCGGAGACAGTAGATGCCTCGATCTCCCGAAGCAACCCGCGTAACCGACATCGACATCGAAGAGGAAATGCGCGACTCGTTCATGACCTTCGCCATGAGCGTCATCATCGCCCGCGCCCTGCCCGATGTCCGAGACGGCCTCAAGCCCGCGCAGCGCCGCATCCTCTATGCCATGCACGACCTCAACCTCACCCCCGGCGCGCAGCACCGCAAGTGCGCCAAGATCGCCGGCGACACCTCCGGCAACTACCACCCCCACGGACAGGAAGTCGTCTACCCCACCCTCGCCCGCCTCGCCCAGGACTGGAGCATGCGCTATCCCCTCGTGGACGGCCACGGCAACTTCGGCTCCGTCGACGGCGACCCCCCCGCAGCCATGCGCTACACCGAGGCCCGCATGTCTGCCTACGGCGCGGAAATGCTCGCCGACATCGAGCGCGAAACTGTGGACTTCGTCCCCAACTACGACCAGACCCGTCACGAGCCCACCGTCCTCCCCGGCCGCCTCCCCAACCTCCTCTGCAACGGCGGCTCCGGCATCGCCGTCGGCATGGCCACCAACCTTCCCCCCCACAACCTCGGCGAAGTCGTGGACGCCTGCGCGCTCCTGGTTGACGACCCGGACGCTACCACCGCCGACATCATCAAGGTGCTCCCCGGTCCCGACTTCCCCACCGGCGGGCTGATCCTTGGCATCTCCGGCATCCGACAGGCCTACGAAACCGGCCGTGGGTCGATCACCATGCAGGCGCGGGCCACCATCGAGCCCCTCGCCGGCAGCCGTAGCGCCATCCTCATCACCGAGCTTCCCTACCAGGTCAACAAGGCACAGCTCGTCGAGCAGATCGCGGAGCTGGTGAACAACAAGCGGATCGACGGGATCAGCGGCCTCCGCGACGAGTCCGACCGCAAGGGCATGCGCGTTGTCCTTGAGCTCAAGCGCGAGGCCAACCCGCACGTCGTGCTCAACGCCCTCTACAAGCACACCCGCATGCGGGCCGGCTTCCCCGTCAACGCCGTCGCGCTCATCCCGGACTACTCCGCCCAGCAGCCCGGCGAGCCCGTCCCCCTCGTCCCCCGCACCATGGGCATCAAGGACCTGATCGCCCACTTCCTCGACCACCGCCGCCAGGTCGTCGTCCTCCGCTGCCAGCACGACCTCGCCCGCGCCCAGGCCCGCGCCCACATCCTCGAAGGCTACCGCATCGCGCTCAAGAACTTGGACGCCATCATCAAGCTCATCCGCCAGGCGGCGGGCCCGCCCGAGGCGCGCGATAAGCTCATGAAGCGCTTCAAGCTCTCCGAGCGACAGGCACAGGCCATCCTCGAACTCATGCTCCAGCGCCTCACCAGCCTCGAGCGCAAGAAGATAGACGAGGAATACAAGGACGTAATCAAGACCATCGGGCGACTGGAGGATATCCTGGGGAAGCGGTTGTCCGATCTGGTGGACAACGAGGACCGCGTCAGAGCCACCCGCGAGTGGCTCCGCAAGCACCCCAACCAGCCCCGCAAGGTCATGCAGATCGTCAAGCAGGAGCTCCTCGCCCTGAAGGAAAAGCGCGCCGACCCGCGCCGCACCGAGATCCGACCGCAGGACGCCCAGGATATCAGCATCGAAGACCTCATCGCGGAAGAGGAAATGGTCATCACCATGACCCGCGATGGCTACATCAAGCGCCTCCCCGTAGCCACCTATCGCGCCCAGGGTCGCGGCGGCAAGGGCGTCACCGGCCTCACCCGCAAGGAGGAGGATGTCGTCGATCACCTCTTCGTCGCCAGCACCCATACCACCATCCTCTTCTTCACCAACCGGGGAAAGGTCTACCGCCTGCGCGCGCACGAGATCCCGCAGGCCAGCCGACAGGCGCGCGGCACCGCGGTCATCAACCTTATCGCCATCGACCAGGGAGAGCGCGTCACCGCCGCCCGCGCGGTCCGCGACTTCCGCAAAGACCGCTTCCTCTTCATGGCCACCCGACAGGGGACGGTCAAGAAGACCCGACTCAGCGAGTACGACACACGCCTCAAGGGCGGCATCATCGCCCTCCGCCTCCAGAAGGGAGATGAGCTGGAGTGGGTGGCCGATACGGAGGGCAAGCGAGACATCGTCTTGGTGACTGAGCGGGGTCAATCCATCCGCTTCCCCGAGAAGCAGGCCCGCCCGATAGGAAGAACGGCCGCGGGCGTGCGCGGCATCCGACTCCGCAAGGGCGACTCCGTCATCGGCATGGGCGTCGTCAGAAAGGGCGCCGACCTCCTCGTCGCCACCCGCAACGGCTACGGCAAGCGCACCGCACTTACCGAATACCGCCCGCAGACCCGCGGCGGACTCGGCCTCAAAACCATGAACGTCACCAAGCGCAACGGCCCCATCGTCGGCATGCGCATCGTGGACGAAGACGACGACCTCCTCCTCATCACCACCGGCGGCCACATCATCCGCCAGCGCGTGGCGCAGAGCCGCCGCATCGGCCGCTCCACCCAGGGCGTCCGCCTCATCCGCCTCGGCAAAGGCGACAAAGTCGCCTCCATCGCACGCGTCGTGCGACAGGAGGAATAGCAGTAGATGGCCCCTAGCGCGTAGGGCAGGAGCTTTGCCCTCCTGCCCCAGAGTTCCTCACATGAGCCAACCCGATACTGGACACAACCGCGGCTTCCGCCCCCTCAACCACACCGCCGACAAGAGCATCGAGGCCTGGGCGCCGACCCTCCCCGACCTCTTCTGCGCCGCTGCAGAGGGCATGTTCAGCGGAAGCGCCGACTGCTCCGCCATCACTCCCGACCAAGAATGGTCCATCCAGGTCCAGGCCGCCTCCCTCGACGACCTCCTCCACGCCTGGCTCTCTGAACTCCTCTGGATCTCCGAGAGAGATGCCGCCGCCCTCTGCCGCTTCGAAATCGAGGACCTCCAAGGCGCCGACAACGGAGGCTGGCGCGCCCGGGGCCTCGCCCGCGGCGGCCCCCTCCCCGCCGACGCGCCCCACACCGGCGCCCCCGTCAAGGCCGTCACCTACCACGGCCTCCGCGTCTGGCAGCACAACGACCTCTGGCACGCCCACCTCGTCTTCGACGTCTAGTCGCTATGTAGGGCGGGCATGTGTCCGCACGCCCGCCGGCCGTCCTGCCGAAGGTCCCCCACAGCCTTGGCGACGGGGGATAGGGCGGGGACACCGATCCCCGCCACCCCCCTCCCGTTCGGCACGGGCTTGCTCCTGCCATCACACTCACCCGTTCGGCAGGAGCTTGCTCCTGCCCCTGTAGGTCGGCCGTTCCTCCTCCAGCCCCGTAGGAGCGACATTCCTGTCGCCACCGTATCCCTGCCCCTCTGCCCCCATCATCTCATTGACCCACCGCCGCCAATGTGGTACTCTAATACCAGAGAAAGGAGGTGGTGTCCTATGTTACATAGACCCGGAGGTGGCGTGTCCTAACGGAGCCCACCTAGTCCTAACCGGAGTAGGGTGACACCTCCTTGTTAGGATCGTCACCTTCGACGGATTCGGGGCCCGCCTCTGGCGGGCCCCGATGTCTTTGGTAGGCCTCAAACAAGCGCAACCCGCTGGCTCCGCGCCGGCGGGTTGTGGCTTTCGGGGCGTGACTCATCGCCGCACGTCCCCTGGTATGGAAGCTCCCATATCATACCACACCCACCCCACCCGTGGGCGATTCCACCTGCCCCACTGCCCAGGAGATGTCTTCTCGGCGGCGAAGCGACCCAGGGCGGACAGAATCGCCCGTGGCCTCACTGCCCGCAGCCGGACTCCCTCCCCGCCGCGCTCCCCGCGGCGCCTGAGGAACTGATCCATCTGCACCGAGGAGATGAAAGAGATGTCGAAGGACCCCTATGGCGATCTCTCGCACGAAGAGCTTATCCTGCGCGACTACCTCGCCGCGCACCGCACCACCCTCGCCAACGATCGCACCCTACTCGCCTACATGCGAACCACCCTGACCTTCCTCATAGGCGGAGCGTCCTTCATCCAGTTCTTCGACGCTGTCGTGCTCCGCGTAATCGGGTGGATCTTCGTGCCGGCGGCCGTCGTCACGCTGCTCATCGGCTTTGTCAACTACCACCGCATGAGGCGATCCCTCAGCCAGATCGCAGGTGCAGGCCGTAGCGACGCTCCTGTGTCACAGCAATAGGCCTCCCCCTCTCCCGATCCAGCCGCGCGTCCGCTCCTCTTGCTGCCACCTCAGAACTGGCCCCAAACTGCACAACGACAGCCGAGACCCCGGCAGGAGCCTCGCAGCCGCAGCCCAAGACCCTTGCCAGTCAAACCGCAGACTGCAGGAGGCAAGGAACTATCCCCCGGCAGGCGTCGCCGCTCCCCTAGAAGCTGTTTCATAGCCTCGATCTGAGGTTATGAAACAGCGGCACAAGCCGGTAGGCTCCAGCAGGCGCATTTGATGCCAGCTTCTCTAGCGGACAGCCAGGCCAGTGAGGGTGATGAAATGCGCTCTAGAACCGCCGTGTGAGCACAACCGCGATCTGGTTGTCCAGACCGGACCCCAGATCGGCGATTCCGCCGTCGATGTTCGTGTCCTGAGAGGGGGAGTAACGGAAGACGAACGCGCTCCACGTCCGTGCGCCGCCGGGCTGCTGAGCCGCCTCCCAACCCAGGATCAGCTTGGGATGCACGACAAAACCCACGAATCCCCCGTATTCCACCTCCCGGTCCGCCTCGCCGAGCAAACCGAACCCAACACCGTCCGTGCTCCGCGCGTTCGCCGATACGATCACGGGGGTCTTGCCTGGGAGGACCTTAGAGGCAACCACGTACACATCGGCAGTCGACCCGCCGCTCCCCTCTGGATCGCGCAGAATCGCTCCCAGAGACACGGCCGGCGCACGTGCCTTCTCCGCAACGGCCGCCCATTTCGCATGGAACACATTCGTGTTGGCCGTGCCGCTGACGGCCATAGCCTCACGCGTGAACCCGACCTCAACCCCATTCGGCAGGCCCACGGTCAAGCCCAGGGTCGTCAGCGTGCCCAGTGGCTCCAAGTCCACGAAGTGCGTGGACGCCTGCGTCGTTCCGCCGGGCAATGTGTACGCCAGCGGAGTCAAGCACACACCAGTGGGCCCCTCCAGGTTAGCCTGCGCGAATCCCATGGTCGGCAGAATTGCCGCCACCCCTAGCGTCAGCAACAAGACGATCGAACGGATAGCCACCTCACCTACCTCCTCTGTCCGCGCGAAACGGACCTTGGATCTGCCCGCTCGCGGTCTGAAGAACCGCGGCGGGCCGTGCTAGACCAATCTAGGGCGAGAGAAGGATTGCCTGTCGATCCTATCGCCGGGCCCGGTCGCCGAACAGACTCCGGGGTCGTGTCCTCGCCCAGTGTACATTCGGCAGACAGAGGGTTCTTCTTGCGCGCTCGTGCGGATGGTCCCACGAGCCCTGGGGTCCCCCACCGTCGCCCCACGTTGTCAAATGCCGGAACACCAGGAATCCCCCCTACTGGGACGCCAGCCTCTCGCGCAGCAGCTCGTTCACCAACTGCGGATTCGCCCGCCCCTTCGTCTTCTTCATCACCTGCCCCACCAGGAACCTAAGCGCCTGTTCCTTCCCCTGCCGCAAGCTC
>JALGTG010000257.1 GCA_029821495.1 Candidatus Hebobacteria bacterium
GGCGCGAGCAGCCACCTTGCGGAGCGCGTCGTCCAGTGTCGCCGACCGAGTTAGGTCGAGTTGCGAGAGGCGCCGTGCAAGCGCGGCGAGGTGCAGGTGGCTGTCGCAGAAGCCGGGGAGCGCGAGCCTGCCGCGGAGATCGATCACGCGGGTCCCCGAACCTCTGAGCGCGAGGACCTGCTCGTCGTCGCCTACCGCGAGGATCCTGTCTCCCGCCACTGCGGCTGCCTGCGCCCGCCTTCCGGCCATGGTCAGTATCCGGCCGTTGACCAGGAGCAGGCGCGGCTGGCGCGGGACAGGCACGGTCAGCTTTTCCGCCGCCGCGCTCGCCGCCGCTTGGCGGGAAGAATCCCCTTCAGCAAGTGGCCGGTGTACGACCGGCGGACTTTTGCTACTTCTTCGGGAGTGCCTTCGGCGACGACGTAGCCTCCTTCGTCGCCGCCCTCCGGGCCCAGGTCTATGATGTGGTCGGCGCACTTGATGACGTCGGGATTGTGCTCGATGACGAGCACGGTGTTGCCGGAGGCGGTGAGGCGGTGCAGCACATCGAGCAGCTTCTGTATGTCCGCGAAGTGGAGTCCTGTCGTGGGCTCGTCCAGCAGATAAAGAGTGCTGCCCGTGTCGCGCCGCGAAAGCTCCGTGGCCAGCTTGACGCGCTGGGCCTCGCCGCCGGAGATAGTGGTTGCGGGCTGGCCGAGCTTGATGTAGTCGAGCCCGACATCGTGGATTGTCTGGAGCTTGCCGGCGATAGGAGGGATGTTCTCGAAGAACCCCAGCGCCTCCCGAACAGTCATGTCGAGCACGTCGGCGATGGAGCGGCCCTTGTAGGCGACCTCCAGGGTCTCGCGGTTGTAGCGCGCGCCGCGGCAGACCTCGCACGGCACGTACACGTCCGGGAGGAAGTGCATCTCGATCTTGATGATGCCGTCGCCGCGGCACGCCTCGCACCGCCCGCCGCGCACGTTGAACGAGAAGCGGCCCGGCTTGTAGCCCCGCATGCGCGCTTCCGGCGTCTGGGAGAACAGACCGCGGATCCTGTCGAACACGCCGGTGTAGGTCGCGGGATTCGAGCGCGGGGTACGGCCGATGGGGGACTGGTCAATGTCGATGACCTTGTCTATGTGCTCGGCACCCACGATCTCGTCATGTTCGCCCCAGATGGTTCGAGCGCCGTGGAACATGTGTGCCAGGCGCCGGTATAGGATCTCCTCCATGAGAGTGGACTTGCCGGAGCCGGAGACGCCCGTGAGACAGCTGAAAACGCCGAGCGGGATGGTCACATCGATGTTCTTCAGGTTGTGGTGGCGGGCGCCCTTCACCGTGAGGAAGTGGCCGTTGTTCTGCCGTCGCGGCGGAACCGGGATGCTGCGGCGGCCGGCGAGGTAGTCCCCGGTGATGGAATCCCGGGTGGAGCAGATGTCGTCAGCACTGCCGACGGCGACGATCTTGCCGCCCTGATCGCCGGCGCCGGGGCCGATGTCGATGATCCAGTCGGCGGTGCGCATGGTCTCTTCGTCGTGCTCGACCACGATGATCGTGTTGCCCAGATCGCGAAGCCCGAGGAGCGTGCCGAGGAGACGACGGTTGTCGCGCTGGTGGAGGCCGATGGAGGGCTCGTCGAGGATGTAGAGCACACCCATGAGGCCGGAGCCGATCTGTGTGGCCAGCCGGATGCGCTGGGCCTCGCCCCCGGCCAGGGTGGTGGCGGCGCGATCCAGCGTGAGGTAATCCAGGCCGACGTTGACGAGAAACCCGAGCCTGGAGCGGAGCTCCTTGAGAACCTGGCGGGCGATCTGCCTTTCCCGCCGGGTGAGAGATACCTCGTCGAAGAACTCGAGGGCCCGCCGAATGGACAGGGCGCTGACCTCGGCGATGTTGCTGCCCCCGAGCGTGACCGCGAGACTCTCTGGCTTCAGCCGGGCGCCCTTGCAGGCGGGGCAGGGCTTGGTGGCGGTGAAGGCACTGAGATAGGCTCGCCTGGTATCCGAATCGCTTTCATCGTAGTGGCGCTGGAGGTGCTTGAGTATGCCCTCGAATCGGGCGTTGTAGATCCGCAGCCGCCCGCCGCGGCCGCGGTAGCGCACCCGAACCGGCTCCTCGGCCCCATGCAGGAGGATGTCGAGCTTCTTCTTCGATAGATCCCTTACGGGCGTGTCGCGGTCGATGCCGAATCGGTCGCAGACCGATCTAAGCACGGTCATGTGGTAGCGGGAGGTCAGGCTGCGCCACGGGAGGAGAGCGCCCTCATTTATCGAGAGCCGCGGATCGGGGATGATCAGGTTCTCGTCGAGCTCATCGCTGGTGCCCAGCCCCATGCATTCGGGGCACGCGCCGTGGGGGGTGTTGAAGGAGAAGAGCCGGGGCTGCAGCTCCTCGAAGCTCCGCCGGCAGTGCATGCACGCGAAGCGCTCGCTGAACTGCATCTCCTCGCCGTCCACAACCTGAGCCAGGGCAACGCCGCTGCCGACGCGCAGGGCGAGCTCCATGGAGTCGGCGAGCCGCTTCCGGGCCCCGGGGCGCACCACCATCCGGTCCACGACGATATCTATGGTGTGCTGCTTGTAGCGGGCCAGACGGAGCTCTCCCGCCTCGGCCAGCTCGAGCACATTGCCGTCCACGCGCACGCGGGCGAAACCCTCTCGGCGGATGTCCTCGAATATCTGTCGGTATTCACCTTTTCGGCCCCGCACCACCGGGCCGAGTATCAGGATGCGTGTCCCCTCGGGCAACTGGAGAACCTGGTCCACGATCTGCTCGCTGGTCTGCTGTACGATGGGGCGGCCGCACTGGGGGCAGTGGGGCTTTCCGATGCGCGCCCAGAGCAGTCGCATGTGATCGTAGATCTCAGTTACGGTGGCAACGGTGGAGCGAGGGTTGCGGATGGCCGACTTCTGGTCTATGGACACGGCCGGCGAAAGGCCTTCGATGAAGTCCACATCCGGCTTGTCCATCTCGCCCAGGAACTGCCGGGCATAGGCGGATAGAGATTCTACGTATCGGCGCTGACCTTCCGCGTAGATGGTGTCGAAGGCGAGCGAAGACTTGCCCGACCCCGAGAGCCCGGTGACAACGACCAGCTTGTCGCGCGGAATCTCGACGCTGACGTTCTTCAGGTTATGCTGCCTGGCGCCGCGGACGACTATCTTATCAGTGGCCATGGGACGCGTATCTCGTTCTGTAGAAAGGACCCCACACAGCAGCCGGCTGTGCAGCGGCGAAGTCAGCGGCGACGGCGCCGCCGCGGCGACCGCCTGCTTTGCGGCTTGACTGCATCTGCTGCGCCCCCTTGGAGCGAGCGGATGCGATCCCTGATCTTCGCCGCCTCCTCGAAGCGCAGCTCCTGCGCCGCGAGTTTCATA
>JALGTG010000258.1 GCA_029821495.1 Candidatus Hebobacteria bacterium
ACCGATAGAGAGCGGAAGAAGTACACGCGACATGATTGGGTGCTTCCCGAGAACATGGGCCAGCTTCAGGATTGGCCCCCCGGTCGGATGGGGCAGACCTGGCTGCGGGTGCCAGGCGCCCACGGCTTCCGGGAGCGCTCTGACGGCGATTTCGGCGCTGCCATTGCATACGGTCCCCTTTCCGGCTTCCCCGCCCGTTCCATAGGAGGAGGCCTTGGCGGGGGCGGACGGGAAGCAGCCGGAGGTCTGTACGCACGCGGACCAGCGTCCCGTAAAGCCGTCGAGAGCATTGACGCACGTGCCGGAATGCTCGCGGCGCAAGAGGCCCCGCCCGAACTGGCTGGAGCGGAGATTCGCAAGCGATTCGCGGACACCGCCTTCTGGAGCCCGGCGATCATCACGGATGAAGACGGCGATGCTTCCGTGACGATCACCATGCCGGAGAACCTGACGACCTGGGCAAGAACGTGATCGTGCGACTGCAGGCGCCGCGGTTCTTCATGGAGCGCGACTTGGTGGTCCTCTCGGCGAATGTGCACAACTACCTGAAGGCCGACAAGCGCGTGAAGGTCAGCCTCACGCTCGACGGTGGGCCGCTCGAGCTGGTGAGGGAGATCCCTGTTGAGCTGGGTCTGGAAGAGCCGGCGACAGAGCCGAGCCTGTGGATCACGGTGCCGAAGGACGGCGAGCGGCGAGTAGACTGGGTGGTGCGAGTGCTTCGCCCGGGCGCCGCCTCGGTGACGATGACCGCGCAGACAGACGAGGAGTCGGACGCGGTGCAGATGCAGTTCCCGGCGCTGGTGCATGGAGTCGAGAAGTTCGAGGTGCAGGCCGGGGTGATGAAGACCAGCGACGGGGAGCGCGTAGTCACTCTGACTCTCAACCTTCCGGAAGAGCGCCGCCGGGGGGCGACGGAGCTGAACCTCCAGCTCACACCTTCGCTGGCCGCCATCGCGCTCGATGCCTTGCCGTACCTCGCCGACTATCCGTACGGATGCATAGAGCAGACGATGAGCCGCTTCCTGCCGACGGTACTGGTGGCGCGGACGCTCACGGACCTCGGTCTGGACCTGGAGGAGCTGGGCACGCGGGCCGAGCTGTACGCGAGGGAACTCGAGGCATCGGCCGGCAGCCAGCGGCAGCCCGACAGCGCCTACACCTATCCAAAGGGAATGCCCGGCAGCTTCGATGCCGGCGAGCTGGCGAGCCGGATGTACCTCCGCCGGGCACGCGGCCCGATCTTCGATGCCGACGCCTTGAGCAAGATGGTGAAGACGGGTCTGGCCCGCATCTACAGGAAACAGCACTCTGACGGCGGATGGGGATGGTGGCACAACGACCTCAGCGATCCGTACATGACGGCCTATGTCTGCTATGGCTTGCATGTCGCCCGCGATGCCGGATGGGATATCAAGGACGATGCGCTGGAGAGGGGATTCCAGTTCCTGATCAGAGCGATCAAGGAGGACGACAACCTCCACCGGATGGCCTATCTCGCCTCCGTGGTGACACTGCGCGGGTCCGTGGATGATGAAGTGGAGTCCATCATCTCCGACCGGCTCTACCGAAACCGGATGAAGCTGACACCATACTCGCAGGCCCTGCTCGCGCTGGCTCTGAAGCAGATCGCGGAGACGGACAAGGCACGGGTGCTGGTTGACAACCTGGAGAACACGGCCCACATCGACAGAGAGAACGGGACCTGCAACTGGCGGTCGGGCCGGACGCGCTGGTGGTGGCACTGGTGGGACAACCCGGTGGAGACGAACGCGGCCGTGCTGAGGGCCTACCTAGCGGTGCGGCCAGATGGGGAACTGGCCCCGATGATGGTCAAGTGGATGGTGAACAACCGGCGGGGCAACCACTGGTCGTCCACCAAAGAGACGGCGATGGCGGTGTACGCGCTGGCGGACTATATCCGGGTGAGCAAGGAGTTGGCGCCCGACTACACGATCACCGTCAACCTCGACGGCAAGGTGGAGCGGACCTACCGGGTGAACCGGGAGAACTCACTGTTCTTCGACAATCGGTTCATCGTCGGCGATGAGGTGCTGGGCGATGGGCCGCAGACTCTGACCATCACGGTGAGAGGTACAGGGACGCTCTACTATGCCGCCTACCTCAAGTACTTCTCCCTCGAAGAGGACATCAAGGGAGGCGGGAACGAGATCTTCGCCAAGAGGCGCTACTTCAAGCTGACTCCGCGGCTGGTGGCGAAGACGGCGCACGGCCGCAGCTGGCAGGAGCTGACGTACGACCGAGAAGAGCTGCCCTCCGGCGCACAGGTGCAGAGCGGAGACATGATCGAGGTGGAGCTGGTGATCGAGTCCAAGAACGACTACGAGTATCTGGTGTTCGAGGACATGAAGCCGGCTGGCTGCGAACCCATTGCGCTGCGGAGCGGCGCAGGCGAGGGTGCAGGCGTCTACTCCTACATGGAGCTGCGGGATGAGAAGGTGGCTTTCTTCATCAGCAACATGCCACAGGGGACGCGTGCGGTGCGATACCGTGTGCGAGCGGAGATTCCCGGGAGCTTCCACGCGCTGCCGACGAACGGGTACTCCATGTACGCGCCGGATGTACGCTGCATAAGCGATGAATGGCGGCTGGGGATAAGCGATTGAGCAGGTGATGCTGGCGCTTCCGGACCTCAGAGCATAGGCGGCCGGACGACTACAGAGCGCGGGCGGCTACTCCTGCACCAGCCTCATCGCGACATCGGACCATTCCCAGAGTCGCTGCGGCTCGTAGCTGACGGTGCTGATGTCCTTGAGGATAAGCTCTACCGGGCATCCATGGCGGGCGCACGTCGTCAGTGTCTCCCGTAGGTCCCTCTCGACGGCGGCTGGGTCCCACGGTTCGCGGGCGAGGAATGCGGGGTTGGGCTTGCGGGAGAAGACGAAGTCTCTGCCGATACGCTCGGCACCCCTCTCC
Source organism: Candidatus Hebobacteria bacterium (assembly GCA_029821495.1). Lineage (GTDB taxonomy): Bacteria > Armatimonadota > Hebobacteria > Hebobacterales > Hebobacteraceae > JALGTG01. Next base: position 2,935 of record JALGTG010000258.1, read on the forward strand.
TCATCCACCCAGGGGCTCATGGAGATCTTCCGGACGCGCGGGATGTTCCCAATGATGTCTATCTTCCCGTCCAGGGGCTCGCAGCAGCCGTAGTAGCCGAGGCCGAAGCGAGAGTACCACTTGGTGGCGTAGTCCAGCCAGAACTCCTGGTGCATGGCCGGAGAGACGGCCGAGAATATCTGCGCCATGCCGAAGGTCCACAGGTCCTTCGCGCGGGGGTGCTTCGGATCGAAGCCGGGCGCGGGAAGCTCGTCGGTGTAGGCTCCGGTGCAGTGGACTGTCTGCTGCCCGATCCCGAGGAGGTCCTGCTGCTCGAGCTGGTCGAGCAGGGAGAGATTCATCTCGGTGAGACGGGACATGATCTGGTGCATGAACTCCGGCCGCTCGGCGAGGTCGAGCAGAGACTGCTGTGGGTTATGCCACTGCACGATGACGTCCCAGGGGTGGAAGGCCGGGAACCAGCCCTGCATGCGCACCTCGAGTATGCCGTCGAAGAGCTCGTGAGCGATCTGCTCTCGCTGCGCTGTTGACTGCTGATCGAGGCTGATTTCCGGCTCCCTGATCTTCTGCAGATCGGCCTCTGTCTGCAGCTGGTCGATGAAGCCATGGCCGTAGACATCGTTCGCCGGGTCCAGTACAGCGGCTTCCTCTATCACCCGTATCCCGAACATCCCGAACCCCTCGCCGCGGATGGCCTTTGGG
>JALGTG010000061.1 GCA_029821495.1 Candidatus Hebobacteria bacterium
CGCTGAAACTACGGAGAATCCCTCCCTCACCAGCGCATCCCGGATGACCTTCACCACTTGAGGATCGTCATCCACCACAAGCACCCGGCTGCCCATCGGTCCGCCTCCCGAAGGGGAACTCCGCAGCGCCGCGAGAGGGGCCCGAGCGCGGCGCACAGCAGCAATCCCCTTCGCGAAGTATGTTCCGTACTCCTGCCGAGGATTCACAGCCTGTCCTTGTCCGAAGCCCTGGTCCTCCCACTGTCCCCACCAAGGCGAGCCCCTCCGGTGACTCAATGGGATGCGCCTGCCCTGCACTACGACCTCGGGCATCCATCCGATACCGGCCGCGATTACATCATCCCTGGGCCAGCTTTGCCCCCAGTTGCACCCCGGCTATGATACCTGGCAGGCGCTCACTCTTAGGGTCAGTGGATTCCCCGGCCAGGCCCGCGACGATACCGTTGAGATCGGCCCAAGTAGTGGCCATGTAGCCGAGCATCTTCGGTGTGGCGTCGCGGCGGGCGACCTCGACGAGCTTCCTGATGCTCTTCTCTTTGTTCCAGCCGGCGGGCCAGACGCGGAATCCCTTCTCCTGGAAGAAGCTGACGGAGGGGAAATCATCCATGTTCTCGTAGTGCCAATCGCACATCACGATGTCGGTGGGCACGCGATCTACGGCCGGGTGGGTGTCGTTCTCACTGCTCTCCCAGAGCCCATAGCCCATGCTCCGAGCGTCGAGCAGGCGATCTCCCCACACCATCATCTCCACGCCGCGGCCGCCCACCAGGTGGCCGTGATAGTCGTTTACGGCCTTGGCGAACAGATCCGCGTTCGAAGTGTCGCGGCAGCGAGGGCAGTGGCCGATGATGAAAACCTCGTCCATACCGACGTGAAAGGCGCTCGCCTCGAAGGCATCGATCAGCTCATCGAAGAGATCGAAGACCAACGGGTTGACGTCCGGATGACTCGGGCACCAGCTCGCGCAGTAGAAACCCTCGGCCGTCGCGTCTAGGTCGGGGGCTTCGTTGAACTCCGGGTGGGCGCGAAGAAGGGCGCCCGGCTTCTCCCGCCACGACTGGTGGCCAAGGCAGTTGTACATGGGCACCAGGCTTACGCCGCTATCGCGCGCTGTCTTAGCCAGCCGACCCGCATCCTCCGCCTCGATAGGATCAGCCTCCGCCGCCTCCGGATGGCTCGAGTACCGGAAATGGCCGTTGATCTCGGCTATCACCCAGTTGAAGCCCAGCGAGGGAGCGATCTCGCCCACCAGGCGCTCCAGCGCCGCCACGTCGGGGCGACCGTTCACCATCACGTGAATCCCTATGCGGTCCATGTCTGTTTCCTCCCAGACCAGCGTGTTCGCTCTCGCCCTCGAACTCACCTCTGCCGAGCCCTGGGGCGGCCGCCTCCCTGAGGGCGCACAGAGGAACCGCGGCGCGCCGCTCATATCGGCCGGCAGCGCACCGGCGTCCCCAGCAGTCGTCGGTGTGCCTCGTCGCGCGGAAGTAGGCCACCGTGGCATTTCGGATACGGCAGCGCGGAGGACAGGTCGCCGGCTCAGGCGCGCCTGAGCCCCACCGCCTAAGCCACGGAGGCGACGATGACTGCTGACCGAGGGGAAGACGAGAGCACGCAGGACTCCTCTCTGGAGGAGCGCGTGAGACGCCTGGAGCATGCGCTGGCAGGGCTGCGACGCTCGATGAATCGGCGCAACTGGGCGATCGAGGCCCTGCTTGTACTTATCCTCCTCATGGGAGCGACGGCCTGGGTGCTGTGGAAGGGCTGAGACACCAGCGCGGGGATGCTCATTGACCGCAAGCGCGTGCCTCTGCTATACTCGGCCAAGCGATGGGTGCCCCCCCCGCCATACCACAGCGCAAGCGCATTGTCGTCATCATGGATGGGGCCGCCGACGATCCCCAGTCGGAACTTGGCGCGCTGACGCCACTGCAGGCGGCTCGTATCCCACACTGTGACTCTGTCGCACGCGAGGGCCTCTCCGGTCTGGCGAAGACCATCCCGGACGACATGGAACCGGGCAGCGACATTGCCACCCTCTCGATTCTAGGCTACGATCCTCGCCGCTACCACACGGGCAGAGCGCCGCTGGAAGCCGCTAGCCTGGGTGTGCCCATGGACCGAGGGGACGTCGCCTTTCGGTGCAACCTGGTCACGAGCGACGGCTCCACGTTGACCGACTACTCGGCCGGCGAGATCTCCACCGCCGACGCGGAAGTGCTCGTCAACCTGGTCAACGATAAGCTCTCAACCCCGCAGGTGCAGTTCTACCCCGGCATCAGCTACCGTCACATCATGGTGTGGCGAGGGGGCTCGACAGATGTGAAGACGACGCCTCCTCACGACATCATCGGCCAGGCCATCGAACCGTTTCTCCCCCACGGAGAAGGGGAGGAAACGCTGCGGCAGCTTATGTTCGATTCGCTCCAGGTACTGGACTCCCACGACATCAACAGGCGCCGGCGAGACGAAGGGCGCCCGCCGGCCAATATGATATGGTTGTGGGGACAAGGGCGGATGTGTGCTCTGCCTTCCTTTGCGCTGGTGCGGGGGAATCCCGGGGTGGTGATCGCCGCGGTCGACCTCGTCCGCGGCGTCGCCAAGTCTGCCGGGCTGTCGGCGCCCCCGGTTGACGGCGCTACGGGTAACCTCGAGACCGACTTCGCTGCGAAAGCTAGGGCTGCGCTGGATGCCCTCGAGCGCTGCGACTTCGTTCTAGTCCATGTCGAGGCGCCGGATGAGGCCGCCCACCAGGGCAGCCCCGAGCGCAAAGTGTGGGCGATAGAGCAAATCGATCGGAGCATCGTCGGGCCCCTCGCCGAGCGGGCGCGCCGGGTGGACGGGAGTCGGTTGATGGTTGTGGCCGACCACTACACGAAGATCTCGACGCGAACGCACGCGCGCGAGCCGGTGCCGTTCACCGTGCTCGGGTCGAAACGCGATGATGCCGAGGCCTTCGATGAGCGAAACGCCGAAGCAACAGGGCGCTTCATCGAAGAGGGATGGAGGCTCCCCGACCTCCTCTTCGAGGGATAGCGTCGCCGCATTCCTAGAACGAGTCGCCGCCGCCATTGACGAGCACAGCATGATAGCGGCAGGCGACACGGTGCTCGTCGCCATCTCCGGTGGCGCGGACTCCACCGCGCTGCTGCACGCGCTGGTGCAGCTTCGCCCCCGTCGCCGCTTCCGTGTCCGTGCCTGCCACGTCCACCACGGGCTGCGTGGAGAAGAAGCGGACGCTGACGCGCAGCACGCAGGCGCCCTTGCCCGGTCTCTCCGAGTGCCCATCAGCCAACGGCGGGCCGATGTTCGCGCCTTCGCTGACGAGCACAAAGTCTCCCTCGAGACCGCGGCGCGTGTGGTCAGGTACCAACTGCTCGAACGAGCGGCCGACGGCGCCCGGGCGACACGCATCGCGACGGGACACACCGCCGATGATCGGGCCGAGACTCTGCTGTTTAACCTGCTTCGCGGCACGGGCCCTCCCGGACTGGCGGGCATGCCGCCGGTCAGAGGGAGAGTCATCCGGCCGCTGCTCTGGGTGACGCGGGCCGATGTCCAGGCCTACTGCAAGGCTCACGACCTCGAATACCGCGTGGATCGCTCCAACCTCGACACCGCCTTCACCCGCAACCGCATCAGACACGAAATCCTCCCTGCCCTCCGAGAGATCCAGCCGCGCATCGAGGCGACCCTGTGTAGGCTCGCAGAGATAATGCGAGCGGAGAACGAGTACATGTCCGAGCAGGCGGCGAACGTGCTCCGCGAGGTCGGTGCCCAGCGGCCCGGCGAACTGGGGCTTGCGTGCGCGCAGCTTGTGCTGCTGCCGCAGGCGCTTCGAAGGCGCGTTCTCCGGGCCGCAATCGCGAGGGTGAAAGGAGACGAGCTGGATATTGAACTCGAGCGAGTCGACGCGCTCGTCCACCTTGCTGTGTCCGGACGAACCGGCGCTGTCGTGGAGTTGCCGGGGAACATCCGCGCCGAGCGAACCTACGGGGAGATCGTGCTCTCTACAGCGCTGCCTTCGAGGAAGGACATTGCGCAAGAGTGGCACTTGCCGGTGCCGGGAGAACTGGCGATCCCAGAGCTCGGGATCGAGCTCACGGCCGCGCGGTCACGGGCTCGGCGTGCGCCGTCGAGTCCCACGAAAGCCCTGCTGGACGCAAAGAACATCCAGGCGCCCCTTACTGTGAGGACGCGACGCAGGGGGGATCGGTTCACTCCCTTCGGCATGAAGGGATCGGTGAAGCTCCAAGACTTCTTCGTCAACGCTAAGGTCCCGCGCGGGGAGCGCAGCCGCATCCCGCTTGTGCTCTCCGGCGACGAGATTGTGTGGGTGGTTGGGTGCCGTATCAGCAATCGCTACAAGGTGCGGAAGCAGACCCAACGGGCGGTGCGCCTCGAGGCGCGGAGACTAGATCAGGTGTAGGAGGAGTTGAATGTCTGCCCCTTCGGAGATCGTAGAGAAGCAGCGCCGGGTGAACGAGTTCCTCGACAGAGGAGGATACGATGGCGTAGTGCTCGCAAGGACAGCAGACTTCGCGTGGTTCACGGGCGGCGGAGCCAGCTTCGTCAACCTGGCCGAAGAGGCCGGGGTAGGTGCGCTCTTGGTGCAGCGCGACCGCAAGATACTCATCACGAACAACGTGGAGCGGCCTCGCCTGCTGGAGGAAGAACTCGCGGGACAGGAGCTTGGTGAGGACATCAGTCCGTGGGCTGGCGATGCGCTGCCGGACGCAGTCGAACGGGTGGCTGCGGGACAGAAGATCGCCGCTGATGTACCGCTTCCCGGGGCCACGGAGTGCGCGGCGGAGATCGCCCGGCTGCGCTCCTCGCTCACACCGGAAGAGGTGACTCGTTACCGAACGCTTGGCCAAGACGTGGGGGAGGCGATCGGCGAGGCTTGCATGAAGCTCGAGCCGGGAATGGCCGAGCATGAGGCCGCCGCAGCCCTGGCCGCCGCGCACTACGGACGCGGCATCCAGCCAATCGTCGTCCTGGTGGCGGCCGATGGGCGGCTGAGCAAGTATCGTCACCCAATCCCCACGGGGAACGAGATAAGCCGCGTTGTCATGCTGGTCGTCTGCGGCAGGCGCCACGGGCTCATCACGTCTGCCACCCGCATCGTGCATTTCGGCCCGGTGTCTGAGGAGCTTCGGCGCAAGCACGATGCGGTCGTCGCCGTCGATGCCGCGTTTATCGCGGCCACTCGCCCCGGGGCGCGGATTGGCGATGTCTTCCAGGCGGGCCTCGCTGCCTACGCCGCTCAGGGCCATCCGGACGAGTGGGAGCTGCATCACCAGGGCGGCCCCACGGGGTACGCCGCCCGTGACTACCGGGCTACGGCAGACACGGATGACACGGTCGAGCCAAACCAGGCCTTCGCCTGGAACCCCTCGATCGCGGGCACGAAGTCAGAGGACACAATCATAGCGACGCCGGAGGGACCCGAGGTCATCTCCGCCTCGCCGGGCTTCCCCACAATAGAGGTCTCGGCCGGAGGCCTGACGCTGCAGCGGTCGGACATTCTGGTGAGGTAACCGCACAAAACCTGGCGCTGGGCAGGGCCCTTTCGGGAATCGCGCCGGGCCTTCCTCGTCTGGAGTATTGGATGGACCGGAGTCCGATGAGGAGGTAACTGGCGTGAAGAAACTACTTGCGCCGTTAACGATTACGTTGGGGCTGATGCTCGCGCTCGGTGCCGCGGCCTCTCTGAGGTCCGGGCCGCCCGAGCCTGGGACGCCGCTGCAGTTGGCATCGCCGGCCTCCCAGACCAAGATCTCTGACGCGGTGGTGCCGGTTGCGCCCCCCGAGGAGACAGTGGGGACGGCAACCTCCGGATCTTCAGCGTTTGACACAACGGCACCCCCCGCGGAGAGCGAAACCGCGTCACCCGATGGACCGGTGGTCAAGACTGGATGCGGCAAGCCCACACCGTGCCCCAATAGGAGCTGTGAGGACTGTCCATTCAACCGGTACCTCAAGTAGAGCCCCCGGATCCCGAGGACTCGCGCGGTCGGTCTCCTTCGAGCAGCCAAGACGAACACAAGCCGGCGGGCCGGACACCCGGCCCGCCGGGCTCTTTGCCTAGAGTCGTCCCGGCCTGAGAGATGGTGGCCGCGGTACTCTCCAGGAGCCCCGTTGTCTGCAGTGCGGCAGCCCCGCTGCACCTGGCGGACTGGGGGTGGTCGAGGATCACCGTGAGGCAATCAGACTCTACTCAGGGAAGAAGTGGGCTTCCAGCGCGCGACACAGGTAGTGGTAGACCGGGAGATGCAGTTCCTGGATGTCCGCGGTCGTCTCGCCTGCGACGATGATGGCGACATCGCACAGGCCCGCCAGTTCGCCGCCGTCTCTTCCCGTAAGCCCTATCGTAGCCAGGCCGAGCGTGCGGGCGATGCGGGCGGCCAAGTTAACGTTGCGAGCACGGCCAGACGTGCTGATGGCGAGCAATGCGTCTCCTGAACGTCCGAGCGCACTCACTAGCTGCGCAAACGTCATCGCCGGCTCCACATCGTTCGCGAAGGCCGATGCGAAGCTCGGATGGCCGGTGAGGCAGATCGCAGGCAACCCCCGCTGCACGCGCTCCGCCAACGCTCGCCCCTCAGGTCCCTGCGCCGACAGACGGGCCCGAAGGTCCTCGGTGAGAGGCCGCGCTCGCTCGAATCCCTTCAGGAGCTCGCTTGCTATATGGTCACAGTCAGCGGCGCTCCCGCCATTCCCACAAAGCAGAAGCTTCCCCCGTTGCTCGAACGTCCGTACCAGCATGTCGCGCGCGGCGGCGATCTGCTCTTCACACTCGGCAAGGAGCGCGTGCTTCGAGATCAGCGCGTCCAGCAAGTTGGGTGCGCTCAAGGGGTCACCTCCGCCTCCGTAGAATGCCTCTGCTCCCGCGCGAGGCGCTGCAGTTAGGCCTCCTGGCAATCTGGCCCATTTGACATTCCGGCCATGTCGCCCGTGATTCTGGTCTGCGGATAGCACATGCGCGCTGGCCCGCGATGCCACTCTAGCTTGAGGCCAGCTCCCGCCCGAGCGCCCTCGCGCGGGCGAGCAACTTGGGATTGGCCGCAGCCTCGCCGGGTCCTGCCAGCCCGGACTCAGCAATGCACCCCATCGGGTCTGCGTTATAGGCGCGGAGGATCCCTTCGAGGTACTCCGCCACCCGCCGCGGCGTCTCGCGTTCGGCGTCGGCCTGCACCACTACTGTGGCCCCCCGTCGCCGACCGGGCAGGCCGAGGCGCCACCCACCGCCCTCTGTCGTGTAGAAGGCGTACAATCGGTCGATCACACGCTTGAGCGTCCCGGTGACGTGAGCGTGATACACCGGCGTACCGATTACCCACGCGTCTGCGCGCCGAAGCCCAGCATAGATATGCTGCATGTCGTCATCTATACGGCATGCCGCATCCGCGCTTACCAGACACTCATCCCCCGCGGTGCAGTCAGCGATGTGCATCTTAGCGGGGTCAAACCGCTTCGTCTCCGCGCCCGCCTCCCGCGCCCCGCCCAACAGGGCCTCTACAAGAGTGGCTGTGTTGCCACTCTCCCTCGGGCTGCCGCAGATCGCCACTACTTCCACCTTGCCCTCCTCGCTCGCCATCTCGCACTTCGCGCAGCGCCCCCTCGCCGGGGGCCCGCTCTTTCGGTGCCGGCACTCACCACCCGCTGTAGCGCACGCCGAAGTCGTGGAACTCCCCGCGCACGGCCTCCCAACTCACCGTTACACCTGTGACGCGTGCTCCCGACGGGCCCTTCCGCAGTTCCTCCAGAAACTCCTCGAGCAGCCGTCCGTCTCCTTCGGCAACCACCTCCACCCCGCCAGTCGGCGTGTTGCACACATACCCGGCAATGCCCAACGCGAGGGCGCGGCCGTGAGCGAATGCTCGAAATCCTACCATCTGAACGCGTCCTGAGATCAACGCCCGGAATCTCGACGGCCCCGACAACCGGTCAGCCGCCAACTGCCTCGCCTCCCTCGCGCAATGCCGCCGCTGCCCTCAGATCCGGCGCCGCAGGTTCGGCTCCGCGCGGACGGCCAAGATCTCCCCGAAGAAGAAGCGGTGATAGTCGGGTCGTCGATACGCCGAGCGCCGGATTCCTCCGGGCAAGGTCTTGGGGTTCAGGTCGTTCTTGTGCACGAGTCTGCACTCATAGTGCAGGACACACTCCTCGACTATCGGCGACTTGACTCTCAGACTCGGCGCCGCCGTGAGGTCGGCATCCTTGAACTTATCGTGATCGCGTCCCGAGACCGTCCCGCAGAATGCCGCCACGTCCGCGAGCCTGCGCGGCAGCACATTGACCGTGAAGTCCTCCGTCTTCTCAATACAGCGGTAGGTGTACCGTGATCTCCGTACCGGAACGATGAAGATCGGCAGTCCCCAGTATATGCCGATTGATCCCCATCCAATCGTCATCGCGTTCGGCCTGCCCCGGCCGTCTCGCGAGACGAGCAACAGGCCCGGGCTGGACAGCGACTGAAGCGTCTCGGGCAGGAACTCCATCGGGCCAACTACTGTCTTTGCCATCGAGCGTGCTCCGTACTGAGATAGCAGCGGACTTCGACGCCTCGCCGGCGCTCCCCTCGTTACGATGGTTCAAAGGCCTCCTACGCGCCGCGACCTTGCTGGGTCAGCTCCTCGACCAGCACGACCAGGTTCTCCACTGGGATGTCTCGTCCGAGACTGTGTGTGGGAGCGATGATGAAGCCGCCCCCCGAGCCAATCTCACGAATCAGACGGCGGATTTCGGACCTGAGCTGGTCCGAGGTGCTTTCGGGAAGGAGGTGCTGGACGCTCACGCCTCCGTGGAAGGCGATGTCGCGGCCGTACTCCTTCTTGAGGGCGTAGATGTCCATCACGTCAGGTTGCACTGGGTTCAAGATGTCGAGTCCGAGCTCGATAAGATCCGGGATGATCTCCTGGATGTCGCCGTCCGAGTGGAGGTACGTCGTCTTCCCGCGGGACTTGACCGCCTCAACCATGCGGGCGAAGCGCGGCCTCAGAAACCTCTGCCAGAGAGCGGGGCCCATGATGAGGCCCTGCTGCGCTCCCCAGTCGTCGCCGAACCGGATGCAGTCAATGGGGAACTGGCATGCCTGCTCGATGAGGTCAATGTTGACTTCGCAGATTCTGTCGAGCAGCTCATCGGCGAATCGAGGATTCTCGATCATGTCGAGGAGGAAGCTCTCGATCCCGCGCAGAGACCAGGCCCGCTCGTAGAGGCTGAAGCCGAGGCTCCAGAGCACATAGGACTCCGGGCACTGCGAAACCTGAGCAGCCGTGTCATCGAAGAGTCCGGGCACGCGGGTGGGCGGAAACTCGTATCCCTCCAGGCTCGGCTCCCTCAAGATCGGCTCCCGCACCATGCCGATCTCCCCCGGGAACGACTCCTCCCATATCACACCATAGGCGTCAGTGTAGTGCGAGTCATCCAGCCGCTCGTTGGTCTCCGGGTAGGCCGGTCCCACACCTGCCATGTGCGCATCCAGGTGGAGGCCGAACTGCTCGTCCCCGGTGAAATCAACCAGGCGCTGCCGCAGTTCGCCGCCCAACCACAGATCATAGGGGCAGGTATCCGTCTCCTCATGTGCTACAGCCCGCGCAACTCGCTCTTTGGGCGTCATGTGCCACTCGCCTCCCCTGCTGCCTTCGGGCCGCGACAGGTGCAGCCCTGCCAAGCAGGCGCGCGACCCGCGATGCCGGCCGACACAGCTGCCCGCGGACTGGAGGGAAGATCTGAAGCGGCAGGAGAAGAAGTCACAACGGCAAAGGTAGACAAACGAAGGCAGGCTGGAGGCAGCACGAGATGAAGCTCAGGTTTATGCCCAAAGAGGAACGCTTCTTTGAGCTGTTCGAGGAGCAGGCCAAGAACCTGGTGAAAGGCGCTGGTCTGCTCGTTGACCTCGTGAGCGACCAGGGCCGCGTGGACGAGCTCCGCCGACAGATCGAAGAGACCGAACACGAGGGCGATATCGTGACCCACGAGATCGCCGAGCGCCTCAATCGCACCTTCGTTACACCCTTTGACCACGAGGACATCCACGCCCTCGCCGGCCGGATGGATGACATCCTTGACTACATCGAAGCTACCGCTGACCGCATGTTTCTCTATGACGCGGGAGAGCCGACCGCGGAAATGCGGAGCCTCGTCCAGATCCTGGCGGAGGCCGTTACAGCACTCGAAAAAGCAATAGAGGGCACGAAGAATATCGCCAAGAACTCCCGCCGCATCCTTGACTACTGCATCGAGATCCACCGCTTGGAGAACATGGCGGACGACCAGAGTCGGTTCGCCCTGGCAAAGCTCTTCAAAGGATCCGATGCCCTACACGCGCTGAAATGGAAGGAGATCTACGACCACGCAGAAGAAGCGATTGACCGCTGCGAAGAAGTCGCAGTAATCCTCGAGGGGATTGTCGTCAAGCACACCTAGTCCGCGACCGGATCGAGCACGTACCTCCCACGCCGCAGCGGCGCGGGTTCGCGCCAACTAACGCCCAGCCGCTGCCTCCATCTCACACCGTCGGCCGCTCCGCACGTTCAGATGCCGCCTTCTGCTAGCCGGCAAGTAGCTTGGCGGCCGTGGCGACCAACCAAGCGATTAGGGCGCAAACCGGGAACGTCAGTATCCACGCCGATACGATCTCGGATCCGACGCCCCATCTTACAGCTGAGAGCCTGCGTGTCGCGCCAACGCCCATGATAGCGGTGTTGATAGTGTGCGTCGTACTGAGTGGTATCCCGAACGCAGAAGCAAGCATTATCACGACGCCCGAACTAGTCTCTGCGGCAAAGCCGTGCACCGGGGTGAGCTTCGTGATTCGCACACCCATGGTGCGGATGATCCGCCACCCGCCGCACGCTGTTCCGAGGCCCATTGTTCCCGCGCACAGGAGTATCACCCACACAGGTATTTCGAAACTCGTGAACGATCCGCCGAGCACCAAGGCGAGCACAAACACTCCCATGAACTTCTGTGCATCATTGCTCCCGTGACCGAAGGCCATGAATGCGGACGACAGAATCTGCAGCCTTCCGAAGGCGCGATTGACAGAGTGACGAGAGCTTCTGGCCAGCAGCCTGTAGATGACTCCCATCAGCACGATTCCGCCAAGAAAGCCGAGGGTGGTCGAGAACCCTATGCCAATCAGGACCTTCCGCCAGCCCTCCCACAGAAGCACAGATGGTCCCGCGGTGGCCAACCCCGCCCCGGCCAGGCCAGCCACCAAAGCGTGACTCTCACTGGTTGGCAGGCCATATCGCCAGGCGAGGGTGCTCCAGAAGATGATCCCGACCATCGCGGCGCCGACCGTCATCGTGTCTATCGCTCCAGGCTTCACGATCCCTTGCCCGATCGTCTTCGCTACCGCAGTGCCGGCCAGCGCCCCCAGCGTGTTCAGAACAGTGGCCATCAGGATGGCCGTATACGGCCGGAGAACCCGCGTAGAGATCACTGTAGCGACGGCATTAGGCGCATCCGTGAAGCCGTTGACGAACTCCGCTCCGAGCACAAGCAGGAGAACTACGATAGTTGCTGGTTCAGGCACAAGCTACCTTTCGCTGGCGCGCATCACGGCGGGCCCGGGTCAGTGAAGAGGCTCGCATCGCTCAGCACCCGGGCGACACTAGTCCTACGCCGAAGACGAATGGCTATCCGGCAGCGTGACACGCTCCCTGCACGAACCGGTTCGGCCCTCATTCGGTGTTCTCGCTGCCCCCTCCTTCCTCGGCGGGCCGGCCCGCCTCGTACTCCGATGAGCTCTGCCGCGGACGGCGGGTCAACAGATGGCTGGACAGACAGCCCAGCAGCTGCGATGCTCCCGTCAATCAGGTCTAGGGAGAAGCCTCCAGGGCCGACCTGACCTGGCCAGTCACCCAGGTGCCCCGGCCTCCCCCTCGCCCGCCGTCCCGAGTGTCCCCCGCCCGCGATCTGCTACAGCTTCACTCTCGCCGCCCGGGCAATGTTCGAGACTCCGAAGACGATGGTGCTGGGCTGGCCCGTCCTCGCTGCACTGCCGTAAGCGTACTCGATGTTCACCTTTGCAGCCGCGAGCTTCCTGGCCGCGGCTGCAAGCGCGCCCGGCTCGTTCGGCAACTTCGAGATGATGACCGGGCTCTGCACCACGTCCATTCCGGCCTTCTTCAGTGCCGCGCGGGCCTTCGCGTTCGAGGATGTGACCAATCGAATCACCCCAACCTCCGTCGAGTCAACAACGGAGATCGCCCGGATGTTGACCTTGGCGCGCGAAATGGCCGACGCCACCTTCGCCAGTTGTCCCGGCTTGTTCTGCAGTGTCACTGATAGCTGCGTGCCGCGTGCCATCTCCCTCGCCTCCTTTGTGGTAGGGTAACATGCGTCTTCGGGTTCTCGCTTCCATATCCTGTTCCCAGTGGGGCGATCGCGCCACATATCCATTTGCGAGGAGCCTCCCTCTCTGCGCTCAGCGCCCGCGCAACCAGCCCCCCGCGCTGACCCCGCGAGTCAGCAGTTTGTCCTGCCGGGGCGGAAGGAATCGACCCATCGGGCTCAGAACTGGGTTCCAGTGCGCAGCGCGGACTGGTGCAGGGGACCGAGTCGAGAGTGGCCGCCGTTTCCGTTCGGCCACATCCAGTGAATCGCGCTTCTACGTCTACGTGGGCGGCTGTCGGCCGTGCAGTGCGGCGCGATTGGCGTGCGGCTCTCCTGTGCTGAACGAGGGGAAACTAATGCACTGCGCGTTGGAGGTAGAGGCCCTCGTGAGCGCTGAGTCGCCATCGAAGCAGACTGATAGCGCATGCATCCTTGTCGTCGAGGACAACGAAGAAATCATGCGCTTCCTGGACGCACTACTGGCCGCCAACGGTTACACCGTCCTGCTGGCCCGCAATGGCGTGGAGGCCATGGTTGCCCTGACTGCCCCCCAGCGTGAAGCGCCCGACCTAGTGCTCCTCGACCTCGGCCTGCCGCTCGAAAGCGGTGTCTCCGTCCTCACCTTCCTGCGCAACGTCATGCGCAGCGGGCCCCCGGTCATTGTGCTCACCGGC
>JALGTG010000062.1 GCA_029821495.1 Candidatus Hebobacteria bacterium
CGAAGGGAGGTGCATGATGAAACACAGACATAGGGCTAATCCACTCAGATGTGACCACTTACAAGGAACGAGAAAGGAGCCCTATGGGCATTTCAGATCAGAACGAAGGAGACGCGATCCGAAACGCGATTGAGTGGATTCGCGAGCACCTCGAGCTGCGTGAGTCCACGTCGGCCGAGTCGCTATACGACCACATGGCGTCGCAGTCGTTCGAGCAGTTGTGTGTCATCTACGTACCGTTCGACGCAAGCATTCGCGGCCATTTCAAGGATCGAGGGCAGATCATCGACTATGCAGTCCTCTGTGGTCCGGGCCGCGTGTTGGACTTCGGACCGGGGGACGGCTGGCCGTCACTGCTCATGGCCCCGATGGTCGAGGAGGTGGTCGGCGTCGATGGGAGCATACGGCGTGTGGAGGTCTGCAGTGCGAACGCGAAGCGGTTGGGCGTCGGCAATGCAAGCTTCGTACACGTTCCGCCGGTTGAGCAGACGCCGGACCTGAGCGCAACGCTGAGTGAGCTGTGCCGGGTGCTCAAGCCGGGCGGCCGGCTTCGCATGCACTACGAGTCGCTGAGCTACTATGCAGGCGGCCAGGAGCGAGAGCTTAGCGTCGGCGGCGAGGAGGCGACGAGCGACCTCATGATCTACCACCGACACATCGAGCAGGAGTATGTGGATCACTACCTGCTTACGTTTGACATCCCCGAGAAGACCGTGGGCGAGGTCTTCGCCCGCCGCGGTGTCGAGCCGCCGAACGCCACGCCCGAAGTCCTGGGTGATCTCCGACCGCACGTCACCGACGCGGCGACATGGACGACACAGCATCCATCGTGCCGCTTGTGGCTTCGCATGTTGCGGGAAGTGGGCTTGAGCTCCGCACAAGCGACTTACGATGGCGGGTGGTTTGCGGAGCGGCTCTTCGATGGGCTGCCCGAGGGGCAGCGTCCTCGGCAGATAGACGCGGTGGATGAGATGCTGCGCCCTCTCGTCGAAGTCGTGGTGATGATGGAGCGGCCGCCGCTCGCGGCTCCGGGCGAATGGGGGCCGTGGATCACGGCTGTTAAGTAACCGATGAGAGCGGCCTCCTGCGGCTGGGATGGATGCCGCGGGAGGCCGCTCGTGCGCCTATTGACAAAATGTCACTCCAATGGTATAATTGTCACGACAAGATATCACGGGGGCTAAGATGTCCCTCAAAGAGGTCACCGTCCCATGTATCTGATGTCGGTCGAGGAGCTGGCGGAATACCTCGGCGAAAGCAAGCGGACGATCTATCGATACATACAGTCGGGGGACTGTCCGCGCTATATCCGCCTGACGGCTCGCAATATCAAGTTTGATAAGCGGGACGTGGACGCGTGGCTGGAGTCGAAGAAGGTGGAGCCGAAGCAAGGGAGAGAAAGGCAATGAGTCTGTGGCAGGTAGCGAAGTGGGCGGCTCTGGTGGTGCTGGCGCTGGGACTGACGCTGGGTCTCGCCCGGCTCTTCTCTGGGCCGGAGGACGCGTGGATAAGGGGCCCGGACGGCAGTTGGGTCGCACACGGCCACCCCGCTGGACCTCCGCCGCCCGCCGACTATCAACCCCCTTGGACCGAACGGGTCCTCCCCTGGCTTGTCCTCGCCGCTGGCGCCGGCGGGCTGGCCGCGGCCGCCTTCTTCTCCTCGCGGTCTCCCGCGAACCGCGACGCTCTCGGCCGATCCGTTCGCTTCCACGGGGCCGTCAGCATCATTGCGGGCGTGCTCGCGGCCGCACTCACGCTCGCTCTCGCGGCGAGCTTGGCCTCCGGCCTGGGTAGGGTCTTCGACGAGCCGTTCGCCGTGGTGCTGGCCCTGCTCGGGCTGACCGGGTTCCTGGCCCTGCTCGGAGCGCAGGCGTACGGAACGAAGAAGGTGCTGGAGGCGCACTACGATCTGAAGCGCGCCACTGCACTGCTGCAGGATACTGTGGAGCGGCTGAGAGGATCGGCGCCGGGCGAGTCTGCGGGGTAGGGGGATCCGCGCCTCCAACGGCGAGGGCCTGTGCGGCCGGCGGCACCACTCCCGCCGCTTGCTTCCCTGGGGCGGGCCCTCGGGCCAGCCTGCCTGTTACCTATGTATGGTAACTCAAGACCCGACGAGGGCAAGGGCCTTGACAAAGAACTTCGCCTGCTGTATAGTTCGTACTGTCAACTATTCGGATGGAGAACTGTGCCGTGGGGCGCACGCGGGATGAGGACATTGCGCTGATTGCGGGGCTCCTGCCGCAGGTGATGGGTGCGCTCATGTCGCACCAGCCGCTGCGAACGAGCGCTTTGGATGTCACGATGGCGCAGGGCCGTGTACTGATGGTGGTGGGTCACGGGCCCGGCTGCACCATGGGTGAGCTTGCCTCGCGGCTCGGGATCGGGGTGAGCGCGGCCACCGGACTGGTCGACAGGCTCGTCGAGCGAGGCGTGCTGGAACGAGATTCCGACCCGGCCGACCGGAGGGTCGTCCGCGTTCGGATGTCGCCGGCAGGCATCCAGGCGGGCCAGGAGTGGTACGCAGCGCAGATACTCCACATGGGGAAGGCCTTGAGCGCTCTCTCCGATAGAGACATCCGCCGAGTCGCGGAGGCAACGAATCTTCTTCTTCGAGCGGTAACCGGGGAGTAGAGAGGGCCATGGCGGCTCACAGCATTAAGGCGCTGTCTTGTTTAGCCTGAGAGACTCTCACTCCAGATGGTACAGAAACGGGGAGTGCCCCAGTCCCTCTGGCAGCGGCCGCGCTGAAACCTCCGGCCGGTTTCTTGCGTAAGGGGCTTTGGGCGAAGCGAAGCTGGAGCCGGGTAGGTCAGCTCTGGAATGGGTACCCTGGTCCGAAGCGGCATGCTGTTCGGAGCTGAGTGGAAAGGTATGTGTTCATGCGAAAGCTGAAGATACTGCTGCTGGCCGTTCTCCTGCCACTGGTCGTGCTGGGGGGAGGCACCGCGTTCATGGTGATGAAGCTTCGGCCGAAGCTGCACTCGGCGAAGACGGCCGAGGTGGAACGCGGCGACGTTGTCGTCGGCGTTCGCGAGACGGGGTTCGTGGAGCCGATCAAGAGTGTTGAGGTCAAGTCGAAGGTCGCCGGGAAGCTGGTGGAGCTGGCGGTGGAGGAGGGGGACCGGGTCGAGGAGGGGCAGCTGATCGCCCGCCTGGATGTGCCGGAGCTGGAGGCGCAGCGAGACCAGATCAAGGCGCAGATGGACGCCGGCAGCGCGAGGCTGAAGCAGGCGCGGCTGTCACACGAACTCAATGCCGAGCTGATCGAGTCACAGATAGAGCAGGCCAAGTCGAACTTCCGGGTGGCTCAGTCCAATCTACGAGAGGCCGAGACTCGTCAGCGGGACGCCGAGCGCGTCTACGAGAACAAGCGGCGCTTGCTGGAGATGGGAGGGTATGTCTCGCAGAACGAAGTGGACTCGGCGAAGGCGGCTTTCGATCTTGCCGGGCAGGCGCTAGAGTCAGCGGGAGAGCGCGTCCGAGAGCAGGAGACGGCGGTGGCGATTGCCGAGGCGCGGCGGGCGGAGGTGGAGTTGGGCAAGTCGCGAGTGATCGAGGCGGAGGCCTCAGTGCGGCAGATACGCGACTCGCTGGCGGAGATCGAGGCGCGCCTGCAGGACGCCGTGATCCGCGCGCCCTGCGCCGGGGTGGTGATCGCTCGACACGTGCGCGAGGGAGAGCTGATCACGGCGGTCTCGTACTACGGCGCGGGCGCGCCGCTCGTGACCGTCGGCGACCTTTCCACGGTGCTGGTCAAGGTGAACGTGAACGAAGTTGACATCGACAAAGTAGCGTTGGGGCAGTCGGTCGAGATAGATGCTGATGCGCTGTCGGACCGGACATATGAAGGCCGGGTAACGCGCATTTCACCGGCTTCTGCAGGTCAGATCGGCCAGCAGGGCATCGTACGGTTTGCCGTTGAGATCACACTCACCGGGGACGTGGCGGACCTGAGGCCGGGTATGACGGCGAACATCGAGATCGCCTGCGAGCGAGCAGACGACGTGGTGTGGGTGCCGAACGACGCGCTCTTCGAGAAGGAGAAGAAGTGGTTCGTTACAGTGGTGACTGGCGACGGTAAGGGCAAGGGCGAAGGTAAGGAGGCGACCGAGGACAGGGAGGTCACGAAGGGCCTCGCCAGCGACTCACGCACGGAGATTCGCTCCGGCCTGGAGGAGGGCGAGAAGGTGGAGCTCGGTAAGGCGGAGACTCCGGAGCGCAAGAAGATCGACATTAAGCGCGGGGGTGGCGAGGAAGGAGGCGACTAAGCACGGCCATGGGATTCTTCCAGAGCCTTCGGGTAGCGCTATCCTGCCTTGCGGCGAACAAGCTGCGGTCGGCTCTCACGATGCTGGGGGTAATCATCGGGGTGGCATCGGTCATCACGATGGTGTCCTTCATCGAGGGGGCGCGGCATCAGATCGTGCAGCAGTTCGAGGAGATGGGCTCCCGGCTGATCATCATCTTCTTCTCTCCAGACGAGCGCAGGAAGGGGGAAGGGCTCTCCCACATTGAGTTCCTGACGACTGACGACGCGGAGGCGATTCGGCGCGAGTGCCCGCTGGTTACGGACGTGTCGCCCGAGCTTCCGATGGCCGAGACCACCTTCGCGGTTGGCGGCGAGGAGTTCAATGGGAGGCTGATCGGCTGTCAGCCTGAGTACCCGCGCCTGCACAACATCGAGGTGGAGGCCGGGCGGTTCTTCTCGCAAGAGGACTACGATTCGTGGGCGAAGGTCTGCGTCGTGGGCCCCACGGTCGCGGAGGAGCTATGGCCCGACGAGAGCCCGGTGGGGGAGACGGTGCGCGCGAGCGGAGTCACTTTCACCGTCATCGGTGTTACGAAGCCTAAAGGGCGGGCGATGGGAGAGGACCCCGACAAGGATGTATGCGCTCCGCTCAGCACGCTGCAGAAGCGGATCACCGGGGACAAGCGCGTGTGGATGATGTGGGCACAGACAGCGGAGGTGGAGCAGACGGAGGAAGCGGCGGATCAGATATGGGCGCTGCTGATGCGGCGGCACGGAAACCAGCCGGACTTCACGGTTGACTCCCAGTCCCGCATTCTGCAGGCGATCGGGCAGATACTGGCCATCTTCGCGATCGTGTTCGGGGGCGTGGGCGGGATGGCGCTGCTGGTGGGCGGCATTGGCATCATGAACATCATGCTCGTCTCCGTGACCGAGCGCACGCGGGAGATCGGGCTGCGGAAGGCGGTGGGGGCGAAGCGCCGCCACATTATGATCCAGTTCCTCACCGAGTCCATGACGCTCTCGGGGATCGGCGGCCTCATGGGCGTCGGCATGGGGGCTGGGCTTGCCTGGATCGTCCGCGTGGCGACGAAGGGCGATCTGCCCACTCACATATCGGCCTTCGTGGCCGTGGGCGGATTCCTCTTTGCGTGCGGGGTCGGCGTCTTCTTCGGGTTGTACCCGGCGTGGCGGGCGGCGCGGCTGGATCCGATTCAGGCACTGCGATACGAGTAAGGAGGTTTCTCGATGCGTGCTGTGGTCATCTGCCTGTTGGGCTGCGCGAGCATACTGGCGCTGGGCGCGACGGGAAGGGCTGTTGCGTCTGAGCTTCCCGACCATCCGCTGAGTCTGGAGGAGTGCATCTCTTTGGGGATGCAGCTCAATCCCTCACTGGTGGTGGCGAGGGAGAGCGTAATCGGTGCGGAGGCGAACCTGAAGCGCTCCCTGGCTTCGTACTACCCGTCGGCCTCGTTAGTCGTGGTGCAGGGCCGAACGGGCGGGACGTCGTTCGTGGAGACGGCGGCGGGCACGATTGCCTTCAGCACTGACGATCGGCGCCGTGAGTCCCAAGCGGTTCTGCAGCAGACGATCTGGCAGACTGGCCGCAGGGAGTCCACCCACCAGTCCCGACACGCCGCGCAGGCATCGCGGTCGGACGCGGAGGCGGCGCGACAGGGCCTCATATGGTCTGTCTCTCAGCTCTACTACCAGGCGCTGGCGGCAGAGGACCTGGTGGCGGTTGGCAATGCCAGCCTTGCCGCGTCGCGGGACCACGAGAAGCTGGTGAGGGCGCGCGCGGAGGTGGGCGAAGCCGCGCCGGTTGACCTGCTTCCGGCGGCGGCGAATTCCGCGGAGACCGAGTTCTCGCTGCTTCAAACCGAGAATGCCGCGGACCTTGCGAAGGCCCGGCTGAAGAACGCGATAGGGCTCCCCCCGACCTACTCGCTGCGGTTGGCGCGGCCCGAGCCGGGCGAGGAAGACGGGTCCATTCCGCCCTTCGAGGAGGCACTGGAGCTTGCACTCGGGAACCGGCCAGAGATGGCATCTCTGCGCGAGTCGCTCGCCGCTGCTGAGCAAGGAGTCAGGCAGGCCGAGGCGACGAAGAACATGGCTCTGTCCGTGTCGGCGCAGTACGAGCGCGGGATAAAGGGGCCGAGGGAGGGCGAGTCCTGGTCGGTGGTGGCGTATGCGACGGCCTTCCTGTTCGACGGGGGGCTGCGCAAGGCCAACGTGGACGCTGCCCGCTCGAGCCTGCGGTCGCTGAAGGCCTACGAGCAGCAACTCAGCAATTCGATCGGGCTGGAGGTGGAGACCGCGCTGCTGGATGTCGGGACCGCGCGCAAGAGCCTGGATGCCTCCGAGAAGACGCTGGCTAGCGCCGAGGCGCAGCTCGCCGGTGCGGAGGGGAAGTACCGGGAGGGGGTCGGCATATTCGTGGAGATCCTCGACGCGCAGGAGGTTGCCACGCGCGCTCGCGCCAATCGGGTGCGGGCAATGTACGACTATCAGACGGCGCTGCTCGCGCTGGAGAAGGCCATCGGCGCGCTGGATGGGTGTGGAGAGATTCTGTGATTCAGGTGGCGGACGTCTACAAGTCGTACTGGATGGGCAGAGTGGTGGTGCCCGCGCTGCAGGGCGTGTCGCTCAACATTGAGGGCGGGGGGTTCGTCGCCATTATGGGGCCCTCCGGCTCGGGCAAGTCCACTCTCATGAACATCCTGGGCTGTCTGGACCGGCCGACGCGGGGATCGTACCACCTGGACGGCCAACAGGTCTCCGCCCTCTCCGACGACCAGCTCGCGGACATCCGGAACTCCCACATGGGGTTCGTGTTCCAGACGTTCAACCTGCTGCCCCGCATCGACGCGATGCGTAACGTCGAGCTACCCCTGCTCTACAGGCCCGGCCGGCGACGGCGCCAGCGCGCGCGCGCCGCACTGGAGGCGGTCGGGCTGGGCGACCGCCTGCATCACCGACCCTCAGAGATGTCCGGCGGCGAACAGCAGCGGGTCGCCATCGCGCGGGCGCTGGTCAACGATCCCGCCGTAATCCTCGCGGACGAGCCGACGGGCAACCTGGACACGCGCACCGGCCAGGAGATCATCGCCATTCTCCAAGACCTGAACCGCCAGGGCAAGACCATCGTGATTGTGACCCACGAGAAGGAGATCGCCCGGCACACACACCGCATGGTGACGTTCCGGGACGGCCGGGTGGTATCGGAGGAGAGGGTCGCGGAGCCTCTGGATGCGCGGGAGGTACTGGCGGCGATGCCCGCGGTCAACGCCGCGCCGGTGCAGAGCGGGCCATCTCCCTAACAGCGGGGGAGAGACTGGCCCTCGCCGCACGAGCCCCCCACACGCGACAGCGCGCTGCGAGCTGCACCCCGAGGCGCCTCCCCGTCTCTGAGATCGGTCCGTAGCGCGCGTCTCAGAGGGTCGTTCTTTGGGGCGGCGTCACTCTCGGCCGAAGCGCCCAAGTAGAGCACAAGACATCGACCAAATCGCGTCGGCAGAGAGGGGAGGATTCGGGCAGGTCGTGGAAGTCTAGGAGGCAGTAGTTTCGCCCGCTTTGGCCTGCCCCACGCGCGGATCGGAGCCCATGGACGAGACCCTGAGAAAAGAGATAGAACGCCTGCTCGATGCAGATGTGCAGGAGGAGCTGCCGGAGGCGGTCGAGGCCGAGCTCCGCCGTCTGATGGCCGATGACGAGCGCCGGCTGATCAGCCTCTGCGCAGACATCACGCCTGACGGGGAGTACGGGGAGCGCTGGTTCGTGGCGACGGACCGGCGCCTGGCCATGCTGGCGACTGAGAACGGCGAGGCCCGTGTGGAGGTCGAGCTTCCCTGGACCCACGTGCGGCGCCTCCGTCTGCGCGACTTCATCGGCGGCGGCTCTCTGGAGGTCATCACGGAGCAGGAGGCGGTGGAGCTGCCGCGCTTCAGCCGCTCTCTGGCCCCGCAGTTCGCGCGCGCCTACCACATCTTGCGCCGCCTGACGAGCGAAGAGGATGCAACGGGGGGAAAGGGGCCGGGCGGGAGGCACATGCAGCGCGCTCTGCGCTGTAAGACCTGCGGCCGGGCGCTCCCCCGGTGGTCGGAGATCTGCCCGTTTTGCATGGAGCGGGCGAAGCTGCTACGCCAGCTCGTCAGCTATCTGGGACCGTACAAGGCGATTGCGATCACCGGATTCGTGCTGACCGTAAGCTTCTCCTTGCTCTCACTGCTGCCGGCCTACCTCACAAGGATGCTCATCGACAACGTGATCGTGCCCAGAAACTACGCCGGTCTCTGGCGGCTGCTTTTCTTGCTTCTCGGCATCTACCTCTTGCGCGCGGCCATCGGAGTCGTACGTGCCTACATCATGGAGTGGATCGGGGCGCACGTCGTCTACGACATGAGAGTCCAGGTTTACGATCACCTGCAGATCCTGTCTCTCGGCTTCTTCAGCCGGAAGCAGACGGGACAGATAATGTCGCGCGTCACCAACGACATCATGCGCCTTCAGTACTTCATCGCCGAAGGCCTCCAGGAAATCCTCGTCAACATCTTCACCGTCCTGATCATCTGCGTGATGCTGTTCGTCGCCCATGCCAAGCTGGCAGCGCTTACCTTGCTGCCCATCCCGCTGATCGGAGTGAGCACCTACGTGTTCGGGGTGCTCATCCATCCGGTCTTTCACAAAGTGTGGCGGCGGATGGCTAGCCTGACCGCGGTGCTGGCTGACGCCATCCCCGGCATCAGGGTCGTCAAGTCCTTCGCCCAAGAAGACCGCGAATCGCGTCGGCTTCGCGGGCGCAGCGAGGAGCTACTGGTCCAGGAGCTAAACGCGGCGAAGCTGTGGGCTCTGTTCTTTCCGCTGTTCGGTCTGACCACCGCCGCGGGTTCTCTCATCGTTTTCGGATACGGCAGTCTCCAGGTCATGCAAGGCTACATGACGCTGGGCGTGCTTGTCATGTTCATGCAGCTCATGTGGCAGTTCTACTACCCCGTGCAAATGCTGGGCGAGATGAACCACAGGATTCAGCACGCGCTGACCTCGGCCGAGCGCGTTTTCGAGGTCTTGGACACGTCACCAGAGATCCTGGACGCAGATGGATCCCTCAAACTACCCGAGGTGAGGGGGCGGGTGGAGTTTCGCGACGTCACCTTCAGCTACGAGCCGGGAAAACCCGTGTTGTCTGACATCGACTTCGTCGCCGAACCCGGCGAGGTAATAGGCCTGGTCGGGCCCAGCGGCGCTGGGAAGAGCACTCTGGTGCACCTGCTGAGCCGTTTCTATGATGTGGACGACGGCCAGGTCCTCCTGGACGGCCACGACGTGCGCGACCTGTCTCTACACTTCCTCCGCCGGCAGATAGGCGTAGTGCTCCAGGAGCCGTTTCTCTTCCACGGCACGGTCTCGGAGAACATCGGCTATGGGGTCCCAAACGCCAACCCCGCGGAGATCATCGCCGCTGCGAAGGCGGCCAATGCCCACGACTTCATCGTTAACCTGCCCCACGGATACGACACCGTAGTTGGTGAGCGCGGCCAGCTTCTCTCCGGGGGGGAGCGCCAGCGGGTCTCCATCGCGCGGGCGATCCTCATGAACCCGCGCATCCTCATCCTGGACGAGGCGACGTCGTCGGTGGACACGGAAACAGAGATGCTGATCCAGCAGGCCCTGGACCGGCTGGTCTGGAACAGAACCACGTTCGCAATCGCCCACCGTCTCTCGACACTGCGCAAGGCGAACAAGATCATCGTCATGGAGCACGGCCGCATCGCTGAGATGGGCACCCACAATGAGTTGCTCGATAGTGATGGGCTGTACAGCCGACTCTGCAAGCTCCAGGCGGAGCTGTCCAAAGTGCGGGCGTGGTAGTGGGAGTCCCGGAAGGCCCTCTCGTGAAAGAACCCAAGGACAATCAGGCGGAGGCGCTTGCCGACGCGAGCTGGGAGGCAGAACTAGGCCGACTGGAGATGATCGGCCCCGAGCGGGTGCGAATCTGGCGGGACGAGTTCCGCCGGATTCACGCGGAGCTCGATGGGGAGACCGAGCACGCAGATGTGAGGCCGGCGCGCGCGTTCCCCATCTCGGGCGCCGCTGACCTTGTCAGCTTCCTCGACCACGATGACAAGGAGGTCCTGCTGCTACAGAATCCCGGCGGCCTGGACCCCGAGAGCCGGCGGACGCTCGAGGAGGAGATCGGCCGCGCCTACTTCGTGCCTAAGATCACGTATGTCTATGACATCGAAGACTCGCATGGGGCGGCTCGCTGGGAGGTGGAGACCGACCGCGGCTATCGAGTCTTTGACGTGCGGGATCGGGAGGACGTGCGCGTGCTTGGAGGGGTGCGCGTGCTTCTGCAGGACGCCGATGGCAACCGATTCGAGATTGAGGACCTAACGCTGCTCGACACTCACAGCCGGCGACTGATTGACGGTGAGATCTAGCGGCTAGGCCGCGGCGCTCGCGAGGAACCCGCAAACGGTCTTGTCCGACCCGTCACCGTTTCCGCACGTCGATCCAGGCACGGCAAGTCATGCCGTGCCTAACTTGGGTCCCTTCCGGGTCGAAGGTTACCTTAATGGGCACCTTTCTAATCATCCAAGGGCTTTCCTGCTCGACCGTGAACTCGGTTGCGCGCCCCACCTTCTCCACTGTGCCGTGGAACCAACGCCTGCGAAAGGCGTCGATCCGGATTAGGACGGGCTGTCCTTCGCGCACGCGATCGATGTACAGCTCGGAGACCGAGGCCGTTATCCACGGCGGGAGGTCGGTTGAGACAACCGTAACGATAGGCTGCCCCTTGACCACCACCTCGCCGTCTTTGACCGAGTAGCCCATGCCCTTCACCACTACGCCGTTGAGGGGGCTCTCCAAGACCGCGTCCAGAAGCCGCGCCTCGGCCGCCTGGAGCGCGGCCTCCGCTTCGTCCACGGCGGCGCTCCTGGCGAGCACTTCCTCCTCGCGCAGCGCGACCATCCGCTCCCCCGTGCGGGCCGAGTCGAGTCCGGCGACGGCTTCTCTTTCTTCCGCAGAGCGGGTCGCGACCTGCTGCGCGCGTATGCGGCTCTGATAGTCTTGGGCCCGCGCCACAGCCAAGGCGGCCTCTGCCGCGTCCACGGCAGCATCTGCGACTTCGTAGTCGGTGCGCGCGGAGTCGAGGAGGCCCTGCGAAATGGCGCCCTGTGCGAACAGCTTCTCCATCCGGCGAAGTGTGGCCTCGGCATCCGCCAGCTCGGACTTCGCGGAGGCGACCGCGGCATCGGCGACCCTCACCTCGTCCGGCTGCCGTCGGGCCTGCATCTCCCTCTCGGCTTCGGCCTGGGCGAGGCGTGCGCGCGCGGCAGCGAGTTGCGCTTCGGCCTCGTGCACCGTAGCAGCGGACTGCCGAATGGTCAGCTCCATCTCCCGCTCCGCCCGCTTCAACTCGCTCTTCCGCGCCTCGAGCGTAGCCCGCGCCTGGTCCGCCCGCGCTTTAGGGTCCGCGTCGTCCAGGAGGGCGACAACCTGGCCCTGGCTCACTTCGTCTCCGGTCCGGACCAGGACCTGTCGAACTCGCGTATCGTCCTTCGCCGCCACGCGGACGACTAGACCGGTGACCTGCGCGGAGAGCACGCGCACGTGGGCGAGCGCGAACCAGATGGCGTAGCCGCCCCAGCAACCGCCGCCCAGCGCTAGCAATGCCACGACAACTAGGACCCAGTGCCACCAGGGTCTTCGCCGAGT
Organism: Candidatus Hebobacteria bacterium; assembly: GCA_029821495.1. GTDB lineage: Bacteria > Armatimonadota > Hebobacteria > Hebobacterales > Hebobacteraceae > JALGTG01. The sequence continues at coordinate 11,969 of JALGTG010000062.1, forward strand.
TCTGTCCCGATTTGGCGCCGCCGGCCGCCGCTGCACGCCGGGGCGCATGCTTGCTGACATTGGCTTCTGTCTACCCCATGCCCTTTCTAAGCGGTTCACACGAAAACAAGCCGGAGCGCCAGGGCCCCGGATTCGCAAAGCAGCGAGCGACCAGGCCTACTACGGCCGCTCCACGCATTCCAGTCCAAAGCACTGTTACACATGGATGGTCATTCTCCTTCACGGACCTACCCCTGTTTCCCTGGCAAAAGGCCGGGAGGGCAAGCGGCACCGGGGAGCGAACTGGGTATGATCTAAAGGATGAGGTCTATGAACCCCAAAGCTGCGATCATCCTACTAGCCCTGGGGGCCACCCTCGGCCAGCCGAAGGACGGGCGGCCCGAGAACTCGGTCCCCCTGCCTCCCGAGGCGGCCCGGGTGGCCAGGCAGTTTCTGTTCGCGTTCAGCCGCAACGACAGAGAAGCTATCAGCAGCATGCTCCCGAAACGCATCGAGAACCTGTACGGGCCGTGTCCGTTCGCCGGCATGCCCACCTTGACGAAGCCCCGGGCGGATACCCGTGCCGGCGCGATCGACTTCCAGGGCCCCACGAAGGACGCCGGCCTTCCGGGAAAGGGGACCGTCATCCTTCGCTTGGTGACGGAGAACGGGGTGCGGGCCTGGCGGGTGCGGCAGATATTCTGGTATGAGAAGCTGCCGCGCGGCGCGAAGCTCCCGGATCGGAGCCCCACTGCGGCCGACCGCCAGCAGGAGCCGAAGCTCCGTCAGGCCGCGGCGGACTTTCTTCGGGCGTGGGTTGCGCAGGACTACGATCGGATGGAGGAGCTCACCTTCAACTGGTGGGAGGTGCCCAGGCGGCCGCCCAAGTGGGTGACGATGAAGGACGCGCATCTGACCGCGCAGGCGACTACATTGGAGGGGCTGAGAATCGACTTCGTAGCCAAGCTGAGCGTGGCGCGCCTCCTTCCCAAGAACGTTGGCGGGAACCTCTGGCTGGTCGAGGAGGATGGTGAGTGGCGGGTCCGGCCCCTGACCTTTAGCTTCTTCTTCTGAGCGGCGCTGGGTCCGCTTTAGCGATCGCCATGAACGTCGCCCTCGCTCTCGCCAACGCTGTTCGGTTGCGTCGCGCGTACCGCGATCTACCCTCCGTCAACCCCGCGCTTCCGGCCCGCGCCGACATCGAACCCACGACCTACTGCAA
>JALGTG010000259.1 GCA_029821495.1 Candidatus Hebobacteria bacterium
TACTGGCTCAATCGAGACCTTCTCGCTCCCGACAACTCCGGTGCCGACACGATTCGCGCCTGGGGGGCCTACTCCTATTTCCAGAAGAAGCTCTCCCGCACCCAAGACGTCGGCGTCCGCGTGGACTACTACGAGCCGGATGTGAAGCCGTACGCCAACCTTCCCGGTCTATCGCTCGCTCCCCTTGCAGTGACGGACTCCGGCGCCCACCAGTGGATGTTCACCCCTTACCTGACCTGGTACCAGAGTCCCTGGGTGCACTGGCGCCTCGAGTGGAACCACCTCAGTAGCCACCGCATGGTACCCGATGAGGATGCCTTCTCCCTGCAGTGTATCTTCGCCGCCGGACCCCACAAACACGAGCGTTACTGAAACAGAGAGGAGCCCAAAACGATGAAGCGGATAGCTCTCTTCTTCACCTTGCTCATAGCCGTACTCTCCACCGCGGCAGCTTGTGCCGCAACGGAGCAGCTGCGCGTGGTCACTACACTGCCTGACTACGCCTTTCTGGCCCGAGTCATCGGTGGCGACCGCGTCACGGTCGAGGCGATCGTACGCGGGGACCAGGATGCGCACTTCATCCGACCCAAGCCGTCCTTCGTCAACCTAGTGCGTGGTGCCGACGTGCTGGTTGACACCGGGCTGGACCTTGAGATGTGGCTTCCGACGGTTGTAGACAAATCGGGCAACGGGATGGTCCGCAGCGGGCGTCCGGGCTATGTCGCCGCCGCCCAAGGCATGAACCTTCTGGAGAAGCCGAAGGTGATGTCGCGCGTCGAGGGCGGCCTGCACATCCACGGCAATCCCCACGTCACCACCAGCCCGCTCAACTTGAAGGTGGCCGCCCGGAACATCGCAGCCGGACTCGCCAAGAACGATCCCGCTGGTAAGGCCACCTACGAGCGGAACCTGAAGGCACTCGAGGACGACTTCGACAACCGTCTCTTCGGGCAACGGCTTGTGCAACTCCTCGGGAGCAAAACCCTCTCGGACCTGGCCGAGAAGGGAAGGCTCATCCCATTCCTGGAAACCCACGACTTCCAGGGCGAGCCGCTGACCGACTACCTCGGCGGCTGGATGAAGCAGATGCTGCCGCTCCGCGGCACCCCCGTTGTCACCTATCACAAGAACTGGGTCTACTTCATCCGCCTCTTCGGTCTGGAAGAAGCGGGCACGGTAGAGCCCAAGCCGGGCATACCGCCCTCTGCAAGGCACGTTGCGGAACTGGTCCAGCTGATGCGAGACCGGGACATCCGCATCATCCTCGCAGCCAACTACTTCGACGAGAAGGAGGTGGAGGGAGTGGCCCACCGGGTGAGCGCTGCTGCGACCATCGTTCCGCTCTACGTGGGCGGCGAACCAGACACGGACGACTACTTCGAGCTTTTCGATCTCTGGGTCAACCGTCTGCTTGCAGCGGCGCACCGCACGGGAGTTCTCGCTGGATGATGTGTCTGCCGTAAGGAGATGCTGGCCTCCGGGCCGAGCATCCCCGCTATCTTTGTGAGGATTGAGAGAAGAGATGGAACTGACCGGTGTCGTTCAACTCATGTTCCCTTCGTTCTGCCTGTGCGTCCTCATGGTCGGGATGCTCTCCTACCTCGGGATCCACGTCATCAAGCGCGAGATCATCTTCGTCGACCTCGCGCTGGCCCAAATTGCCGCGCTGGGCGCACTCGTCGCCCTCCTCCTCGGCATACCCCTACACACTCAGGCCTCCTATTGGTTCTCCGTCGCCCTCACTGCCCTTGCGGCGGCGGTGTTCGCGCTCTCGCGGACGCGCGAGAGCCGCGTTCCCCAGGAGGCCATAATCGGTCTCGTCTACGCTATCGCAGCCGCCGCGGCCATCATCCTCATCGACAAGGCCCCTCACGGCGCGGAGCACATCAAGGACATCCTCACCGGGTCGATCTTGTGGGTCAAGTGGCAGACGGTCGCACTTGTGGCAGCCGTATACGCGCTTGTCGGCGTCTTCCACTTCGTCTTCAGACACAACTTCATGGTCATCTCGGAGGATGTCGAGAAGGCCCACTCAAAGGGACTCAACGTAGGCCTCTGGGACTTCCTCTTCTACCTCTCCTTCGGGGTCGTCATCACCGTCTCCGTCGGCAGCGCTGGTGTCCTACTCGTCTTCGTGCTCCTCGTCGCCCCGGCCGTGATGGCGGCCATGATAACCAGCCGCCTCTTCCACCAACTTGTCTTCGGCTGGGCACTTGGCCTCGCCGCTATAGTCACCGGCCTCGTTGTCTCCTATGCCGCCGATCTGTCCTCCGGCCCCCTCGTCATTGGCGCGTACGCAGTTGCCCTCATAGTCGTCTCCGCCGTCGTCTACATAGCCCGAGCAGATGATCGCGCGAGGGCCGCCGCACGCACCGCCTGCGTCGCGGCCTCCTTCGCCGCTGGTCTCGCTCTGCTATTCGGCGTGGGGCGCGCGATAGGGTCGCGCTTCGGGGCTCAGCCCCATGCCCACCTAGACCACCCCGTCGCCGACACGCCCGGAGATCACTCTAGTACCTCCCATGATGATCTCGCAGCACACCCGTCCGGCGCGGAGCCTAGCGACACGGACGAGGCCGGCGCGCGGTTGCGATTCGAGACCATGCTTGATGCATCGGACGACCCTTTCGAGCAGGCTGACATCGTTTCCCAGGCCCTCGCTGCGGACCCGACCTCGGGGGCCGCCCTCGCCATCCGGTTCCTCGCGCACGATCCTCCCGACTTCTTCGCGCAGTCCGTTGTGGATGAGCTCGATGCGCTGCTGTCAGAGCCAAGCGGCTTTGTCGTCTCCCAGCCCTTCGATCATCCCGTAAACCAGCAGGCGGCCGCCCGCGTGCGTGCCCATCTGGGCCTCGCAGACTAGCCGCGATCACCCCAATCGTCGTGCCTTCGCGGGGGCTGTCACCGGTCCCCGCCGACCTCTCGCCCCGCGACTGGCTCCCGGCCAGCCCACTGGCAGGGCCACAGAGCTCGCCCCCGCCCTTCACAAAAACATCACGCTTTCTTCCCTCAATATGCGTTGCCAATATGAATCGTTCTGATATGGTGTTATACAGAATACGCCGAAATGGACGGCACTATGCCAGCACACGATGAGTTCCTCACCCTCAGAGAGGCCGCCCGCGACCTCCGCCTCAGCGTCTCCACCTTGAAGCGCTACATCTACGCAGGCCAACTGCGAACATACCGCACGCCCGGTGGCGGCCATCGGCTCCGCCGGGCCGACCTCGCGGCCCTCGTTGGCGCCCCCCCACCCCAGGAGACGAGCCGCGCGCAGCCTGCTGGAGGTGCCCTCGC
>JALGTG010000260.1 GCA_029821495.1 Candidatus Hebobacteria bacterium
TCGGGAGACCCCGCCCTATAGGAGGCGGCCAAGGCTCCGCCCTACGAGCCGAAACACCGGAGGTGGTCGCGCTAGAGGGGAGGGCAGGGGGGGCGGTGGGTGAGAGCAAGATCCTTCGTCGCGGCGCTCCTCAGGATGACAGCAGGGCGGGGGTGGGGGATGGTGAGGCGGTTAGAGGGCTAGCTGAGCTTGTGCCAGTCGGCCTTGCCGCACCTGGGGCAGGCCGGGAGGGCGTCTTCGTCGGTGTCGAGGTGGATGACCTTGCCGCAGCTGCGGCAGGAGTAGTAGCCTTTGCCGGGCGTGTCGCCCGTTGAGTGAATCACGTTGCTTCCCCCCCGCCCATGCCGGCATATGCGGGGCCGGCACTAGAGGGCGCGGCCATAGTATCAGCGCGACCGTTGTCTCAGGGGGTCTCTCAGCGCGATCGGTCGCCCGATACTAGCATAATCGGGGGGATGTAGCAATAGCCGGGGGGCGCTTGGTCTGCCGCGGCGGATGGGGACCGGGCCGAGAGGTAGTCAGACCCCAGGTTGGCTTCGTTGACTGCGGGCGCGGGGACGTGATAGATTATCGGCGGGGTGGGGGGAAGCGGGCATGGATGAGATTCCGAGCGAGGTTGCTGGCGCTGGGGCTATTGGTGTTTGTGGCGGGGCCGGTGGCACGTGCGGGCGGGCAGGCGCCGAACGTGCGGATCGGGCTGGTGCGGGGGATTGAGAGCGTTTCGTTCTCGGGGCCGGCGGGGGTGACGATGGATGTGCTGCGTGGGGAGCGGGAGGTGGCGACGGCTGGGCCGGGGGAGGTGTGGGAGGTGGGGGGGGAGAGGGGGAGGGCCCGTCTGGCGGATCCGAGCGGGGAGCGGACGTGGTCGGTGAGGAGGGGATTCCGGCTGACGCCGCCGGAGGGGGAGGTGGTGAGGGTATATGGAGTGGAGGGGCATTGGGACGGGGTGATGGACCGGGACTATCGGGGGGCGATCGAGGTGCGGCGGGGCGGGCGAGGACGGCTGGTGGTTGTGAATGTGGTGGATGTGGAGACGTATCTGCGGGGGGTGGTGGCGTCGGAGATGCCGACGAGGTACCCGCTGGAGGCACTGAAGGCGCAGGCGGTGGCGGCGCGAGGGCAGGCGCTGATGAAGGCGGGGCGGCACCGGAGGGAGGGGTTCGATCTGTGTTCGGGCCAGCACTGTCAGGTGTACGGGGGAGCGACGAGCGAGGATGGGCGGACCGACGCGGCGGTGTCGGAGACGCGGGGCGAGGTGTTGATGTACAACAGGAGGCTGGCGGACACGCTGTATTCGTCGAACTGCGGGGGGCACACGGCGAACAATGAGGACTACTGGCCGGGGCAGCGGCCGGTGCCGTACTTGCGGGGGCGGCCGGATTTCGATGCGGAGGAGTTGGGGGTGGAGCTGCCGCTGGGAGAGGAAGAGCTGAAGCAGTTTCTGAAGTATGCGCCGCCGGTGAACTGCAATCAGCCGTGGTATGGGAGGTCGAGCGCGATACGGTGGTGGTCGGTGGCGCCGCGGGAAGAGGTGGCGGAGGCGCTGCGGGAGGAGGCGGGGGATTTCGGGGAGCTGTTGGATGTGAGGGTGACGGAACGGGGGGAGTCGGGGATCGCGCGGGAGGTGATGGCGGTTGGGTCGCGGAGGCTGGTACGGGTGCGCGGGGGCGGGGCGATCCGGCGAGCGCTGGGAGGGGTGAACTCGGCATTCGTCGCGGTGGAGCCGGTGAAGGGGGAGGGGGAATTTCCGGCAGCGTTCGTGATCTGGGGAGCGGGTTGGGGGCACCAGGTGGGAATGTGCCAGATGGGGGCGGCGGGGCTGGCGGGACGGGGATGGGACTACCGGGAGGTGCTGGCGAAGTATTACCCGGGGTGTGAGGTGGTGCGAAGGTACTAGACGGGGAGGAGAGCGGCGGTTTCGGGAGCTTGCTCCCGAAACACCAACCCGGGGTGTGAGGTGGTGCGGAGGTACTAGGGTGAGGGCGCTTCGGCACTGAAGTACCGAAGCAACGGGAACGTCAACACCGGTAGCACTGACAGGTGGCCAGATGGCAGGAGCAAGCTCCTGCCGAACGGGGAAATGAGAAGGGGATATGCGGCGGGCATCCGCCTTTGGCGAGATACCCGCCCTACAGAAGGCGGCTGTGCCGCCTGGCACAGGTTGAAAACCTGTGCCACCAAGCTGGGCAGGAGGCGCGGTGGTGTCGGAACAGGGAATTGCGGAGCTGACGGCTGGCGATCGGGTAGAGGGGCTGTTTCTGGTGGCGCGCAAGGAGCTGCGGGATACGCGCGCGGGGAAGAAGTTTTTGGATGTGACGCTGATGGACCGAACGGGCCGGCGGGTGACGGCGCGGGTTTGGGATAACGCGCTGCCGATCTCGGAGGGGTTCGAGGCGGGAGACGTGGTGAGCGTGGCGGGGAGTGCGGAGACGTATCGGGATGAGCTTCAGCTTCGGCTGAAGGGGGTGCGGGCGGTGTCGGCAGGGGAGGCGAAGGCGAGTGACTTTCTGCCGCGGAGTGTGAAGGACATGAAGGCGCTGGAGGGGCGGCTGGCGGAGGTGGTGAAGTCGGTGGGGGACGAGCATCTGGGGAAGCTGCTGGGCAGGTTCTTCGGGGACGAGGAGTTTCGGGGGCGGTTTCTGGAGGCGCCGGGGGCGAAGGCGCTGCACCATGCGTATGTGGGAGGGCTGTGCGAGCACACGGTGGAGGTGGTGGAGCTGTGCGAGAAGGTTGCGGAGATCTTCCCGGAGTTGGACCGGGATCTGCTGGTGACGGCGGCGGTGCTGCACGACATTGGTAAGATGGAGGAGCTGAGCTGGGATGCGGCGTTCGATTACACGGATGAGGGGCAGCTACTGGGGCACCTGGTGTTGGGGGAGAGGGAAGTGAGGCGGCGGGCGGAGGAGATCGAGGGATTTCCGGAGGAGCTGAAGCTGCGGCTGAGTCATATGATCGTGAGCCACCACGGGACGAAGGAGTTCGGGTCGCCGAGCGAGCCGAGGACGGCGGAGGCGATTGCGCTGCATCATGCGGAGGACCTGGACGCGAAGGTTAATATGTATCTGCGAGAGATCGAGAAGGCGCGGGAGCAGGGGCGAAGGTGGACGGAGCGGCATTTTCTGTTGGGGCGGTCGCTGTATGTGGGTGAGGAGGAGGGTGGAGAGGGGGTGAGTGAGGGCGATGCGGATTAGCTATTCGCGGTATGGGAC
>JALGTG010000063.1 GCA_029821495.1 Candidatus Hebobacteria bacterium
CCTGTGACGGCCCACATCGGCATCGGATACGACATCACCCACCAGCACCCCAACTTCGACCCCGCGGCCGCAGGCGCGGCCTCCTATCGCGACTTCCTGCTCTTTGCCGAGCATGTACGCCGCCTCGAGGGCGGCGTCTTCCTGTGTCTCGGCAGTGCGGTGATGGGACCGGAGGTGTTCCAGAAAGCGCTCTCCATGGCCAGGAATGTGGAGCGCCAGCAGGGGCGCGACATCAAGCACTTCACCACCGCCGTCTTCGACCTCCTCGACCTCGGCCCCGACACCCGCGCCGAACCCCCGAAGACCGACCCGCGCTACTACTTCCGCCCCTACAAAACCATCCTCGTCCGCACCGTCGCCGACGGCGGCCACAGCTTCTACTTCCAGGGCGACATGAGAGCCACCATCCCGGCGCTCCACCGCACCATACTCGCCCGCACTCGCCTGGGCGAGCCCTAACAGCCTAGAGCGCATTTCGGGGTCTTTCGATTCGTAGGGCAGGAGCGTGTCTCCTGCCACAGGTGCTCCACCTTCCCCCTGCTGTCATTCTGAGGGAGCGCCCCGCGCGACCGAAGGCCTGCCCTGAGCCTGTCGAAGGGAATCCCGCCGTTCGAAGGTCCGCTGCTTCGGCACCTCAGTCCCGACACAGCCCAAGCGCTACCCACACACCTCAATGAACTTCGCAAATGACCGGTCGTACGTCTTCTCCACCTCCGCCGAGAAGCAGCACCCTGGAAGCTCCTTCTGTGCCAGGTGGTACGCCAGGCACTCACAGCAGCGCCCATGCCGCGGGCACCCCGCGTACGTGCACTTGCAGTCGTCAGTCTCCTGATTCGGGCACGCGCTCTGCGACATCATCAACTCCTCTCTCAACCCGTTGTCCCACCCGCATCCCACCGAGCCGCCAAATCAGCAAAACGAAGCCCAGCATCACCGCCTGCCCGAGCAGCCCCGTGATCCCCGTCGTAATATCGTTCCGACCCCGCAGAAACAGCAGCGGCGTATTCGCCGGACCGTTCACCGACGCGTGCGCCACCGCCGCCGCGAACACGCTCCCCGACGCCAGCCTAAGCCACCCGAAGACCACCCCCAGCAAGACGCAGAACCCGATCATCAAAGGCACGCCCAGCACCGGATGGTCGGGATAGTTGTGCCCCTGCAGGATGATGGGCGCGTGCCACACGCCCCAGATCGCCCCCGTCACCACCATCGCCCGCCCCGCGCCCATCGGCATCAACCGCATCAGCAGATATCCCCGCCACCCGAACTCCTCCCCAAAGCACGGAATCGTGTTCACTGTCACTGCCAGCAAGTTCACTACAATCACGATCACGCGCGTTAGCCCAAACGACGGCAGCTCCACCTCCGGCGCGCTCGTCTTCATCTGAACCATGAACTTCGTCATCCATGGATCGAATTCAGCCTGCCTGAGCCAGACGGCGAGACCCATCGCCGCAACGCCAAACCCCACGGGAAGCAGCCACGCCGCCACGTAGTGCCTTCCTCGGCCCCACCGCAGCCCCGCGTCCCCGAACCCCTGCCGCTCCACGAACAGCCTGACGACCACCGCGCAGACCGCTGGGATGAACATCACCCCGGTCAACAGCGCGATGTAGGCCGCGCTCCCCACCGCATGCCGCCGCACCAGCCCAATCTCAATCGCCCACGTCACGCCAAAGGTGAGGAGCAGAAACACAGCCAGGCCGGCCCGCTCTCGATTCACCCTCGGCCTCCCGTGTATCGCGCGAGTCGGCGCGGCGCGCGGCCGCCGTGGAGTGGTAGATGCGCAGTGCCGCTTCTCATCGGCCAGCATCATACCGCCCGCGTGCGCGACAAGGCAAGCAGTTCGTAGCGTGGGATGTGACCCCAAAGCCTGGGTCCGTAGGAGCGACATTCTTGTCGCGACCTGCTGTGCACGCTGTCGGCACAAGAATGTGCCGCCTGCGATCACGACCCTCCGACCAGCCCGGAGAAAGGGATCAGACTCGTAGGGTGGGCCGCCCCTGCTGTCATTCTGAGGGAGCGCGCGGCGCGACCGAAGAATCCCGCCGTTCGGAGGCTGCTCCGGTGGCCCGCTCCCGAACCGCCTGCAGGGCAGGGCTTCCCCACCCCGCCGGCCGCTCTGTAGGGCGGGCATGTCTCCGCATGCCCGCCGCAAGCTGTCATCCTGAGCGCAGCGAAGGATCTTGCTCCGCTCCCCGCGCCCGCGCGCCGCCGCGCCCAGCGGCCGGCTCGGGGCCCCACCCCCACACCTCAACCATCGAACGACGGAAGACACCCCCTCCCACAGACGCCCCGACCCCCGCCCCTCGCGGCCGGCCCGGCCCATCCCTCGCCCATCTCAGCACCGCCCGAGACTGGAAACGAGCTACCGGTATCGGTAGGTGATTCGGCCTCTGGTTGGGTCGTACGGGCTCAACTCCAGCTTCACGTTGTCGCCCGGGAGAATACGAATGCGATACTTCCGCATCTTGCCGCATGCTTGCACGAGTACCAGCACACCGTTCTCCAGCTCGACCCGGTACATCGTGTTCGGCAACACCTCCCGCACGATACCCTCAGCTTCGATGGCCTTCTTCGGATCCTTCGCCACGCGCTCTCCTTGGTATCCGCTCTGCCGCCGGCCAGACAACCTGCTCCTGCCGGCCGCCGTCAACTCGCATCATAGCATACCACGCGCCGCCCGATGCTGCCAGGCCCCCCGACTCCGGATGGCGCCCGAGCGCCGACAGCCGGCCAACAGAGAAGGCCTCGCCCCCCAGCGAGACCCTCGCGACTGGCCCGACATCACTGGTACGCCCGACAGGACTTGAACCTGTGGCCTCGGGGTCCGCAACCCCGCGCTCTATCCAACTGAGCTACGGGCGCATCCGACGGAATGCTAGCACGGCCGCCGCCAAAACGCAAGATATCCTGTCCCTCTCCCAGCGCCCCCTCCCTCACACGGCAGCACACACAACCACAGGCACATCACACGCCATCCTTGACATCTCCGCCTCTTCCCTTAGAATAGAGCGTTGCTGGCACCAGCTGGCAGGAGAGAACGAGAGAACAGCCAACCCCTACTGCTGACAGGACGGCGCACCGCGGACTGACCTCAGTCGCCGTCGGCGGTCCGGACGGAGAGACAGACCCTATGGCCAACCAGCCGGGTGACTCGGCGCCAGACGGAAGCCCCACCCCCAGGTGGCGAATCCTCATTGTTGACGACGAAGAGTCGGTCCGCAGCCTCGCCAAGGCCTGCATCCACCACGGCCTCGGCCCACACCACGAACCCCTCGAAGCCGCCGGCGGCGAAGAAGCAATCGCCATCGCCGAGCGTGAGCACCCCGACCTCGTCCTTCTCGATATCCGAATGCCCGGCCTCGATGGCTTCGAGGTCTGCCGCCGCCTCAAATCATCCCCCCACACCCGCGACATCCCCGTCCTCTTCCTCACCGCCCTCGGCCGAGACCAGGACGTCGCCCAGGGCCTCGACCGCGGCGGCGAAGCCTATGTCGTCAAGCCTTTCAACGCAGTCACCCTCGCCGCGCAGATCTCCGAGCTCCTCGCACCCCCCGACGAGCACCGCGGCTAGCACCATCACGGGAGGCCCTTGTGGCTGAGGCCTCAGCAGACGTCAAGCAGCGCTACATCGGCGTCGACATCGGCGCCACCAACATCCGCGCCGGCGTCGTCGACGACGCCGGACGCATCCTCGGCGAGGCCCGCAGGCCCTCACTTGCCGAAACCGGCCTCCGCGCCGCCATCGACCGCACCATCGAAGCCATCAGAGAGGCCATCCAGCAAGCCGGCCTCTCCCTCGCGGACATCCGCGCCATCGGCGCCGGCGTCCCCGGTGCCCACCGCTCGCGTGAAGGCATCTGCGTCTACTCCCCCAACTTCGCCGACTCCCGCGGCGTCCCCGTCCTCGCCCCCATCCGCCACGACCTCGACCTCCCCGCCTTCATGCTCAACGACGTCGCCGTCCAGACCATTGGCGAGCACCGATTCGGCGCCGGCCAGGGTTACTCCCAGATGGTCATGATCACCCTCGGCACCGGCATCGGCGGCGGCGCCATCATCGACGGCGAACCCCAAATCGGCCCCACCGAGGGCTTCGCCGAAGTCGGCCACATGACCATCGAAGCCAACGGCCCCCTCTGCGGATGCGGAAACCGCGGCTGCTGGGAAGCCCTCGCCGGCCGCGACGCCATCGTCCGCCGCGCCGTTGAGAAGATCCAGACCGGCCGATCCACCGCCATCGCCGACATGGTCGACTACCGCCTCGGCTCCATCACACCCGCCCTCATCGCACGCTCCGCCGAAGAGGGCGACGACGTCGCCGCCGAAGTCCTCGCCGAGACAGCCCACTACCTCGGCATCGGCATCGCCAACCTCATCCAGCTCTACAACCCACAGATCCTGGTCATCGGCGGCGGCATCGCCCAGGCCGGCCCCAAGCTCTTCGAGCCCCTAATGCGGACCGTCCGCAGCCGCGCCCACATGGTGCCCGCATCCACCTGCCGCGTCGTCCGCTCTCGCCTCGCCGGCGATGCCGGCGTCATCGGCGCCGCCGTGCTCGCAATGCGCCAGCTCGAGCGAACGCCCCCCCAGCCCTCCTCCACAGCCGCCCCCCAGCTCTCCACCCGGGAGTCCCGCTCAGACCCCTGACGCCCCTCCCCCGCTCAAACGACTCTCCCACGTGGAATAACTCCCTGGGGCAAGCACCAGCCTGCTCCGCTCGCACGTTTGTTATGCTCGCGCGAGTGTGCTACAATGAGTCGGTTCGGGGTTTCGTATCCCATGCACAGGGAAACATATTGCTGTGAGCCTATCGTAACCGCAGCACGAGGGAGCTCGCATTGGCGCGGTTCTTCAGAATAGCTGTTTGGGTCGCTCTCATCGCAGCAGTCGTAATCGTCCTTCAGTTCGGCATGAAAAGCCAGCAGCCGACGAGGGAGCTCGACTACGGCACCTTCATGGATATGGTCAAGGCCGGCAAGATCGCCACCCTCGTCATCAGCCCGAAAAACTCCGGAGAGGGCTCCTTCACCTCTGCCGGCGGCAGCGGCAACTACCGAGTCAACCTCCCCGCCGACATGCAGACCTACCTTGAGAGAGTCCAAGAGAACGTCCCCAAGGTGGTCATCAAGAAACCATCAATCTCCGACGTCTGGGTCAGCGGCCTCTTCTACCTCCTCATCACCGGCCTCCTCATCGTCGGATTCTGGATCTTCGTCGTCCGCCAGACCCAGAGCAGCGGCAACCAGGCACTCTCCTTCGGCCGCAGTCGCGCCCGCCGTCACCCCGACACCGCATCGAAAGTCACCTTCGACGACGTCGCTGGAGCCGACGAAGCCAAGGGCGAGCTGATGGAGGTCGTCGAGTTCCTCAAGAACCCCCGCAAGTTCCAGGCCCTCGGCGCCCGAATCCCCAAGGGCGTCATCCTCGTCGGACCCCCCGGCTCCGGCAAGACCCTCCTCGCCAGGGCAATCGCCGGCGAAGCCGGCGTCCCCTTCTTCCACATGAGTGGCTCCGAGTTCGTCGAAATGTTCGTCGGCGTCGGTGCCTCCCGCGTCCGCGACCTCTTCGAGCAGGCCAAGGCCAATCGCCCCTGCATCATCTTCATAGACGAAATCGACGCCGTCGGCCGCCAGCGCTTTGCCGGCCTCGGCGGCGGCCACGACGAGCGCGAGCAGACCCTCAACCAACTCCTCGTCGAGATGGACGGCTTCGAGCCAAACGCCCGCATCGTTCTCATCGCCGCCACCAACCGCCCCGACGTCCTCGACCCCGCGCTCCTCCGCCCGGGTCGCTTCGACCGCCGCATCCAGGTCGACAACCCCGACCTCAAGGGCCGCGCGGCCATCCTCCAAGTCCACTTCAAGGGCAAACCCGTCAACGACAACGTAGACCTCCAGGTCCTCGCCCGCCGCACCCCGGGCTTCTCCGGCGCCGACCTCGCCAACATGGTCAACGAGTCCGCACTCCTCGCTGCACGCCGCGACCGTGAGAAGATCGCCATGCCCGACTGCGAGGACTCCATCGAGCGCGTCGTCGCCGGACCCGAGCGCAAAAGCCGCATCATCTCCGATAAGGAGAAGAAGATCCTCGCCCATCACGAGGTCGGCCACGCCGTCCTCGCACAACTCCTCCCACAAGCCGATCCCGTCCACAAAGTCTCCATCCTCCAGCGCGGCCCCGCCCTCGGCTATACCCTCCAGCTCCCCACCGAGGACCGCTACATCATGAGCAGAAGCGAGCTCCTCGACCGCATCGCCGTCTTCCTCGGCGGCCGCGTCTCCGAAGAACTCGCCTTCCAGGAAATCAGCACCGGCGCCGCCGACGACCTCAAGAAAGCCACCGAGCTCGCACGCCGCATGGTCACTGACTTCGGCATGAGTGAGACCCTCGGCCCCATCAGCCTCGGCCGCAGCTACGAGCAGCCCTTCCTCGGCCGCGACATCATGGAAGACCGCAACTACTCCGAGCAGGTCGCCTCCGCAATCGACAAAGAGCTCTCCACCATCATTGAGGACTGCTACGAGCGCGCAAAGCAGCACCTCACCGAGCACTCCGACGAAGTCCGTTCCGTCGTTGCCGTCCTCCTCGAGCGCGAAACCCTCTCCGGCGACGAAATCAGAGCCATCATGCGCGGCGAGGAGTTGCCCGAGAAGCCACCCGCCCCAGAGCCCGCGCAAGAAACCCTCGCCCCGGCCGAGCAGGAAGAAGAGAAACCGCCCCCGGTCACCGGCGAGCAGCCCCAAACCGCCTGACCCCTCCTGCAGCGCGCGGTCTCCCCGACCGCCCCTCTACTCCGCCAGCCCGAACCCCCGCGCCACATACACCGCCATCTGCTCGCGGCTCACCGGCCACAGTGGCTCGTACACGCCGCCGGGGTAGCCTGACACGATCCCCTCTGCCGCCAGATACTCAACGTGCTTGTAGCACCACTCCCAGCGGGCATTGTTCCTGACATCGGCGAACGTGGGCTGCCGAGGCGGCTGGGGAACGGCAGAATCACTGCCCGCAACGGCCCGCGCTATGAACACTGCCATCTGCGCCCGCTTCACCACTTCCGCCGGATGATAGAGACCATCCGGGTACCCCCCCACCACACCCGCCGCCGCTGCGTATTCCACATACTTGTACGCCCAGTGCTCCGCAGACACGTCCGGGAAAGACACCTCGGCCGGACCCTCCGACACCTGCACATCCCCTCCCGCCAGCGCCCGGGAGAGGTAGGCGGCCATCTGGTCCCGGGACACCGAGGTCTCAGGACAATAGCGGCCATCGGGATACCCCTGCACTACCTCCGCCTCCGCGAGGGCCTCAATCTGATCCTTGGCCCAGTGCCACCAGGGGATATCGGAATACCGGGAGCGGGCCATTTGACACACATGGATGCGGCTCCGCCATTCGTCGGCGATGGCTAATCCTCCCTCTTCACTGAGAGCGATAGCCGAAGCCTGCACCGGCTCAAAACCGCCGTATCCAATGCTGTCCAAGAACACCCCCTCGGGCGAGTACCACGAGACTTCGGTACCGGTCCCCACGCAGACACGCCCTCTCGGATCCGCGACAATGGACTTGCCAGCTCCGTAAGGCTTCCAGGAACGCAGCAGAGCGCCATCCAGGTCTCGTACCTCCACCTTCCAATCGCGCAGGGCATAGAACAGGTCGTCCAACCCGATAGCGATTGCGGAGATGCTGGCCCCCAGCTCCCACTCCTCCAGGGACTCCCCCTCCGGATCGGTTTTGATGACCCGGTCGCCAGCATGGGAGAGGTAATAGCGGTTGCCGTTGCGATCGATGGCTATGGGGGTCTCGCACCGGATCACGGTGCCATCCGGTGCCACCGCGAAGAACCAATCCGCGGCCTCGGAGCCAGTGGAGGAGAAGAGTATCTCATCGAGCGCGCCGGTGGCGGTGTAGCGATGGAGATAGACGCAGGCGGGCGGGAACTCGGAGAAGTCGCCACCCGAGACCAAGATCCACCCCTCCGCGTCGAAGGCGACATCTCGGGGCGAGAGGGGCAGGTGGTTCGCCATCCCCCAGGCCAGGTCTCCCCAGCGATACCGCGGCTCTCCCCCGGCACTGAAGATCTGGACACCATCCATGTGACCGTAGCAGACAGCGGACCCGCTCTTGGCAAAACAAGCCCCCCTCGTCCATTCCGGGGCCAAGAACGACCCGACCTCGTTTCCCGACCCATCGAAGGTGAGAAACTCGTGCTTATTCCAACCCGTGGCGCACAACATATGGAGCTGCCCCGCGTCGTCCACTCCAATGTCTTTGAGCACATCGCCCGGATCCAGGGCATTCTCCAGAGATATCTCACATAGGAACTCCCCCACCTGTGCTCCATGGGCATCGTAGATCACGACGGCGACCTGCAGCGGCTCGAACCTAGATACCGGGCCGAGGTAGCAAGCCCAGACGTGGTTGGCGGCATCGGCTGCGACTGCATACGGGCCGGAGAAACCCCCGTCGGTGATCTCGGAGGGAGTGGGCCAGGCCTGGAGGAAGTCGAGGTCCGCGCCAAAGCGCTGGAGGCGATCGTTGCCCAACTCTGCGACCACAATGCTGCCGTCGGGACATGAGGCGATGTCTTTCGCCTCCCGAAACTTCCCTGGTTCCTCGCCTTCCCCGCCCACCATGCGCACGATGGAGCCCAGGGCGTCCATGCGCACCAAGGCGGCCGCCTCCCGGCTTGGGTGATCATCGAAGGTCTGATACCAGAGCAGGTAGATATCGCCCTGCTGGCCCGAGACCGCGGACACGACCTGCTGCATGTGCATGGACCGGTAGGAGAGCCGCTCCAGCGGCGTGCCATCCAGCCGATACCTTCGGACCAAGTCTGAATCCGAGAGCGCGATAACCCCATCATCTTCAGACAGGGTGAGCCACCGAATGTGCGGGGGTCCATCCCCGAAAGAGTACAGGTAAGTAGCGACATCGGCGGCCCGCGCCGTCGTCCCCACCACCAGCAGCCAGAGCATCGCCAGCAAGACCTTGCCGCAGACCGCCGCGCCGGTGCGCATGGTTGACCCCCGTAATCATGGTGGATTCGTCAGCGCGGGACTCTGTGCGATAACATACCCATTATAGCATACATCCACGTTCGAGCGGATATTCGGCTGCACACCCAAGCGTCAGCGTCGGCGGGAGAGAGGACCGGCCTCCGCCGGAGCGAAGGAGAGGGTGGCGCAGGCTTCCAGCCTGCGCTGCTTATCTGTTTGGAAGACCTCAATGAACCGCAACATTAAGACAGTCCTAGCGGTCTCCCTCCTCTTCGGCGCCGCCACCGGCATCTACGAGTTCATCCTCCCCTACTACCTCAGGGAGCAGGGCCTCTCGTTCCAGGACATGGCCACGGTATTCACCGTCGCCGCCGCCGCGATGGTGGCCCTCCGAGTCGTCATGGGTCGCCTCGCCGACCTCTGGGGCAGAAAGCCCTTCTACGGCCTCACCTTCAGCGCCAGCGCGCTCGCCATGGGACTCACCCCCCTCAGCTCATCCATCTGGGGACAGAGCCTGCTGAAGACAGTCCGGGACGCCATGTTCTTCACCCGCGAGAGCCTCCACCCCGTCGTCCTCTACGAGGAGAGCCGCGGCCGGTTCATGGACTTCATGGGCAAGACCCGAGGCATGGAGTTCCTCTTCATGGCCGCCGGAACCCTCGTTGCCGGAAAGCTCTTCATAACTTGGGGCACCGCGGGGAACTTGTGGCTGGCCGCCGGGCTCCTGGGCATAGGCTTCCTGCTCTTCTGGGCCCTCTTCACCCCAGGGGCCGTGGCAGCTCGGGAAGAGCGGGGCCCAAGCCACCTGCGCGATCTGTTCTCCTTGCAGATTCATCGCAACCTGAAGGTGATCGTGGTCTCTGTGTTCATCTTCAACGTAGGACTGACCACCAGCCACTCTTTCATCATGCCCCTGTTCTTCTCCGACAAGTTCACCGTCAGCGAGTACGCCGTTTCTTGGGTCATGCTCCTGCACAGACTGACCATCGCGTTCCCCCTGCTGATCGCCGGCACGCTTCGCATTCGAAGCCTGAAGACGGTCTACATCCTAACCCTGGCCCTGGAGGGAGCGATACTCTCCGCCTCCGCCGTAATCCCCAACTTCTACGCGGCCTCCGCCGTCTGGCTCCTGCACGACTTTCTCGGGGCCGGCGTCTGGATTCCCATCCAAGGCCTCATTATCCAGCAGTACACGCGCCCCGAGAGCCGCGCCCTCGAAGTGGCGAAGATCCTCGCCTACGGAGGCGTAGGCACCATCCTCGGACCCGCGCTCGCCGGCTACTTGGCCGCCCACGTAAGCGTCAGCGCGCCCTTCTTCGTCAGCGGGCTGCTGCTGATCCTCGCCTCCCTCGTGCTGCTGCAACTGCGGCTGCATCCGAATCCCAAGGAGACCGAGGCCGCCTAGGCCCCCAGCCCGGGACCCGCCGCAGCCGCGCGCCGCGACTACCCCACCTCTGACGACGACGCAAACCTGCAGCCTGGCGAGGAATCCCCTCTTCTCTGCGCCATTGGACGCGGGGCGGCGCACAACTCTCAGCCGCGACCTCTCTGCCTTGAGGCGGCATGGTCACAGCGCCTCACCTCACCCCCTCCTCCCCAACTCGTCAACCAGCTCGAAGTAGTACAGCGCGTTGTCCAGCGGGATATTGGCCGGAAAGTGATTGCCCGTCGCAAAGACGAGCCCTGGGCACTCCCGGGTCACATCGAAGACCCACCTCAGCTCCCGCTCGATGTCTTCCTTCGTGCCGAAGGTCAGCGTGCGGCAATCCGCTCCCCCGATCAGTGCATGCGTCTTGCCCCACCGGCTCGCCAGCATTTCGAGATCGTTGCTCGGTTCGAAGCAGAAGCCGTCGGCCCCCGCCGCCGCCAAGTCACCCACGAACATGTCGAAGGTGCCGTCTGAAGTGTAGAGCACACGCTTCCCCGCCTCCCGCAGAGGCCGCCACAGTTCCTCGTAACGCGGGAAGACGTACTTCTCATAGAACTCCGGCCGCACGAACGGCCCCTGCGTCCACACCATATCGTCGTGGCACATGAAGAACTCGATGGACGTCTCCGCCCACGCCTTGTAGTGATGCAGAGAAAGCTCAAAGATCGATCCCAACACGGCCTCGCCGAAGCGCTCGGGGTCTTCCCCTGCCGCAAGCAGCAGCATCTCCCAGCCGAAGGCCTCAATCGCCCCGGAGATCAGCGTCTTGTAGTATCCGCCCGGGAAGACCTGGTCGTTGGCGGCCTGCTCTCTCCCGTACCACTCCTCGTAGTAACCCACGAGTTCGTCGAAGTCGGGCAGCCCGTACTCCTCGACCGCGTCGAACGACAGCACTTCATCCACCGTCTTGAACGACGACTCCTTCGCCGCCCGGAAGTCCGAGCCGTCCTCGAGGTACGCAGCGTGACCCATGTCGGTCACGCGCCCTCGCTCACTCCAACCCACAGGGCCGTCGTTTGTCGCCCACAGGAAGTCGAGGTTCACTGCGTCGTGGAATTCCCGCCAGGCCTCGGCGTGCTCGCGCGGGTCCTTGCCCGTGAAGTGGCGCACCACCTCCCAGTTGCCCATGTACTCGGTTCTGGCAACCCGCTCAGTCCATTGCAGATTGAGAGCGGCCTTCCCGACCTCGTAGCTCACAGCTCCCTCCGCCGAATGCCCGCACCTCCGCCCCCCAGGGCCTGTGCAACGTGCAGCACTGCGGATCGTATCCGACGCTCCGTCGATGCCCACCAGTCCCGGCGCGCGAGGCCACCTCCGCAGTGCGTTGCGCTCGCCCCGCCCGGTGTGGTAGAATATCCTCGCCAAAAGAGAATGTAAAGGCCGTGAACGAGAGGAGTACCTGCTGACCGGCCCCCAGAGAGGCGGCCCCGCAGGCTGAAAGGCCCGCCAGCTAGGCAGCAGGGAACGTCGCTCCGGAGCCGAGAGGCCGAACCCCGCCCCGCGGGCTCAAGTCTCTCCGGGTAAGCCCGTTACCGCGAAGAGCCCGCCGTAGCTTTGGCGAAAGCGGGGAATCAAGGTGGCACCACGAGAGGCCCTCTCGTCCTTGGACGAGAGGGCTGTTCTTCTTGCAGCCACTGCCGGAGAGGTGACGCGATGCCCGAACGCGACCTGGCGAAAACATACGACCCACACGCCGTAGAGGCCAAGTGGTACGACCTTTGGACCCAGCGCGGCTACTTCCGCCTTCCCCCCGCCGCCGACCAACCCCAGGCCCCCGCCTACTGCATCACCATCCCCCCTCCCAACGTCACCGGCTCCCTCCACATCGGCCACGCCCTCCAGCACAGCATCCACGACACCATCGCCCGCTGGCGCCGCATGTCCGGCGACCGCGTCCTCGTTGTGCCCGGCACCGACCACGCCGCAATCTCCACCAACATGAAAGTCGAGCAGGCACTCGCCGAGGAAGGCATCTCTCGCCACGATATCGGCCGGGACGCCTTTGTCGAGCGCTGCTGGGACTGGACCCGCAAATACGGCGGCCAGATCATCGACCAGCTCAAGGCCCTCGGGTGTTCTTACGACTGGGACCGGACGCGGTTCACCCTCGACGACGCC
>JALGTG010000261.1 GCA_029821495.1 Candidatus Hebobacteria bacterium
CTCTGGACAGTGATGAGAGAGGGCGGGCCAGCCCATGCCAGAGGAATGTTGAGGGCGTACTGCAAACGGCTGGAGGCAACCGGTCGGGGAGATGCCGTCGCCGAGTTGAAGCGCAGACACCCACAGGAGTTCCGCTGGTCCCGCTGAGTCCTTCGGCGGAGGCGCTCTCTCTGCATTCGACGGACTGGCCGTCGCGGCCGCCCCCCCCATGCCATCCTCCCCTGCGGCGCAGGAGAATCCGTGCGCGGAAGTGAAGTCAGACAGCGGGCGGAACAGCGGTGCGCGTCCTCCTAGCATTATGGCCACCAGTCCAAACGACAGCTCAGACCGCCCGGACCCCGTGGATGGTGCCCGGCCGCCGGCAACGACTCTCTTCGGCGACTGGCGCTTCCAGCTGGGGGTGGTCATCTCGTTGGCCCTCCTGTCGCGCGTGTCCTACCTGTTTCAGATCAGGGAATGGTCTTTCTTCTACTACCCAGTGCTCGATTCTCGAACGCAGTACAAATGGGCGACCATTCTGGTGGAGACATGGGGACTTGGCAACTCCGAGGTCACTGCGAAGGCGCCCTTCTACTCTTACTTCCTGGCATTCAACCACTGGCTCTTCGGAGAGAAGTCGCTGGGTGTCTTCTCGGCACGCGCGATCCAGCTCGCACTCGGCGCTGTTACCTGTGGCATGACCTATCTGCTCGGGCGCCGCGTGTTCGGGCAGACTGCGGGATTCCTCGCCGGCATCATGGCGGCCCTCTACAGCCCATGGGTCTTCCGAGACGGCCAGCTCCTCGACACCGCCCTGGCCACGTTCCTCGCCACGGCTTTCTTGCTTGCACTGCTGGCCGCTCACGACAGTCCAAGCACCGGAAGGTGGCTCGGCACCGGGCTCTTGCTTGGGCTCCTCGGCATCACTCGTCCCAACCTGCTCCTTCTCGGCCCGGTGACTGCAGGAGCCCTCCTGCTGTGGGCTTGGCGGAAGCAGGAGACGAGACTCGCCGGTCGGGCCATAGGCATTCTCGCGCTCGGGGCTGTCCTGCCTATCTTGCCGATCACGGGGCGCAACTATCTGATCACCGGCGGGTTCCTGCCGATCTCCGCCACCGGCGGCATCAACCTTCACACCGGCAACAATCCGGACTCGGACGGCTACTCTCCCATTCCCTCCGGTATAGCCTGGGAGCGCACCTGGTACCAGGCGGAGGCCGCCGCCGGGGCGTATGGCAGCCGGGCACAGGACGCCCACTGGCGTTCCCTCGCGTTCAAGTTCTGGCGCGAGCAGCCACTGCGCGCGCTGACCCTACTGGTCAAGAAAGTCTATCTCTATTGGAATGCCTACGAGATACCCAACAACATGAGCTATGAATGGGCGAGGGAGCGATCATCAGTCCTTCGTCTTGTGCCGCTCACGTTCGCAGTGGTGGGACCACTCGGCCTCCTCGGCATTGCCCTCGGCGGTTGGCGCAGCCGCCAGGCCTGGGTGCTCGTGCTGTTCGTTGCCACCAACATGATCGCGGTGGCGATCTTCTTCATCTGCGGCCGCTACCGGATGCCGGCTGTTCCTGCCCTGTGCGCGTTCGCGGGCTTCGCGTTGGTCACACTCGCGCGACTGTGCAGCGCCAAGCGCTGGGCCGGACTCCTCCTGGGTCTGACGGCGCTGGCCGTCTTCGCCGTGTTCGTGAACTCGGACGCCTATGGCGTCCGCCGCGTCCGGGGTGCGAACCGAGACGGGTACTACCTCGGCCAGTCGTATGTGCTCGGGGGAGACTACCACAGCGCGAAGGAGGCCTTCCGGCTGGCGACGCGTGCTGACCCAAGAGACGCGGACGCGTATGCCCTGCTGGGATGGACCGAGATGCTGACCGGGGAACCGGAGGCCGCAGCCGAGGACATCAAGCAGTCGCTCGAGATCGCGCCAGACTTCAGCACGAGCGCGATGAGGCTCGCGCAGCTCCATCTGGACCAAGGCTGGCCACTGGACGAACCGGAAAGACTGTTGCGGCGTGCGGTGGACCTCCAACCGCGGCACGTGTCGGGCCTCGCGGCCCTGGTGCGCGTGCACGTCCGCCAGGGCAAGCTGTCCGAGGCTGAAGAGGAGCTGGCACGGGCACACGAGGTCCTTGCCGCCTGGGGCAGGGCCGACACGAGGCGGCGGCAGGCCGAACATGATCTTGCCCGCGCCAGCGCAGAGGCGCTGGCCGCCGGAGTGACTCGCCGGCCAACACCGACGCAATGAGGAGCGACCAAAGGTGAGGCGCACAGCGGGAGCCATCTTCATCGCCGCAGGACTGCTGGCAGGCGGACTGGGATGGATGTTCCTTCCGCCTCATGGCGGGCGGCTCCAATACGCCGTCGAAGTGGTGGAACCCCGGCCGATCTCAGACAGCAAGATGCCCGACGGTCTCGCGGAGATCGAAATCCGCCGTCTCCTTTGGGGGTTCTGGCCGGCGGCGGTCACTGTCGAACCGACAACACTCATTCGACTCACACCACCGCAGGAGGACGAGGGCGCGCCAAGACTCGCAATTGTGCAGGATGTGCGAGAGCATTTCAGCGCGTCGGACTGCCAGCTGGGCGGCTTACCAGAGGACGGCCCGCGCTGGGCTGCTGGGCTGACGAGCGGCATAGGGCGCGGCCGGGCAGAACTCGGTGGTCGTACGCTGAATGTGTCCGCCGCCCTCGATCGCCTCGGGCCGCTCATCGACGACTCCCTGTGGACCGATGCTGGCGACCCCCTGATCTCAGAGCTGGAGAGCGCCGGCTGGAAGGCGCAGGTCGGCTACCTGATTCCCGCCCTGAGCTGGAGCGAGCGTCAGCAGGTGCTGGCCCGGTTGAAGGCCGATCCCTCCCTCCTACCCGCGCCCAACGCCGACATTCTGAGCCCTGGTCAGCCGCCGCCCATCTCAGACCTCCTCAGGCTGGTGCTTGCCGGCGGTATGGTCTGCATTGGCCTGCTGGTCCTGCTCTGGCGATTGAGGGAAACCTGGCGAGAAGAGCTCGCGTCCCGGCCCACCTAACGCTGAGTCCGACGGACGGCGCCTCTGCTACTCCCGGCAGAGCGGCAGTGCCAGCACAAGCGCGGCGGCCAGCAGAATCCCTGCCGTGTAGCACGTGCCGGCCGCGCCGAGCAGCGGAACCGCTATCACCCCGGCCGCCAGAGCCGCGCCCGCAGAGCCGACCAGGTCCGCGGCATAGACCGTCCCTCCCGCC
>JALGTG010000262.1 GCA_029821495.1 Candidatus Hebobacteria bacterium
TCGAGATGGCGGATGCACCCCTCGGGACAGATCGTCTCGCACGTGTTGCATCCCGTGCACTTCTCCCAATCGAACACCGGCCGCAGGATGCCCCAGGACCCCGTCTTGTTTCGCAGCGATGAGCCCGGCCGCGTCACTATCCCCAGAGGCGGCTTCCTTCGCTTCCTCGTCTCAGTCGCCGTCATTCTGCTTGCTCCTTCGTCAGCTCGTATGCTTTCCGCGCCGCCTGCACGTTCTTGTCTCCCATCTCCCCTGGGAACCGATGACGGATGCTCCGCTCGATCGCCTCGAAGCTGATCGCCCCCGATATCCCCGAGAACGCCCCCATGATCGCCGTGTTCATGATCGGCCGCCCCAGCGCCTTCAGCGCTATCTGAGTTGCCGGACAGGTTACCACCCGAGCCGTCGTGTCGAGCTTCAAGTCCGACGCCGAATGCTCCGTGTTTATCAGCACCGTCCCCTCCGGCTTCAGCCCGGCCAGCACGTCCACCGTCTCCATCAGCGTCGGGTCCTGCACGATCACGTAGTCCGGCTCGTAGATCTGGCTCCGAATCCGGATCGGCTTGCTGTCGATCCGGCAGAACGCCAGCACCGGCGCGCCCCGTCGCTCCACTCCGAACGCCGGGAACGCCTGTGCCTCCCGGCCGTCGTCGAAGGCCGCCACCGCCAGCAGCTCGGCCGCCGTCACCGATCCCTGCCCACCTCGTCCGTGTATCCGAATCTCTATCATCCCTGTCTCCTCGACCTCTTCCGCCACCCACACGCGTCCACAGGCGGGGCACGTCCCCGCCCGCGGTGCGCTCTCGATCCCCAACTACCTCATGAGTTCCCGCAGCAGGCCGCGCTCAAACGAGCGCACGCAACCGGATTGCACCGACCCCGCCCGCCGCGGCCCCACCACTCTCACAACTTCGACCTCGGCAGCCCGGGGTCCTCTTGCGGCTATCCGCCGGCCGCCGGGCAGATCCATCACCCCTCCGGAAGTCTCCCAAGACGGACCGCCTGCTCGCCGAGGCGCACCTCGACCAGAGCCCCGAGATTCAGCCCAAGCTGCTGGTACTTCGAGAATGGCATTCGCGCCCGCAACTGCTGCCCGCGCGCGAATTCGACCCGCACCCAACAGAAGCCATCCCGCCTCTCCACCGACGCGACACGACCTGTCGCCGACTGCGCGCCGGACCCCACACTCTCGACGATTTCCACTCTGTCCGGGTCAATCACAAGTTGCACCCGCGCGCCGTTGCGGAACGATCCCACCGCGCCCGGCTCGGCCAGGGCCTCCGCCGCGAACCGCAGCACCATCCCACCGGTCGTGCAGAAGGCATACGCGCCCTGCTCCGCCGAAAGCGTCCCCGTCAGGACGTTCTCCGTCCTGCTCGGCATCAGCAATCCACCCACCAGACCGACAATGCGATCGGCCAGCCGCTCCGCCTGTTCTAAGTCATGCGTCGCCAGCACCACCGTCATTCCGGTCTGCTCGCGGAGATCGCCAATCGCGTCCTCGATGAGCCGTTCGTTCTCCGGGTCAAGGTGCGCGGCCGGTTCGTCCAGCAAGCTCACCTCTGGTCTCAGCGCAAGCAGCCGCGCCAGTGCCGCACGTTGCCGTTCCCCGCCCGACAGCTCGCGTTCGTTCCTTCTCGAAAGCGTCTCCATGCCCACCTGCCGCAGCGCGCGTGCGGCGCGTTCCCTCGCCTCGGCCCGCCCCACACCACGCACCCGCAGGCCGTACATCACATTGTGCAGCACCGTAGCCTTGAATAGCGTGGGCTTCTGCAACAGCATCGAGCACCGCCGGCGCGCCGCGAGTTCGTCTCCACCGCCCCAGACCTCCCCTCCATCCAGCAGGATCCGCCCCTCTGCGGGCCGGCGCAGGAAGGCCATTGCTTCCAACAGCGTCGACTTGCCGCTCCCGTTCGGCCCCACCACGGCAAGCACCTCCCCCGGCGCTACCGTCAACTCGGCCACTCGCAGCGCCTCGACGACCCGACCGGTCTTCGCCTCCCGATACCGCTGCACAACGCCCTCCAGACGGTACCGGTCGGTCATGCCTCCGTCCCTCCCTGCAGATACTGGAAGAGCACATTGATGGAAAGCGAGATCGTCAGCAGCACCGCGCCGAGCGCCAACGCGAGCGCGAAGTTGCCCATGTCCACATTGAGCACGATCGCCGTCGTCATCGTCCGTGTGAAAGAGTCTATGTTGCCCCCAACGATCGTCGCCACACCGACCTCGCTCACCACTCTCCCGTACGCCGCGATCACTGCCGCGAGCACCCCAAAGCGCGACTCCTGCAGCACAGTCAACATCGCCTGGCCCTGGCTTGCACCCAGCGTCAGGGCTGTCTTCCGCACCTCTCGATCGGTCCGCCCCACGGCTGTCATCGTGAACGCGCACACGATCGGGACAATCAGCACCACCTCCGCAATGACGATCCCCGGCACTGTGAAGAGCAGGTTCAGCCCCCCCAGCGGGCCGTGCCGGCTCAGGAAGGTGTATGCCAGCAACCCCACGACCACAGTGGGCAGCGCGAGCAGCGTGTTCACGACCGTCACGACCACCCGCTTGCCGCGAAACTCCCTCTCCGCAATCAGCACCCCGAGAGGAATCCCAACGCCCGCAGCCATCACCGTCGCGACAGACGCAATGAGCAGAGAGCGCCCCGCGTACTCGAGCACGCCGGCGTCACACGTGAGGATCAGACGAACGGCGTTTCGCGCCGCGTCAGCCAGTGTCCCCATCGAGGCCGGCTACTCTGCCCTTGCTCGGAGCGCGTTGGGATGGAAGAGCACCTTGCCCCCTACCCGGTACCTGCCTATCATCGCCTGCACCTCCGGCGAGGTGATCCACTCGATGTACTTCTTCGCACCTTCGAAGCTGCCCCCCGGGTGCTTGTCCGGGTTGACGGCAATCACCCCGTACGGATTATGCAGGTTCGGATCGCCCTCATGCACGATCACCAAGTCCGTCCTCGGCGGCTCCGCCAGCGCCAGAGAGTAGTACGTCCCGCGGTCGGCAAGCGTGTATGCCTGCTTCTCGCCGGCCACTAGAATGGTCTTCCCCATGCCCTGGCCGACCGACAGATACCAGGCGCCGCGCGGACGAACCGTGGCGACCTCCTTGCTCTCCCCTTGAGACACTACCGTAACGACCTCTCTTGCCAGCGGTACGTTTGTCAGCCGCCAGAGAGCCTGCTCCTTGAGAGTTATCCCCGCGGGACACGAAAACGCAGCCACTGTGGGCGATCAGCGCGAGCGCCTCGGCCGCACTCTCCGCCTTGCGCACCCCAGCCGGATCGACGCGCGGCCCAATCACCACGAAGTCATTGTGCATGACATCCCGGCGCATGACGCCGTATCCCTCCGCAAGGAACTGGTCCTCCTGCTCGCGGGCATGAACGAGGACCACGTCGGCGTTCCCGTCTCGCGCCAGTTGCAGGCTCGC
>JALGTG010000263.1 GCA_029821495.1 Candidatus Hebobacteria bacterium
TGATCGCAGTCTGCGCGCACAGCTCGGCAGTCGCCAGGGAGCAGATATCCCCGGCGAGAACGATATCCGGATCGTGCCGTAAGAGCGAGCGCAGTGCCGCCTCGAAAGTCAGCCCTGCCTTCTTGTTCACGGCGATCTGCGTCACGTGCGGTAGGACGTACCATATGGGGTCCTCGACAGACATGGACTTCACGTGCGGCTTGGCAATCTCCAGCAGGCCCGCGTACAGGATGGTGGTCTTACCCGATCCCGTCGGGCCGGAGACGACCAGCATCCCACATGGCGATCGCAGGGCGCGCCGATATCTCTCCAAGTCCTCGGGGTACATCCCATGGGGTCCGTCGAGCAGCATCAGCGTCGCTCTCTGGTCCAGGAGTCTCATCACTACGCTCTCGCCGTAGAGCGCGGGGAGGGCGGCGGTCCGTACGTCGTACTCCTCGTCGGCCGCGTGCACGGAGAATCGTCCGTCCTGAGGCAGCGCGCGCTGATCGGGCGGGATCCCGGCATGGGTCTTGATGCATGCAACCAGGGCGGCGTGCGAGGATTTCGGGAGTCGAAGGACCTCGTGCAGCACACCGTCAATGCGCTGTCGGACAAGGCTAATGCTTCGCTCGGCGTCGATGTGAACGTCACTGGCGCCGGCGTCGGCGGCCGCAGCCAGGATCGCCCTGAGGGCGTTTTCTACGGCCTTCTCCTCCTGAGTTGCAGGGCGCTGGATAGGGGGTGGGTCGAAGGTCATGTCTTCGGTGCTCGCGGCTCCAACGGACAACTGAGCGAGCGCGGCGTCCAGCTCGCTCACGTTCACGGAAGCTGCTGAGGGATGGGCCATCTGGCCGAACTTGTCCAGGTCGGACCTGCGGAAGCGCCATTGGCGGCCGACCTTGAAGCCGCGCACTCTGCCCTGGGTCTGCCAGCGGTAGAGGGTGGAGCGGCTGATGCCCAGCACGGCGGCCGCGTCGTCGAGGGTGAGGATGCCCTCGCCAGACGCATCAGGCTTCTTCTGTGCTGCCTTCTTCCTGGGCATGGGATCGGACCTCCCTTGTATGTGTCATTAGCGGCTATGAGATATTGTACCACACTATGGCGGTGTGTCACGACTGCTCATGAGCTATTGTGCCTCATTTTGACACCTAGGCGGGTATCAGGGGCACAAGGCGGTGGGAAGAAGACCAGCAGGGCCCGGGGAGCAGGATGGCGGCAAGGCGAGGTAGGGGCGGGGGCGACAGAGAACTGCTTCTCGGGCGAACATGCGAGATCTTGCTGAGCGACCCCTTCTGTGCGTAGCACTCGCCTTCGGGGCCGGCATTGTGCTGGCCGCGGGGCATGATCTATGGGGGCTGTGGGTTGCGGTGGGTGTGGTGGGTGTGGGTGTGGTGGGCTGGGGCATCGAGAGGAAAGGAGGGTGGAGGGGAGTGGTGTGGCTGGGGGTGGCGGCCGCGGCGGGTGGGCTTGTGGTTCAAGTCAGCGAGGTGAGGGGTGTCGCGGATGTGTCGGCGCTACCGGAGGGCGGACAGACCGTGGTGGGCGTAGTGGCGGGGGCGCCGCGGTATGCGGATGGGATGTGGCGGTTTGTGTTGGATGTCGAGTCGCACGAGATAGAGGCGCGAAGCGAACCGATAACGGGTCGGACATATGTGCGCCTTAGGTCGTCGGACGAGGTGCAGCGGGGCCAGCGATGGCGGCTGACGGGGAAGTTGCGGGAGCTGCGAGGGGCGAGGAACCCCGGCGGGCGATCCGAGGCGGCCCGGCTGGGGTCGCTCGGGGTTACGGCAGTGCTGACTGTGGGGACGGAGGAGCTTGCGACGCGCATGGGGCAGGGGCGGCTGGGACTGGTGGCCGCGCACGCGTTCGCCGCGCAGCGCAGGGCGCTGGCACTGCTGGAGCGGCACGTATCGGGGCCGTACGGGGGGCTTGCCGCGGCAGTGGCGGCGAGTGTGATCTTCGGGGTCCACGCGGCGCCGCCGCCGGCGGAGATCACGGAGCTGTTCCGTCGAGCGGGGACGATCCACCTGCTGGTGGTATCCGGGGCGATGGTCTCGATGGTGTTCGGGATGGTCTTCCTGCCGGGCGCGCTGGGCGCGGGGTGGCGAAGGATGCAGGTCGAGCGGCAGGCGGGGTGGCCGGTGAGCGGGCGAGGGCGCGTGAGGATGGGGCCGGGCCTGTGGGCGGCGGTGATAGGGATGGTGGTAGTGACGTACTACGCGGTGCTGACCGAGGGCGGACAGGCAGTGGCGCGGGCGGCGATCATGGGAGTGTTCGTGGGGTTGGCGTTCGCGCTGCGGCGAGTGCCGGCGGTGGCGCGGGAGCACGGGCTGAACGTGGATCACTATACGCTGCTTGCGGCCGCGGGGCTGGGGATTCTGGCGGCGAATCCCGGGGCGCTCTTCCAGCCGGGCTTTCAGCTCTCGTTCGCGGCGGTGTGGGCGATCATCTACCTGACGCCGAAGGCTGCGCCGTTCGTGAGGTGGCTGCCGAAGTGGATCGGGTGGGCCGCGGTGGCGACGGTGGCGGCGCAGTTGGCGACGTTTCCGATTCTGGCCTGGCACTACGGACAGGCGCCGATTGCGGGGTTCGGGGCGAACCTGCTCGCCGTGCCGCTGGCGGGGATCGTGTTGGTGGGGGGAATGCTGACATGTGGACTGGGCGTGATCGCTCCGTGGCTGGCGCCGGTGGCGGGTTGGGTCACGGGCATCGCGACGCGGTGGATGGTATGGGTGAGCGGCGCGTTCGGGTCGCTGCCCGGGGCGACGGTAGATATCGCGAGGCCGGGCTTCGGTGCTATAATCGTGTGGTACGGGGGGATGGTGTTGCTGGGGTGGGGGTTGGGGAAGTTGGGGAAGCGAGTTACAGAGAACGGCGAGCTGTGACGGGAGGGGGCCGAGTATCATGCGCTGTCCCGAGTGCGGCCAAGAGAACGTAGAGACAGCAGGCAAGTGTGCCAACTGTGGGATTGAGCTGGGCGAACGGAGTCCTGTGAAGGGTGCCGCCCCGGCAGCGGCATGGGCTTCTCTTGTGCTGGCTTGCCTGGCCACAGCGGCGTACCTGCTGAAGGACCAGGCCGGAGGCCCGTGGGCGCCGAGGGAGCATGGGGTTCTGGTACAAGTGCTTACGGTGCTGGAATTCACTGCCCCTATCCTGCGCGCAGCGGCGTTTGGCCTGGGCGCGCTGGCGCTGCTTC
>JALGTG010000264.1 GCA_029821495.1 Candidatus Hebobacteria bacterium
CACCTTGACGGTGCTGACAGTGTGGCTGTGCTATTCTGCCTGGTACAAGGGCTCGACGACGCTCGCCTTGCTCGGAGGGGCCGCGTTGGCGATCGGTCTCTTCTTCACCTTCGGCTTCGCCGTGGTGGGGGCGTGGCTTGTAGTGTGGGTCGCGCTGGGTGCGTGGGGGTCTGAGGATAGACGGCTGGCGCTGCGGCGCGCCGTTGCCGGCGCGCTGATAGTGGGCGCGGGATTCGTCCTGCTCCACCTAATCCTGCTGTTGACACTGGGATACCGGCCGCTCGCCGTCGCCCAACAAGCGCTGTCAGCGCACCGGGATGTCACGACGATTGCCGCCGCACGGACCTACTGGAAGTGGCTGCTGATGAACCCCGTGGAAACCGCGATATTCATCGGCCTCCCCCTCGTGGTCGCCGGCATCTGGTCGCGGCGGCGCCTCTCCCTCGACCCCGGCAGCGCACGACTCCGGGTCTTCCTCGCCTCATGGCTGATCGTACTTCTGCTGCTCAACCTATCCGGCGCGGTCCGAGGCGAAGTCGGCCGCATCTGGCTGTTCCTCTTCTGGCCGGCCGCGCTGGCTGCGGGCGCGGCTCTCGCAACCAGACCTCGCCTCTCCGCCGCGGTCCCGTTCCTGGTTCTGTTCCAGGTGGCGCAGGCCTTGCTGATGAGAGGCTATCTCACAATCTACAGCATAATGTGACGACAGTGCGCGCAACCTCGCCAAAGCTCGGTCGCACCTGGTGGCCGGCGCTCGTCATTGTGGGCGCCGCGTGCGCCTTCTGCTGGCCCGTCTTCCTGGGGCGGGTGATGCTGCCGGCCGACATGTGCCTGCTAATGCTTCCCTGGCGCGCGCTCCAGAGCCAGTTCCCCGACTTCCACCGCGCCTACAACCCCATGCTCGACCCTATCCAGCAGTACCTGCCGTGGCGGATATACGCGGTCGAGTCCGTGCGCGCGGGATTCCTCCCGCTGTGGAACCCCTATGCGTACTGCGGCACGCCGTTCCTCGCCAACCTCCAGTCCACTCTCCTCTATCCCCTGAACGTGCTCTTTCTGCTGACCGGGGCGCGGTACGGCTTCGGCGTTTCCGCAATCATCCACCTCGCGCTCGGCGGCCTGTTCATGTGCGCATTCCTGCGAACGCTCGGCCTCCGCCGGGAGGCAGGCGTGCTGGGCGCGCTGGTTCTGATGTTCAACGGCTTCACCGTCAGCTGGCTCGAATACCCGACGCTGTCGCTCTGGGTCTTCATGTGGCTGCCCGCGATACTCCTCTGCTACGAGCGTTCGCTCCGCCGGCCGCGTTCCATTTGGCCGGTGCTCTGCGCGGGCGCGGTGGGTGTGCAGTTCCTCGGCGGGCACTTCCAGATATCGGCCTACGTTGTGATCGGGTTCCTCCTCTACGCAGTGATCCGGCTGGTCAGCGGCGAGAGATCCGAGCGCAGTCGAACCTCCATCGTCGCCCTCGCCGGACTCCCCCTGCTTCTCGGTCTCGCGCTGGCCGCCGGCCAGATCCTTCCCACCCTCGAGCTTGCGCAGCACAGCGGGCGCGTCTCACACGGGGTCGGAGCCGCGGTGAGCACCGCCTTCCCCCTCAGCCGCTTCATCCTTTACCTGATGCCGAACTTCTTCGGCAATCCGCTCCACTACAACTACTGGGGCAGCTACGAACCATATCACTGTCCTTCTGGGCGCTCCGCCGGTGGCGCGAGCCAAGTGTGTGGTTCTTCGGCGCGCTCGCCCTGTTCGCCATGCTGGTGGCGATAGGCTCTCCTCTGTATCTGCTGGTGTACCATCTCGTGCCCGGATTCCGGGAGCTGGCAGGGCTTGCGCGGGTGCTGTGCCTCGCCTGCTTCGGACTCGCGGGGCTTGCGGCGTTCGGGCTGGACGACCTTCTTCGCCGGGAGACCCCGGCCTCAATGCGCTGCCCGATTGTCTGTGCCTTAGTCTTCGGCCTCGCGGGACTGCTTGCGGCGGCCGTCGTCTGGTGGCTTGCCGGATTCGACAGCTACCTCCTGCTCCAGTTGCTTGTGTTTCTCGCGGTGCTCGCGGCCGGCTTCGCCGTTCTCGCTCTGCGCGCCCGGCTGCGCCTGGGTGCGCGGGCCTTCGCACTGCTGTCTGTCGCAGTCCTCGTGCTCGACCTGTTCGGCTTCGGGATTGGGTTCAACCCCTTCCTCGATGCTCGAATGGCCTATCCCCCGACCGAGGAGACGGAGTGGCTCCGGGACCACACCGGGCACGCGCGCATCGCGTCCCTCGCCTCGGACGGTATGGATTGGATGGCCCACAACAGCCCGATGATCTTCGGCCTGCGGGACATCCACGGCTCCGACTCGCTCCGCGTGCGTCGCTCCTTCGAGCTGGTGTCCGGGCCGAAGCTCGACCAGGCCAACTACCCCGAACCGGACTCACCTCTCTTGGACGCGCTCGGGGTGAAGTACCTGGTGACGCGGCGCGAAGTGGGGGAGGGCTGGAGGCCTGTGGACGAGCTGGAAGCCCCGATCTACGAGAACCTGGAGGTCCATCCGCGCGCCTACGTCGTGAGCGATGACGAGTCCGACGGGTCGGTCCCCGCGCGGTTCGAGCGGGACGAACCGAACCACGTTACGCTTACCGTGGTGGCCGGATCGCCCGGCACGCTAGTGCTGACTGACTCGTACTACCCCGGCTGGCGCGCGTGGGTGGATGGCGAACGGAGGCCGATCAACCAGGCCAACCATGCCTTCCGCGGCATACCCATCCCGTCCGGCCGACATGAAGTGGAGATGAGGTACGAGCCGGGGAGCTTCCGGGTGGGGCTGTTCGTCTCGCTGGCGGCGCTCTCGGCGCTGGTGGCCGCCGGCGCGGCCCTCTACTTGGCCAGCCGGGATAGGGCTCTGGAAGCTGCTTCCCGGTCATAGATCAGCAGCAGCGGCGTCTCCCCCAAGCGCAGCGCCCAGGTCGGGTCCTCGTTCTCCGCGAGCGTCCAACACAGTTCCGTGTAGTCGCTCTGCATCGCCTGGAACATCACGTAATCCACCGCGCCGGCTTCGGCCTCATCTCCGGTGAAGTGCACGTCCGGGCGCACAATGCCGACTCGCTGCGGATAGGTCAGCAGGGATATGACGCCCTTCGGAACCACAAGCACGCGCGGGCTCTCCTCCGGCACGTCATTGAGGAAGCTCGGCGCTGACGCGAAGACCTGGCCCCAGTAGATAGTCTCGAACCCGCGGCTCGTCGCTCCCGCGCTCCCGCCAGCCAGTCTGTTGTAGTAGGCGAGCTGGTAGGGATGGGTGGCGAAGACGCCGTGCGCGCCGGGGTAGAGCACGATGCCCGCCAGCGCAACGCATGCCAGCGCCGAGAGCCTCGCGCCGCCCCGCGCTCCCAGGCGCATTCGTTCGGTCAGCCCCGACTGCAGCCAGGCGAAGCCGCCGCCCGCGAGCGCCGCAAGGAAGGGAAAGGCGGGAAGGAAGAGACGTACCCCGTTGTACTTGGGGCTGGTGGGCAGCGCGCTCGGCAGTATGGCGACCGCGAGTCCCAGCAGCAGCAGCGCTCTCCTCGAATCACTCCCCCGCCGCGGCCACGACCGCGCGGCTCCCGCAATGGCCAGCGCCAACAACAGCACCGGCGTCGTGACCAGTGTAAGCACGAAGGGATAGTGCCACGGCGCATACTCGTGGACTCTGCCGAGGTACCACGCATTGTAAGCCGCGTGGCCGAGATGGAACGCGAGGTACTCACGCACGTGAGAGATCGGCGCGATCCAGAGCCACGGCCAGCCCAGCCAGAACACGATCGGGCCCATGACGAGCAGCACTGCGAGCAGCTTCGGCCACCGCTGGCGGTGCCATATGAGACCCCACGGAAGAAGCAGCACCGGCAGGAAGAACGCGTTCATCTTCGACAGCAGAGCGAGGCCGAAGGCGATGCCGGCAAGGACGGTCCACCCCCAGGAGTTCCGCCGCAGCGCTTCGGCGGTCAGTGCCGCAGTGATGAAGAACCATGCGGTGATGGGCATGTCGAGGGCCGCCAGATGCGCGTGGGCCACAACGCGAGGCATCGTGGCCAGCGCCAGAGCCGAGAACAGCGCGCCGCGGCGGCCCCACACACCGCGCGTGAAGAGGTACAGCACGGCGATCAGCAGGCCGAACCACAGGGCGCTTGGCAGTCTCTCCGCCGCGAGCCCGCTAAGCGCGCCCCCGAACAGACGCCGCGAGAATCCGACGGCCGACTTCTGAAGAGGAGGATGCTCGTGGTTGAAGCTCCAGGCGGCCCTGATCGACGCCGCCCGCAGAGCACCCAAGTCGCCCCCCGCGAGCCGAAGCCACCACTCCGCGTACTGCACCTGCCCCGACAGATAGTGCTGCTCGTCATAGGTCGGGCCGTAGTGGTTGGCCGTGAGCAGAACCCCCAGAAAGGCGGCGAGGAAGAGCGCGGCCACCAGGGCCCACTCAGCTCGCGCCATCGGACCCGCGGCCCTCATTGCAGGCGACGCAGCTTCCATGGCAGCAGCAGCGCCTCCGTGATGATCGAGCCCGACATCTTCGACTTCCCGGCCCTTCGTTCCGTGAAGCAGATGGGCACCTCGACCACCCGGTGCCCGGCGGCCAGCGCGCGGCACGCCATCTCGATCTGAAATCCGTAGCCGCGCGTGTTCACGCCATCGAGGTCAATGGACTCCAACGCAGCGCGCCGCCACATCCGGAATCCCGCAGTCAGATCGCGAACG
>JALGTG010000064.1 GCA_029821495.1 Candidatus Hebobacteria bacterium
CGGCTGAAGGAGTTGGAGCTGCGGGCGCCCGGGGTGTTCATCATTGCGGCTGTGGTTCAGATCGGGCTGATGGTTCTGGGCGTGCGAGGAGCGGCCGCGGTGGCAAAGGTGGGTGGGGCCGTGCAGATCCTGACCTATGTGTTGCTGCTGGTCGGGCTGTGGCTGAATCGCCATCTATGGGGGATGCGAGTCGTCGCTGTGGGTGTGTTTCTGAACTTCCTCGTGATAGCGGCCAACGGGGGAGGCATGCCGGTGGATCGGGAGCTGGCAGTGAGGGCGGGGAACGATAGGATGGTGGCGCTGTTGGACTCGCCACTCTATGTGAGCCACGTTGCCGCGACGGGGGGGACGCGGCTTAGGGCCTTGGGGGACGTGCTGCCGCTGCCGATGCTGGTGCCGCGACCGCGGTTCTTCAGCCCGGGCAGTGTCGGAGACGTCTTCATCACCGTTGGCGCGTGCTGGGTGATCCTCAGTGGGCTGGGTGCGTTCGGGATGGGGAGGCGGGGTGCGGCTGCGGGCGAGCAGGGCGACGGAGCTGGCTGAGATGAAGCTCGACTACGCGGAGTGGATGAAGGCGAAGGACGTTACATGCCTGGGGCGCTGGTGTCTGCTGCACGGACCCGAGCAGCACCTGAAGCGCGAGGCCTTGGCGCGGCTGCGGGGGGAGGCAGAGAAGGGGGCCGGGGGGGAGCTTGGCTGGGAGGCGCTGGACGGGCCGGGGGTGAACGCGAGAGAGCTGCTGAATCGCGCGCGGACGGGGCAGCTCTTCGAGGGCGCGCGGGTGATTGTGGTGTGGGAGGCGGAGAGGATGGAGGCGTCGGAACAGGAGGCATTGGCGAAGGGGGTCGGTTCTCTGCCGCCGGACGTGGCAGCGATACTGGTGACAGGAGTCGGAGAGGGGCGACGGGGCCAGCGGGGCGGGGCAAAAGAGACAGAGGGGACGACGGAGGAGAAGACCAAGGGGCAGAAACGGCGCGGACTGCGGGCGGCGCTGCGCCGAGCGATTGAAGAGCACGGCCTGGGGATCGAGTTCCGCCGGCTGAAGGTGCCGGAGGCGGCGCAATGGGCGGTGGCGCGCGCCAAGCGGCTGGGGAAGAAGCTGGAGCCGGCGGCCGCGCGCAAGCTGGTGCAGCAGAGGGTGGGGACCGGCCTGGGCGAGATCAGTGTGGAGGTGGAGAAGCTGGCCCTGTACGTGGGCGACCGGAAGGTTATCAGCGGGTCGGACGTGGATGAGGTGAGCCCGCGGTTGGTGGAGGATGACGTGTTCCGGCTGGTGGACGCGGTGGGGCGCAGGAGCGCGGGCCGCGCGGTGGGCATCCTGCGGGGGCTGCTGGAGGAGCAGCGCGAGGCCCCGGGCCGCATTCTGGCGATGCTGGCGCAGTCAGTTCGGTTGATCTGGCAGACGAAGGTGCTACTGGAACAGGGGTGGCGCGCGGGGCAGGATGTGGACGAAGGGGTGCGGGAGCTACTGCCGCAGGATGACCGGAAGAACGCGCTGGCGCAGTTCGCACGGAAGCAGTGGCTCGTCCGGAGAACGATAGGACAGGCAAAGGCATATTCGTGGGAGCGGCTCAGACGGGCAATGGCCGCGCTGTATGCGTGCGACCTGGCGATGAAGGGGATCCAGGGCAAGGTGAGCGACGAGGCTGCTGCCCTGGAGCTGCTGGTGGTGCAGTTGTGCGCCGACCTGGAGATGCCAGTGTGGGAGAGTCCGGGTCGGGCACAGAGGGCGGGCTAGCGGAATCTGTGGGGCCGCTGGTAGTGTTTCCGGACCTTGTCGAGGGGAGTCCCCAGCAGCTGTATGTGGTCGGGACGGTGCTCGCCGAGGCCGCGGTCCGAGCAGAGGCGGAGGTGCTCGACTTGGGTGGGGTCTATTCCCATTACGAGGCAGCCGACGGCGTCCGTGGCCACGGGATCGCGACCGGCAAGGATGACATCGGTCTTGACGGGATCGCCGGCATTCTCGTGGCGCTCGGCTCCGACGAGGCCGTCGATGACGGTCAGCCTGGCCCGGAGAACGGTTGCCAGGTCGCAGAGCCGCCGGTGGAGCTGGCGGTGCATGAGGTCCTTGTTGGGGAAGACGGCACCCATTAGATTCTTGATGCCAAGCGTGACGTAGGCCATGCTGTGGCACTTGAGCTTTGGGATGGTGACCAGGCAGTCGGCCTCGAGGATGGTGCGGGGGAGGAGCACGCGCTCGAGAGAGAGTGCGCCGGGGATTTCTACCTCGGTGTGGTCGTCGTGGTAGAGATTGAGCAGCTTGACGCCGCGCCGCTCTGCGACGTCCGGCAGTCCCACGAGACGGAAGGCTTCCTCGGTGTGGGACTCGCTCCAGGTGCTCTCCGCGATGGTAATGTCCGATGCTCCGACGCTCTGGAACCACTCGCAGACGGCCTCGATAACGCGGGGGTCGGTGGTGACCCCGGTATCGGGCAGCCGGGGCTCGACGTAGTTCGGCTTGAGGACGACGCGGTGGTGGGGCTGGACCACCGCGGCCGCGTCGATCTGGGCCAGCGCCTGGAAGACCATGGGGCGAGGGTCTTCGCCGTGTGCGATGGCTACGACTGGCAGGGGCATGTGGATCTCCCGGAGTGTGTCAGCGTGAATCGCAGGTGCTGTGGCTTATCTCTTCAGCCGTATGCCCCCCACGTACAGGGCGTCGTCGCCCAGATTGCGGACGCCGGCGAGGAACTGCCAGTCGGAGCGGCCGACAACGAGGGGAACGTCGGCGAGGATGTCGGCGCGGAGGCTGTTCGGGTCGAAGAGGTCGAGGGAGAGAGTTATCTGGCGGGGAAGCTCGAAGTCAGCGCCGACACCGAGTCGGGAACGGACTAGCCCGTAGCGGACGGTACCGCGGCGCTGCGGCTCGCCGAGCTGGATGTTGACAGTGCTCTCCTCGCCGATGTCGTCGATGCCGAAGCGGAGGAAGCGCTCCTCGCCGCGGGGGCTGATCTCGAGGCGGCCGGAGGAGAAGGAGCGATCGGCTTCGGCGCTGTAGAGCACGTCGAAGGCGGCGTCGATTTCAGGGGGCTGGAGCGCTTCCTGGACGCTGGACAGGGAGCCGACGACCTTCTCGGTCCTCTGCATAACGCTGGGGACGGTGGGCGCGACCTTGCGAAGCTCGCCGGAGAGGGCCTCGAGGTCAGCGCCGACTGTCTTCGCCGATTGGGCGGCGGCGTTGACGGCGGCGATTGCCGAGCGGACCTGCTGCTGAATCTCGGGGTCGGAGGTCAGCGCGGCGAGGTCATGGGTGATCTGCTCGGCGTTGGCGGCAACCTGGCTCAGGCGCTGTGCGGTGTCGTGGAGGTCGTCGAGGGCATCGCCCTCGGTGAGACGGACACGGAGCTCGGCGGACATCTCCTGCAGGTCGGCCGAGGCGGCGCGCATGTCGGTGAGGGTAGCGACGATCTCGGGCTGGGCCTGCTGGGTGAGGGTGGCGACGACGCCGGCCAGCTCGGTGAAGTTCTGGAGGGCGTCTTTGACGCCGGCGAGGATCTCTTGATCGCCGAGGACGAGGTCGAGGCGCCGGGAGGTCCGGTCGAGGTTGTCGATGAGTCGGCTTCCCGCGTCCATGAGATCCGAGAAGTCGGGCCTGACGAGGCCCTCGACGCATACGCCATCCTGGAGCGTGCTGACATAGGGGGTGCGCGGCTCGGTGACGACTTCGACGAAGCCCTCCTGGAGCAGTCCGGATGCTCCGATCCGGAACTTGTAGTTGTCGTACAGCAGGTGTTCCTTGTTGATGGCGAGGTAGACCTGGGCCTTGCGGGCGCGCTCGATCTCCTCGATCTCCACCCGGTCGACTTCGCCGATCTTGACGCCGGCCATGCGAACGGGGTCGCCGCCCTGGAGGCCGCGCGCGTCGTCGAAGATGACGCAGACGCTGTAGGCTGCCCCGCCGAGGCGGACTTCCTGGAAGTAGAAGACGTAGACGAGGAGCAGGGCGATGGCGAGGAGAGTGATGAGGCCCACCTTGACTTCGGCTCCTGTGCGCATAGCAGCTTCCTCCTCTCAGTCAGGCTGATATGGGCCGCTCATTGGTCCCTCGGGGCTTCCGGAGAGGAACTGTACGACGGCCGGGTCTTGGCTGGCTGCGAACTCCGCCATGGGCCCGACGACGAGGAAGCGGCCGTTGTGCAGGACGGCGGCGCGGTCGGATACGCGCCGCAGGCTCTGAACGTCGTGGGAGACGATGACGGAGGTGACGCCCGTAGTGTCGCGGAGGCGCCGGATGAGTTCGTCGCTGGCGGTGGCGGAGATGGGATCAAGGCCGGCAGTGGGCTCGTCGTAGAGGATTATGTGGGGTTCCAGGGCGAGCGCGCGGGCGACTGCGACGCGCTTGCGCATGCCGCCGGATAGCTGTGCCGGCATGAGGGGCTCCGTGCCCGCCATGTCCACCATTTCGAGGAGATCGCTGACTCGCTCGGCCAGGTCCGATTCGGGGAGCCGTCTGTGTTCGACTAGGGGGAAGGCAACGTTCTCGCCGACGGTCAGGGAGTCGAAGAGGGCCGCGCTCTGGAAGACCATGCCCATGTCTTTGCGAAGCTCGTCGAGGTCGCGCTCTGGGAGGCCGGTGATGTCCACCCCGTTGACGCGGATCTGTCCGCTGGTGGGCCGGGCGAGGCCCATGATGAGCCGGAGGAGAGTGGTCTTTCCGGTGCCACTGCGTCCCATGACGGCGAAGATCTCGCCCTGCTGGACGGTGAGGCCGACGGAGTCGAGGATAGGCCTTCCGTCTACGGCGTAGGTTAGCTGTTCGATCTGTATTGGGGGTGCGGTTGAAGTCATGCTCAAGCCCCGAAGATGGCGGCGGTTAGGATGAAGTTGGCGGCGTAGATAAGGACTATGCTGAGGACGACGGCGCTGACGGTGGCGCGGCCGACTCCGGCGGCGCCGCCGGTGGCCCGGAGGCCCTGGCGGCAGCCGACGAGAGCGATGATGAGGCCGAAGACGATGGTCTTGGCGATGCCGCCGTAGAGGTCGATGGGGTCGAGGAGTTGCTGTATTGACGAGATGTAGGCGCCGGAGCTGACGCCGAAGTGGGTTGACAGGAAGAAGGCGCCGAGAAGGCCGGAGGCATCCGCCACGATGGTGAGAATCGGCAGCACTGTGACACAGGCGATGAGGCGCGGGAGGACGAGGTGGCGGACGGGGCTGACCGCAAGGGCGCGGAGGGCATCCACCTGCTCGGTAACAGTCATGGTGCCGAGTTCGGCGGCGAAGGCAGAGCCGACGCGGGCCGCAACGACGACGCCGCAGAGGGCAGGGCCGAGCTCCCGCGCGATGGCCAGCGCGGTGCCGCCGCCGAAGTAGTCGGCCGCGCCGAAGCGGACCATGTAGGTTGCGGTGTGCCAGCCCCAGGCCATCCCGACCAGGAAGAGGGTGGTCGTGACAATGGGCAGGGAGTCGGTGCCGGTGATCGCCATCTGGCGGAGGACGCGGCGGAGGCCGACGCGGCCACGCACGATGTAGCCGGCGGAGGCCACGAGCAGGAGAATCTGATCGCCCGTGAAGTCGAGGGCTGCAAGGACCTGACGGCCTATGGCTCTGACCATCTGGGCGGTCACCCCATCTTCACGAAGTACTCGTGGACGCGAGAGTCATCGGTCAGCTCCGGATGGAAGGCGAGGGCAAGCATGTTGCGCTGCCGGGCGGCGACGATGCGTCCCTGGTGCGTGGCGAGCACCTCGACGTCGCCGTTCACGGCCGTGATGATCGGTGCACGGATGAAGACGGCGCGGACTGGCCGCCCATCTATCCCCTTTACCTCAATATCGGTTTCGAAGCTCTCGACCTGTCGGCCGAAGGCGTTGCGCTGGACGGTGATTCCCATGAGGGTGAGGGAGGGTTGATCGGCGGCGGAGTTCTGGATGTTCTTGGCCATGAGTATCATGCCCGCGCAGGTGCCCATGAGGGGCTTGCCGGCAGCGACGAGGTCGCGGACGGGTTGAAGCAGGCCATATCGGGCCATCAGCTTGCCGATGGTGGTGCTCTCCCCGCCCGGGATGATGAGTGCGTTGCTGGCGGCAATCTCTTGTGGCGTGCGGACGGGCCGCGCCTCGACACCTAGAGACGCCAGGGCTTCGAGGTGCTCGCGAACTGCGCCTTGGACTGATAGTACGCCTACTGCCAATATGCGCTCCTCGTTCTCACTCTGGCCAGATGGCGCCTGTGGCGCGAAGACGAAGGGGCAGGAACGGCCGGAAGCTCCCCGCGGGCTGCGCGCCGCGGCCCGACAAGCCACAGGTCGGCCTCGCGGGACGTTCGAACAGACGGCGGCATAGCGACCAGGCCATGCGGCGTCACCACCCGCGCGTCTGCAGCAGCTCTTTCTCATCCAGCTTGGCGACGTCGATGCCTGGCATGGGCTCGCCGATGCCTTCCGAGACGCGAGCTACCACTTCGGGCTTGTCGTAGTAGGTGGTGGCATCGACGATGGCACTGGCGCGGGCCGCCGGGTCATCCGACTTGAAGACGCCAGACCCGACGAAGACGGCTTCGGCGCCGAGCTGCATGACGAGGGAGGCGTCGGCGGGTGTGGCGATGCCGCCGGCGGCGAAGTTGGGCACGGGCAGCTTGCCGTTGCGGGCGACATCGCAGACAAGTGAGTGGGGCGCGCCGAGGTCCTTCGCGGCGGCCATCAACTCGTCCGAGCGGAGGGTGGTGAGGCGGCGGATGTCGGACTGAACGGCCCGCATGTGGCGGACGGCCTCGACGATGTTGCCGCTGCCGGCCTCGCCCTTGGTGCGGATCATCGCCGCGCCCTCGCCGATGCGCCGGAGGGCCTCTCCCAGGTTGCGGCAGCCGCAGACGAACGGCACCTTGAACTGGTGCTTGTCAACATGGAACTGCTCATCCGCCGGGGTGAGGACCTCGCTCTCATCAACGAAGTCGACCCCTAGGGACTCCAGCACCTGGGCCTCGGCGAAGTGGCCGATGCGGCACTTGGCCATCACTGGAATGGTGACGGCGGCGATGATCTCTCTGATCTTGGCCGGGTCGGCCATGCGAGCGACGCCGCCCTCGGCGCGGATGTCGGCCGGGACGCGTTCGAGGGCCATCACGGCGGCCGCGCCCGCCTCCTCGGCGATCTTGGCCTGCTCGGCGGTGGTGACGTCCATTATGACCCCGCCCTTGAGCATCTCGGCGAGGCCGACTTTGTTGCGCCAGGTAGACTGCTCAGTCACGATTGACCTCCAGAAGGCACGATACGGCCAGCGCGCTCCCGCGGCGGCTGGGATACGCGCCTGCATCTCTATCTTAGTACGGGGCAGGCACGCCTGGCAAGCCCCCAGGACGGCTCCGGGGTTGACGGGGAGCCAGTGTGTCGGATATACTGCATGTGAGCGTCCGCCTCCGGCGGGCGCGCAGCCCTTTTGTACAGGAGATGGGGCATGATCGTGGAGGCCACCACCCCGAGCCGGATTGACCTGTCCGGCGGCACGCTCGACCTGTACCCGCTGTATCTGTTCCTGGACGGGGGCGTGACGAACAACGCGGCGATCGACCTGTACAGCAAGGTCAGGATCGAGACCAGAAACGATTCCGAGATCCGCCTGCGGTCAGTGGACACCGACACCGAGCTAACGGCGCGGGCAATCGATGAGCTGCCGGTGGACAGGGAACTGAGCCTGGTGGCGCGGGTGGTGCGGTTCTACCGGCCGGATACGGGCGTGGACGTGATCACGGATAACGCGCCTCCGCATGGATCGGGGCTGGGGGCGTCGTCATCCCTGCTCATCGCTCTGTCGGGGGCGCTGGACCGGATCAACGCCGCGAATCGGGACCCGCGGATGTTCGTCGAGTATGGTGCGAATGTGGAGGCTCAGGTGATTGCCATA
Organism: Candidatus Hebobacteria bacterium; assembly: GCA_029821495.1. Taxonomy (GTDB): domain Bacteria; phylum Armatimonadota; class Hebobacteria; order Hebobacterales; family Hebobacteraceae; genus JALGTG01. The sequence goes on from JALGTG010000064.1 coordinate 7,842, forward strand.
CCGACAGGCAAGCAGGACTACCTGGCGGCGCTGTATGGCGGGGTGAACGCCTTCCACTTCGATGTGACGGGCTGGGAGAGGGAGCCGCTGATCACGGAGGAGGACAAGCTGCGTGCGTTCGAGGATCGGATTGTCCTGACCTTTACGGGCGATACGCACTTCTCGGGAACGAACAACTGGAACATGATGAAGAGGTTCATCGATGACGAGACGGGCTCCCGGGAGAGCATGAGGACGATCCAGAGGACCGCAGAGGAAATGCGGGAGGCGCTGGCGGCATTCGATCTGAATGGGTTCGCGCGCCTGCTGGGGCAGGAGTGGGAGTCGCGCAAGCGGCTGGCGGCGGGAGTGACGACGCCGGCGATTGACCGCATGGTGGAGGCGGCGGCGGAGGCGGGGGCGCTGGCATCTAAGATATGCGGGGCTGGGGGCGGGGGGTGCATGATCAGCTTCGTGGGAGCGGGGAAGCGGGAGGCAGTTGAAGCGGCCTTGGAGGGCGTTGGGGCGCAGGTGATGCCGTTCCGTATTGCGCGGGATGGACTGACAGTGAAGGAGTTGTAGCCGGGATTGTGCGACGCGGCGCCTCGGGCGGGCCGCACGCGCAAGGTGATACTGCTATGCCTATCTATGAATACGCTTGTGTTGAGTGTGGACATCACTTCGAGCAGTACCGGAAGGTCAGCGCGCGGCAGCCGCGGCGCTGTCCGAAGTGCCGGGGCCGAGTGAAGAAAGTCTTTCGGCCGGTGGGGATCATCTTCAAGGGGTCGGGGTTCCACGTTACGGATTATCGCAAGCCGGAGAAGAAAGAAGGCGGGGAGCCGAAGAAGGAGGGGGCAGAGCCGAAGAAAGAGACGGCCGGGAGCGGCTCTCCGAAAGGCGGGGATTCGGACTGAGTGCTCGGCCGGAGGACTGGTCTAGGGGTGGGGGCCTGCCGCGGATCCGCTCGCCTCGCTCTGCAGGGCTTGCAGGAAGACCGCGGTCAGCTCGGGGTCCAGCTCCCTGCCCGCCGCCCGCTTGAGGGCGCGGGCGGCCTCCTGAGCGGACATGCCGAGGTGGCCGGGGGCGGCGGTGCGGAGGTTGTCGTAGACGCTGGCGACGGCCAAGATGCGTGCGAAGAGGGGGATGTCTTCTCCGGCCAAGCCCTGAGGATAGCCCTTTCCGTCCCAGCGTTCGTGGTGGTAGTGCACGGCGTCGAGAGCGGGCGCCAGGAACTCCACGGGCTGAAGGATGGAGATGCCGATGAGGGGGTGCATGCGCAGGACTACCTCGTCGGTCATGTCGAGGTGCCCGGATCGGGAGAGGGAGGCCTCGGTCAGGCCGATCTTGCCCACATCGTGCAGGGTAGCGGCGAAGCGGAGGGTTTCGAGCTGCTCTGCGGTGAGGTCGAGCGACCTGCCGAGCTGCAGGGCGTAGTCGGTGACGCGTTCAGAGTGGCCGAGCGTGTGGGGGTCCTTGGCTTCGATTGCGCGGGCGAGAGCGCTGACGGTCTCCCAGTAGCTGCGGCGGAGGTGCTCGTGGAGGCGGGCGTTGTGGATTGCGACGGATGCCTGCTCGGCGAAGGCTTGGAGGAGTCTGCGCTCGCGCCGCGACCACTGATGTTGGGTCCCCGCGTAGACACGGAGCACGCCGAAAGTCTCCTCGCCGCGGCGCAGGGGGAGGCAGTAGAGGGAGACCAGTCCCTCGGCGCGGGCCTCGTCGCGGTAGCGGAAGCGGGAGTCCCGCGTGATGTCGAGTACAGCGACGGCGTGGCCGGCGATGACGTCTCTGTCGAGCGAGCTTTCGGCGAGCAGGGAGGGTCCCTTTGCGAGGTAGTCGAGGCTGAGGCCGTAGCTGGCGGCGGGTGTGAGTTCGCGGCGGTCTGGGGTGAGGAGTCGGATGGAGGATGCTTTGGCGGCGGTGATGTTGACTGCGGTCTGGGTGATGGTCCGGAGGACCTCGGCGAGGCGGATGGAGGCGTTGACCGAGCGGGAGACCTCGAGCAGGCTGGAGGCGTCTTCGCGGCGCTCGCGGAGCTTGCTGAAGAGGCGTGAGGTCATGAGGCCGATGAAGTAGAAGAGCAGGCCGCGGACGATCATATCCTGGGGGGGCTCACGGGTGCCCAAGAAGGTGGGGAGGAGAGCAGCGAGGAGGGCGGCGGCGAAGGCAGTGACGATGCCGCCGAGGTCGCCCAGGACGTAGCTTGCGGCGACGATGGGGATGTAGTAGAAGTGGACGTAGCTGCTCCGGCTCCCGCCGTCGATGTAGGCCAGCCAGGTCACGAGCAGCAGCACCAGGCCGATGGCGACACCGGTGGATACGGCGCCGCCGTGACGCCAGACGCGTTTCATGGATGAGAGGGCCTTCACGCCGTCCGTGCTCCGTAGGCTGTGTGGATAAGAGTGACTGCCGCCCACAGCGGAAGCCACTCCCTAATCTGGTTCGATGGGTGCGTCCGGCAACCTGCCGCGGCCGAACGCTGGCAGGACGCAACATGGGCCCGCCAGGGGCCGGGGATGGCTGCCGAGAGCTGAGGGGAGGGCGCGCCGGCCGGGGCTGGGGCGGAGCCCAGCGGGGTAAGGCAGAGGTCTTGACGCGGACAGGGCGGTGTGCTAGACTTCGAGGCACGGAATGAGGCGTACCCCATGGAGGTAAGCCAGTAGGCTGCCGGCGGGTGCCACGGCTGTTGCTCTTCGGTATCGTACGAGGACCGGTTGTGGCGCGTCGGTGTCGGTGGGAAGCAATCACTGCAAGAGACGCACCTCGCTCAGCAATGAGTGCTGTTCCTCCGAGGTAGGGGGCGCGCAGAAGGTCTGCCTGACGGGTGGCTAACCTGGCAGGAGACCGACGAGATCGGCGGCCGTGAAGAGTTGTGGATCGGATCTCGTTATCCGTTATCGGTTGTCAATATTCACGGCTGCGAGGGCTGCACGGTCCGTCGGGCCAGGCCCGACCCGCTGGGATGACCAGCGCGGAGCGGCAACGTTGCTTGCGCGGCACGCGCGAGAGCGAGAGGAGGTGGTAGAGTAGGAACTGCAGGATTGCTGCACCGGCCGCGTTACCTTCGCCTCTGGGACGCGGCGCGGCTTACCGAAGAATCGAGACTCTCGTTTTGTATTGACGTTTCACCCTGTCAAGGAGGCGAGGCATGTCGAAGATGAAGTACGTACTGACGGCAGCGCTGGTAGCGCTGTGCGTCACCCTGGCGTCCGGCGCGGTCTTTGCACAGACCTGGTCCGCGAGCGCCCAGGATATCCCGAGCGGCATGGCGTGGGGCCGGAGCTACTCCGGTTCCGTTACCGCCCAGAACACTGGCGCCGCGACATGGGATGTAACATACGACCTGAGGTCCGTCGAGGGGGTCACGCCGACCTGTATCCCGGTGGACCGATGGGACCAGACCGTAGCGATGATCGCGGGCGTGACGGTCGGGACGGGCGAGACATACGCGTTTGACCTGGCTCTCGTCGCTCCTCCGCTGGTGTCCGATGCCATGGACTGCAACTGGATAATGGCGGACAGCGGGGCCCTGATGCAGAGCGGCTTGGCGGCGGCGGCCGTTGAGGTCTCGCGGTTCCCCGATGCGCTGCCGGGCAGCCCCGGCGGTTGGGCTCGGGCCTACATTGACGCCTGTGCCGGTCGCCTACCACCCATCGTGCTAGGGTATCCGGACGGGCACTACGGGCCGACCAACCCCGTGGACCGCGCCGCGATGTCCGTGTTCATTGTGCGAGGGGCGGAGTTGCCGCTGGTCACAGTGACAGCGGCGACGTTCCCGGACGTGCCGGACACATTCTGGGCATTCGACTACATCGAGACTCTGGTTGATGCTGGCATCGTGCTCGGCTACACCGATGGCAACTACCATCCGGAGTACGTGGTCACGCGCGCTCAGATGGCCGTGTACGTCGATCGGGCCTGCACCCTGAGCTTCACCCCGGCGGATCCGCCGGTGGACCTGTTCCTCGACATTCCGGTCGGCTTCTGGGCCTATGACGCGATCGGATCCTGTGTCGAGAATGGCGTGGTTGCAGGTTACAACGACAACACGTACAAGCCGACCCGGACGGTCGACCGTGCTCAGATGGCCGTGTACATGCAGCGGGCGTTCATAGCGCCGACCTGCGGGTTGATGGTGCTCGGCGGGCCGTCTACGACCGATGCGACGCTGGCCGGTCTATCCGACGGCGTGAACATCCCCGGTGCAGTGGCCTACGATGGCTGGACGACCGTGGCCGAGAACGCAACCTACGCGTACGTCGTGTTCGACGCCAACCTGCTGTGTGCAGACGCGGCGTCCGACGGAGCGTGGGAGGTTATCTTCGAGTACCGGGATGCCGCCGCCCCCACCGTGGTGGTGGATACGCGGTACTTCTTCGTGAGTCCGGCCCAGGTGGCAGCGGCTAAGGCTGCCGCGACGACCGCCAATCCGTACCTGACTATTGCGGACGATACGACCATCGCTGGACTGAGTGAAGGGGACTACCTGCTCGTCGTTTCGGCCGAAGACGGCACCGGGACGATGCAGGAGGCTGGACGCCACTACGGAGTACGGCGGCTGGACCATGCTCGACCAGGCGCTGCTGTCCGGGAACCTGGCCTTCCTGACGGACCAGGATGACGTCTACTTCGTCACGCAGACGCAGACCGGCACCCCGCCGTGGTGCGACGGTGACGGCCTCGTGTTCACGTGGACGGGCGTCACTATCCCGGCCGGCGCGACGGACATGGTGGTGACGGTTGACTACCACATCGTGGACGACATGGGTGCGAACATCCACTGCTGTGGCGGCGCTGGCAGCTGCTGCGGCTCCTGGGGCACCGCCGATGCGTCGTTCCTGGCCCACCCAACGTGGAGCGGCTGGGCCGCCGCCTATCCGTACGGCTGGGGCCTCCGGGTGACCAACTGGGCGTACATCACCGCTAACAGCGCCTGGATGCCGCAGTACTGGGACACCGGACCGCCTGTCGGATCCATGAACCCTCTCCTGCCGTCCGATGACGACATCCAGGGCGGTGGCGATACTCCGAGCGGTGCGGGCTTCGCAGGCCACCCGAACGTGCCAGGGTCGGTCTCCCCCGCCCCGCCGGCCGCTCTCGCTGGTGACCAGACCTACGTGTGGACTGCGACGAACATGACCGACTACATCTCGGGTAACAGCGAGGTGTCGGTGGTGTTCTGCGGCGGCAGCGCCGATCAGTTCTACGTCGATCAGCTGACGCTCGGGTTCACCGTTCCGTAACGGACAGGAACTGAGTATCCGCGCTGAGTGACCGACCAGTCACCGGCGCCTGGAGTGGGAGCGCCCGCCATTGGCGGGCGCTCCCCTTTTGTGGAAGCTGTTCCATAACGTCCATCTGAGGTTATGAAACAGCAGCACAAGCCGGCAGGTGCAAGCAGGCGCATTTCATGCCAGCTTCTCCAGCGGACAGCCAGGCCAGTGAGGGTCATGAAATGCGCGCTGCGATCGGGAGGAGCGCCCCCGCGCCGGGGAGAAGAGGCCCGCGCCTGATGAGCGCAGAGCAGACGATTCCCATTCTTCTGTATCACAAGATCGGGCGGCCGCCGCGGGGGGCGCGGGTGCGCGGGCAGTATGTGTCGCCGGGGCTGTTTCGCCGACATCTGGCGTACCTGAGAGATCACGGCTACCAGGGCATTTCGCTGCTGGAGGTGGCGCGGCAGGAGCGGGACTCGCCACCTCTGCCGGTGGTCATCACCTTCGACGATGGCTACCGGTGCCTGTACGAGGAGGCGTTCCCGGCGCTGGTGGAGTTCGGCTTCGGGGGGATGGTGTTTGTGGTCGCGGGGTCGGTGGGCGGGACGAACACGTGGGAGCAGGCGGTGGGGGATGCGGCGGAGCCGATGCTCGAGGTGGGCCAGATACGCGAGATGGGGGAGAGGGGGGTTGAGTTCGGGTCGCACACGGTGGGGCACCCGCGATTGACGAGTCTGTCCGCGGGGGCGGCGCGGCGGGAGATCGGGGAGTCGAGGAAGCGGATGGAGGAGCTGGTGGGGGCGCCGTGCCGCGCGTTTGCGTATCCGTATGGGGACTGGGACGCGGGGGTGCGCGAGCTGGTGGCGGAGGCGGGGTACGAGGCGGCCTGCACGACGCGCAGGGCGGCGGCGCGGCGGACGGACGATCCGCTGGCCCTGCCGCGGATCAATATTCGGCGCTACAACGTCACGGCGCGGTTCGCGTATAAGCTGTGGCGGGCGCGGCGGGCGGGGCAGTGATGGAGCGGCTGCGAATTGCGCAGTACATAACTCCGTCGCAGATCGGGGGCGCGGAAGTGCATGTGGCGGCGCTGTCGGAGAGGCTCCGGGCGCGGGGACATCAGGTGACGGTGATCTGCCCTCGGGGGCGGCCGCTGGTCGGGGAGCTGGTGGCGCGGGGGCTGACAGTGCGCACGCCGCGGACAGTGGGGAAGCTGGATCCGGTGACACTGGCGCGGCTCGTCGGGTGGCTGCGTGAGGATGGCGCCCAGGTGATACACACGCACCTATCCACGGCGAGCCTGCTGGGCAGCATGGCGGCTCGCGTGCGGGGGATCCCATCCGTCGCCACCGTGCACGGGCTGAACACGCGGACGTGCTTCAACTGGGCGCACGCGATCATCGCGGTGTCGAACGCTGTGAAGCAGCACCTCGTTGCCCAGGGAATGGGCGGCGACCGCATCACGGTGGTCCACAACGGGGTGGATTTGAGGGCGATGTCGCATCCGGACGAGAGCCGAGCGGTCAGAGACAGGTGGGGGATCGCGGCGGGAGCGCCGGTGCTGATCACGGTGGGACGGCTGACGCCGAAGAAGGGGCACCGAGATCTGCTGGAGGCGCTGGCGAAGCTGACGCGGGGCGCGCGGTGGGCGGATGTTCGGCTGCTGGTGGTGGGCGCGGGCGCGCTGCTGCCGGCGCTGAGGCGGGAGGCGGAGAGGCTGGCGCTGTCGGAGCGCGTTATCTTCGCGGGGTTTCAGCGGGATGTGCTGCCGTTTCTGCAAGCGGCGGATGTCTGCGTGCTGCCGTCGATCCAGGAGGGACTCTCGCTGTCCGCGCTGGAGGCGATGGCGCTGGCGAAGCCGGTGGTGGCGTGCCGGGTGGGTGGCACGCCGGAGGTGGTGGTGGATGGGGAGACGGGTGTACTGTTCTCAGATGGGTGCGGCGGGGAGGCTGCGGGCGCAGAGTTCGTTCGACTTCGAGCAGATGGTGTCGAAGATAGAGGAGATCTACCGGGGCATGATCCGGGGGCATAGGGCGGCGGCTTGACGGGTGGGAAGCGGGCGGGATATACTCGTCGCGGTGGGGTGTAGGCACTCGCGCGGAGGGGTGTCCGAGTTGGCCTAAGGAGCGCGACTGGAAATCGCGTAGGGGGCTAATCACTCCCTCGCGGGTTCGAATCCCGCCCCCTCCGCGGGTTCGAATCCCGCCCCCTCCGCCACGCCTGAGAGCCTTCTAGGGGCATTCTGGGGCATTTGCCAGAAGTTGCATGGGGTGTTGGAGTAGGTCACTACCCTACAAGACTTCTCTCCGGTAGTGCACTGCTCCCGACCACGATTCGTCAGCCGAGTACCTCGTTGGAGGCTGGCGATGCCAGGCAAGAAGCAGGATCTCCGTCGCATTCAGCATCCACTCATCGGGCTCGAGGAGGCAGTGCAGGGGTTCATCAGCCGTGGTGAGGCCCGCAACCTCTCGCAGAGCACTCTCCGGTTCTACCGCACCCGACTGAGGCGGTTCGTTCAGCACCTTGCGGATCAGGGGCATCAGGTCGAGCCCGATGGCGTAACGGCCGATATGCTTCGGGGCTTCATCGCCGCCGAGAAGGAGCGTGTCAGCGTTGCGACCGCAGACCACACGTACAGAGCACTGCGGGCCTTCTTCCGTTTCCTCGCCAAAGAGGAGGCCATCCCCAGGGACCCAATGGATAGGGTGGAGAAGGTCCGGGTCCCGAGGCGGGTGATAGAGACCTTCTCTCCTGAACAGATCAAGTTGGTGTTGTCCGCTTGCGGGTCCGGGTTCACAGGGCGTAGGCTGCAGGCAATGCTGTTGCTTCTGCTCGACTGTGGACTGCGAGTGTCGGAGCTCTGCAGGCTCCAACTGGATGACATCTGCTGGGAGAACCGGACGCTGAGGATCATGGGCAAGGGCAGCAAGGAGAGGCGAGTGCCGTTCGGTGAGACATGTCGACAGGTGCTCCGGTCGTACCTGGCCCGGAGAGGCGACCTGCCCGACCAGAATGCAGTGTTCGTCACCTGTTACGGGGATACACTCAACCGGGTCGAGGCCCATCGTCTGGTCAGTGAACACGGCAAGAGATCGGGAATCACCGGGCTTCGATGCTCGCCACACACCTTCCGGCACACCTGCGCCGTCATGTATCTGCGGAACGGTGGCGACGTGTTCAGCCTCCAGCGACTGCTGGGTCACTCGTCCCTTGAGATGACAAGGCGGTATGCCGAGCTGGCGGAGATTGACGTGATCGCTCGCCACCGAGTCTGCTCCCCGGGAGACAGGTTCCAGGCCTCCGTGGGCACAGTACGAGGAAGGCGGCGCATGCAGTAGCACGCCCGGACGACGCAGTCTCGTGTAGGGGGGCTACGCCGAAGCTGTGAGCGGTCCGACGTGCCGATCTGGGTTACTCCACGCATCCGGCGCCTGTGTTTGCGGGCCGAATTCCAGGGCACGGTGCTTTGGTAAGGTGGATGCCCATTCAGTTGTCCAGAGCTGTGTCTCAGCGACACTGAGAGCGCTCGTGAGATAGCCACTCCAGCGAGCGTGGAGCAGTCTGGAAGTCATCCAGAGAGGCCTGAGAGCAGAACGGATTCAGGTTCCGGCCTGAGACGGACCCCTGGGTATATGGGCGGTACTCCACCGCTGGAGTGCCCGTGCTCGGCTGCCGTTCGGCCCCTGTGCACTGTCCCGGTGTCCTAGAGCGACACCCTATATCATACGTGGGTGCCACGAAGTCGTGATGTCCACATCCAGGAGACCTCCGTCTCAATCCAGAGCCCCCTCTGTCGGAGCTTCATCGCCTGGCCGATGGGACTGCAATGCCCTAACATACGCCGTGCCGGGTCGTCATCTATCCTAGTGGAGCTCACACTCAAAGTCGCCCCCTAGCACCTCCCGATAGCACGATCTCACCTGATCGTCGAGGCGCAGTCGATCCGCAGCGAGGTAGCTATCGTGGACGCACAGGATTGGCCCGGGCCAGCCCATGTCCACATGGCGTCGCATTACCTCGTTGGCGATGTCACTCTCCGTTCTCATGAGCGAGATGCCATAATTGCGGCCGAACCGGTGTGAAATGGCCTCGTGCTTCCGACGGATTGCCTCACGCACTCGGCCGACGTCAAGCTGGGGACACTTCTCCTCCAGGTACTCCCGCACTGCGTGGCTCCCCTGACGCATCGACCTCGCACCTAGCCAGATGAGGGCCGGGAACTTGACGACGTCCTTGGAGGTCAGGCCCAGAATGCTGAGCGCCTCCGGGGAGTAGTCGCCGTCAAGGCCATAGGGGTCCTGGGGCGTCGGGAGACCTTCGAGGTTGTATGCCAGACCGATGAACATGGCAGTCACGTCTCGCTCGTGGAGAGGGATGATCTGATCGCCGTCCTGGTAGACAAGTCGCTCCCGCCACTCCTCGGGCAGCAGCTGGAACTCTCCAACGAAGCGGCCGCATAAGCAGTTGTCCGGGCGACGGAGGTCATCATCCTTCTCGAGGAGGAAGACTCGGTACACGGTGGGGTTGATGACAATCGACACCTCTGCCTCGTCTGCCCATCGGCCCCTGAGCCACTCTAGCGGCTCAGGCAGCCCTCGTGGAGCGGGTTGGGGTTCCGGACCGTTACTCAATATGGAGCATGACAGGGCTTGGGGGAGGTCTAGTCTAGGGACCTGGGTACCCAGCAGTACCGGGAGGCCAGGTTCCGTGTCCGGGTGTTGTGCTCTGTGGCGGTACAGTGCGGGTATGAAGTCGTCTATGTTCTGGGCGAGCTGCAATAGCCGGAGTTCTGAGAGGTCTGCGAGTTCTCTCAGCCGGAGGCGGAGGAGGATGCGGTAGCGTGAGTTGTGCTTGTTCGTCTCCTCTATCTGCCTGCGCATCTCTCGTACTGCCTTCACTTGACGCGGGGCGGGGTAATACCGTCGCCTCAGCCCGGGCTGGCGGATGCTCCTGACCTGGATCACGTCGAGTACAGGCTTCTCCCTGAGGGATGCCAGCTGAGTGGGCGGGAGGTTGCCGAACAGGAGGTCCCTGCCGAGGGGCGTGAGAACATCGGTGGTCGCCCACCTACCCTTCTTGCCTGTCTGTGACTCGCAGGTGAGACCGGACTCTCGAAGGGCATTCATAGTGCGCAAGGTGCGGCGGAACGTGAGGTGAATGGCGTGCTGTCGTGTGCCTGGCTCGTATCCCACGGGGCTCCGGTAGTACGTGACCCCCTGGTCGGCAATCGCCGCCAGGTAGTAGTTGATGATCGTTTGGCGCAGTTGGTGGCGTAGCTTCGGCCGGTGCTTCCGGTTCTGCCTTCTAAAGAGCCGCTCTCCAAGCAGCTTCTCAACGGCGTGGAAGACTGGACGGAACTGCGAGTAGGCCCTAACAGAATGAGGCTCCCACCTCTTGCCAATGGTGACCGGCATACGCCCGGCATCCCAGCGCCCAAAGTCCTGCTCAGGAGGGAAGTACTCGTCGAACGATTCCCACAGGGGGTCGTCGGTCCAGGGGTCTGGTCCCTCCGGTGGCAAGTCCAGTGTCTCCAAAGAGGCAATGAAGGCCGGATCAAGTAGCGGCTCGTAAATGGGACGAGGAGTCTGGCGGAGGAGTTCTGCGACTGGCATCATGGATTGCTCCCTTCTGGGCGAATGTAGCTTCTTCTATGGGCCTCTGCTCTCGGCTCTGGGCATCTTCTGCGAGGTACGCCAGAGGGGCGTTGCCGCTGGACAGGGCCGAGTGCGCTCAGTTGTGTCTCCCATCTATATATACAATGTCGTTTTTCGACTGTTTTGAGACATGGCGTTCCCGACTTTTTTCGGCTGTGTGCGCTTTTTTGGATAGGCACCTCAGCCTCAAGGAGAGCGCCTGACATCCGGTGAAGGGGAGTCATGGGGAGTGTTCACATGGGGACGGGCTACGAGTACCGATGTGACCAGTGCGATCACAAGGTAGAGACGAGTGGCCTCTGGGAGTACTACTGTGATCCGAGGGGACGGCGCAAGCCGTATGGACACCCAGCGCCCATCTCAATCGAAGCTGCTCAGATGGGAGTACACGGGTTGGACGCCCGGGTCTACTGTCTGCAGTGCGACGAGATCGCCAGTACCATGAAAGGCATCACTAGCAAGCAGGAATGCCCGCCGGCGTGAGAGAAGAGATCATCGGCCTATGCCAGTCGGCCCTGGGAGGGCCGACTGAGTATCCAGCGTGCCGATGCCTCCACAACTGAGGGGTCTCCTGGAAGCGATGGCAAACCGCAAGGTACTACTTGTCGAGCCGGATTACCGCAGTAAGTACCCTCCCCTGGGTCTCATGAAGCTCGCCTCATACCACAGGGAACTGGGGGACGAGGTGCGCTTCGTCCGTGGATGCTCTGGAGAGGCAGCCGGGAAGTTCTGGGACGCCATCTACATAACGACTCTCTTCTCCTACGACTGGCAGAAGACTGTCAGAACGGTGAGATTCTACAAGGACAACCTGTTTGGGCTGTCGAGCAAAGTGGTCGTGGGAGGGATCGCCGCTAGCATCCTGCGGGACAAGCTCTACGCAGAGACCGGGGTCTATCCCGTAGTTGGCTGTCTGGACCGGCCGGGCATGCTTGACGCCGACTCCGACCTGGTGGTTGACCGGATGCCGCCGGACTACTCGATCCTGGATCAGGTCGAATACAGCTATGCCCACACAGACGCCTACATAGGGTACGCCACCAGAGGTTGCGTTCGAAGGTGTAGGTTCTGTGCAGTGCCGCAGCTCGAGCCAGAGTTCGTTGACTACATCGAACTGGTGCCCTGGGTCACTGAGGTAAGAGAGCGGCATGGGGAGAAGGATCTCCTTTTGCCTAACACCAACGTCTTGGTGTAGCCCTGCCGGAGAGCAGCATGACGGACACGACGACGTTCAAACACCTGGTGGGCAGGTCGACCCTGACTCAGGGCGTCGCTGTCCGTCGAGACTTCGAGGACTGGTTCGACGCGCCGGCCAAGGGCGAAGCAAGAGAGATCAGACTGCTGTTCGGATCGAACGAAGTCAGTGCTACGCTTCGTCGTCTAGACAATGAGACTGGTAGTGTGCAGGTGCGCTACCAGTCAAAGAAGCAGCGGGGGTTCCGCGAATGGCTGGCCTCGGCCTTCATAGAGCCCTCTCTGGCGGAACTCGGACGAGTCCTCGAGTTCACGAAGGTTGACTCAGACGTATACCGGGTCAGCGCGATCACTGGGAGGGGGCTGGACAAACTACACCTCACTCTGGGACCCAGTCTATACCACAACAATGCCGATAGCCTGCCTGAAGCGGATGCATCCTGTTCTGATATCGGTGACATCATCGATTCGATTGGCTTCCGGCGAGAGCGCGGCCAAGCGTACTACAACTAGCATATG
>JALGTG010000265.1 GCA_029821495.1 Candidatus Hebobacteria bacterium
CCCCAGCATGCGGAACGTACTGAAGGCCCGGCGCGCCGAGATCGCCAAGTGGTCCCTCCAGGACCTCCAGGCCGACCCCACACAGACCGGCTTCGACGGCTCTCCCACGCAGGTGATCGAGGTCTGGCCCCCGGAGCGCAAGAGCGGCGGCAAAGTTCTCCAGGGCACAGTGGATGAAGTCGTCGCAGAGATCGCAGACGCAATCAAGCAGATGAACCTGGCAACCAGCACGTAGGGCACCAGCGTGTGCGGCGTTTCGGGACCTCAGTCCTGAAACAGATCGACCACCTCCTTCCGGAGAAGCATCGCATGCCCGTTCGCCTCATAACAGAAAACTGCACCGGCCCCTCCCGTTGGGCAGGAGCCCCTAGGCCGCCGGAGGCGGCCGGGGTGGCGGTCCCCGAAGCTTAGCCACTTGCCTCCTGCCCCGGCATCTTCGGAGAGACAGCAGATGGCAGTTCGCCTGATACCCGAAAACTGCACCGGCTGCAAGCTCTGCCTCCGCGCTTGCCCCTACGGTGCCATAGACATGGTCGAGGGAAAGGCGCAGTTCAACGATAACTGCACGCAGTGCGGGGCCTGCGCCTCCTCCTGCAAGTTCGACGCGATCCTGCTCGAGGCGGCCTTCACTCGCGATGTCGACGTCGCCCAGTACCGCGGCCTCTGGGTGCTGGCCGAGCACCTCCGAGCACCTCCATGGAGACCTCCGCCGCGGCACCTATGAGCTGCTCGGCGAGGGCCGCCGCCTCGCTCACAAGCTGGACGTCCACCTCGCCGCCGTCCTCCTCGGCGACGACGTAGCCGGCCTCACGCAAAGGCTCCTCACACATGGAGCGGACAAGGTCTACCTGGCACAAGACCCCGTGCTCGCGCACTACCGCACCAGCCCCTACACTGATGTGCTCGCCGGGATGATAAACCAGCACAAGCCCGAGATCGTGCTCATCTCCGCCACCCCGCAGGGCCGCGACCTCGCCCCCCGAGTCGCCGCCCGTCTCTCAGCCGGGCTGACGGCCGACTGCACCGGCCTGGACATCGACGAGAACGACCGTCTCCTCGTTCAGACCCGTCCCGCCTTCGGCGGCAACCTGATGGCCACCATCATCTGCCGCGAAGCGCGGCCCCAGATGGCCACGGTCCGCCCCAGGTCACACAGCAAGAGACCGACGGGCAGGTCAACCTGCAAGACGCGGAGATCATCGTCTCCGGCGGCCGCGGTCTCGGAAAGCCGGAGAACTTCGCCCTCATCCGCGATCTCGCCGAGGCGCTCGGCGGCGCAGTCGGCGCCTCCCGCGCCGCGGTGGACGCCGGATGGATACCCGCCTACCACCAGGTCGGCCAGACCGGCCGCACCGTGCAGCCCAAGCTCTACATCGCCTGCGGCATCTCCGGCGCCGTGCAGCACATGGCAGGCATGGCCAGCTCCGACGTCATCATCGCCATCAACAAGGACCCCTCCGCCCCCATCTTCAACGCCGCCACCTACGGCATCATCGGCGACCTGTTCGAGATCCTGCCTGCCCTGACGAAGAAGTTGCGGGAAGAGCTGTAGGGGACGCACCCCGGGGCGGGACACGCATCCTGGCCAACCCTACTTACGAGAGGGGGTCGCAGGTGACTAAGCTCGAACGGTACGAGAGAACGAGAGCTTCCTTCTCTAAGATCAACGACGCAATCTGGCCGTTGCTCGAGAGGCTGCCAGAAGACGACGCGAAACCGGGCCACCGAGCCAACGACACAGCGCTCATACTGTTCAGCATCTTCGCCTTTGAGGCATTGTGCTGGGACTGCATCCACGAGGTCGAGGATGCAAGGCAAGATTGTGGCATACGTTTGATTCCCGCCTTGGAGAAGGCTGCCTATCTCTGTGGTACCCTCGCGGAACTGCCGTCTGAACTTAGCAAGCTACGTCCGATCATGAAGATACGAGACCTCTACGCGCATGCGGCCGGCCGCCGGCGCGGACTCGACGACCGCAGCAGCCTGACCCCCGCAACGCTCAGAGCCCATCTCTTCGAGACCGACAACTGCCAGGGATGCCCAGACCAGCACGCATGCGATGCTTGCACGAGAACCGACTTCGATACTGAATGGTGGCCTACGCGCTCTCTGTGCGGTGATCCCGGCTTCTTCAGCATCATAGGCGCCAAGCTAAAGCGACTGGCACCCTTGCTCGTCGAGAAGCTGAAGATCGCGTAGGGCAGACCCCTGCGTTCTGCTCAGAGCTACACCCTCACACTCACCCCCCGCTCCCGCATGTACTCCTTCACCTGCCGGACCGTGAAGACGGGTGGGGCAGGAGCTTGCCTCCTGCCCTTGAAGTTTCGTTTTGTGTTGCACCGACGTCTGCCAAGACTGGACCTGACAGGGCATACCTACTACCTGACGTGCTGCCTGGACAGGCGGCGTCCTCTGTTCAGGCGTCCTGGCCTGGCCGAGTTCCTGATCTCCCTCTACCGAGCCCAGCGCGACCTCGGGAACATCGCTCTGCATGGCTACGTCATCATGCCCGATCACTACCATGTGCTGCTGACCTTAAGGGGCGACACCTCCATCAGCGGGGTCGTGCGCGCGGTGCACAGCCTGTTCTCGCGGCATTGTCGGGCGACGACGAAAACGCGGGGACGGATATGGCAGACGCGCTTCTATGATCGCGTTGTCAGGACTGAGTCTGACTGGCGGGAGAAGCTCAACTACCTTCACGGGAACCCCATTCGGAAGAGATTGGCTGAGACTCCTATCGAGTATCCGTGGTCGAGCTTCCGCTTCTGGGAAACAGGTTGCGGGCCCGTCCGCTGCGACGGGTTTAACTGACTGGGCAGGAGACAAGCTCCTGCCCTACCCGATCATTGGGGCCAATAGTCGCGGCACCCTTCGAGTATTGGGGTCATCACCACTCTCGCGTCGAGGCAGAGCGTCTCGCCTTGTCTGACCTTCGCCCCAGGAACACAGGCACAGAATCTGCGGAACGCTGGCAGCAGATCGGAGCGAGACGACGGAGCGAGACTCCGTGGGCGGTATCTGCCATTGAGATGTACGACGCAATGTCGAAGCACGAACAGCGTGCGCATGCAAACGTCAGGCCAGTCGCCGTTGCCAGTCCAGGGCCCCAGCAGGTCACGTACTAGCTGCAAGTGCCTCTTCTGCTTTGTCGGTATCCTCCTTCTGGCGCGTTCCACGAGATGATGCTCCATCACAGCGGCGGCACGTACGATGGTATTCTCGTTCACGAAATGTGCCAGGGCACTAGGACGCTGGAAGCGGCAACGAATGGTGTTGTGGAACGATATGATCTCAGCGAGGTCCTGTGCCGCCGCGTGTGCCTTGCGCACGTCCCTTCCCTCCGTTCATCCGGGTAGGGCAGGAGCTTGCCTCCTGCCCCAGAGCTACATCCTCACCGCCAACTTCCGGGCGCGCAGGTACTGCTTCACTTCCCGTATCGTGAACTCCCCGAAATGAAACACCGACGCCGCCAGCACCGCCGCCGCGTGCCCCTCGGCCACCGCATCATAGAAGTGCTCCAGCTTCCCCGCCCCGCCGCTCGCGATGACCGGCAGACCCGTCGCATCCGCGACGCCCCGCGTCAGCACCAGGTCGTATCCGTCCTTCGTCCCATCCGTAGCCTTGCTGGTCGGCAGTATCTGCCCCACCCCGATCGCCTTCATCTCCTCGGCAAACTCCACCGCGTCCTTCCCCGTCGCCGTCCGCCCGCCGTCGATGTACACCTCGCGGCCCGACGGGAACGAATCATTGGCATCCGCGTCGATCGCCACCATTACCTTCGCTGACCCGAACTTGGCGACAGCCTCCTTCACCATCTCCGGCTCTCGGTAGGCCGCGCTCGATATCGAAACACAGCTCGCGCCCGACTCCAGCGCCTGCTCGATGTCGCCTATTGACCCAATCCCTCCCCCGACCGTTAGCGGCACGTCCACCACCGCCGCCACCTTCTCGAGCACGCCGAACATGGTGCGTCGCTTCTCCACCGTTGCGGTGATGTCGAGGAACGCGATCTCGTCCGCGCCTCCCTCCGAATACCCCCGCGCCGCCTCCAC
>JALGTG010000266.1 GCA_029821495.1 Candidatus Hebobacteria bacterium
GCCCTCTGCTATCACAACCACTTCTGGGAGTTCAAACAGATCGACGGCACCAAGCCGATCCACGTGCTCGCCGGGCACACCGATCCTGACCTGGTGAAGCTCTGCCCGGACATCTACTGGGTGCAGGTCGGCGGCGAGAATCCGGTCGAGTTCATCACACGCTACCGCGACCGCTGCCCCTGCCTCCACTTCAAGGACGGCCTCGGCGGCGACCAGATGCGAGAGTTCCGCGAGTTGGGCCGGGGCTGCGTTGATATCAAGGCCGCCCTCGATACCGCACTGGCGGCCGCGCCGCGGTGGATCATCACCGAGCAGGACTCCACAAAGGGCGACCCCGCCGAATCCGCCCGCATCAGTCGGGACTACCTTAAGACACTAGGCCTCTGAGTTCATCGCTCCGTCCTCCCGGACTCGACGCTCGCCCGATTCATCGCTTCAGTGATCGAACATGCTGCACGATGCTCTCGGCCTCCCTCGCGGCCCACTCTCTGGGCAGAAGCCCGAGCAGTTCCCTCCGGTCGTCGTCGGTGATGTTCCGCTTGACGACCTTCGCGGGTACGCCTTCGGCGATGCAGTTGTCCGGGACGACGGTGTCGATGTAGCAGCTACTGCCGTTGGTGACGATGGCGCCCATGCCAACTGTGCAGTGATAGTCCAGCGCGGCGTTGATGCCCATTACCCCATGCTCTCCGATCTGGGATCCGTGCATTGTCGCGCCGTGGTTGATCCACGCGTAATCGCCTATGATGGAGCAGTCGCCCGTCTCGTCGTAGGGCCGGCCTCCCTCCAGGTTTGCGAGGTCGTAGATGTGGACATAGCTGCCGATCCTGTGATGGCCCCGAATGACCACGTTTATCTGGATCAGCGTGTGATCGCCGAGCACTACGTCTCCCGTGAGCACGCTGCGCTCTCCTATGTAGCACCCATCTCCAATCACCAACGTCCCCGACAGAATCGCCCCCGCCCCCACGAAGCACTCTTCCCCGACGCTGACGCTACCCTCCAACACCGCGGAGGGATGAACGTAGGATGAGTCCGCGACACTTATCTTCGAAGAGTTCTGGGCCACGTGATCTCTCCCTTACCTGGGGTCCACTCATGCTTGGCATCGGCCGATGGCCGTGGGTCTCTTCTGGCAGATGCTGGCCCCAACCTGCACTGCGAACCAGCGGGAGGAGAAGCAGCGAGAGAAGCGCCCGCGGGAGCTCCCCCCAGACAAGACAGAACGAACCGGGGCGCGGCCGTCCGACGTCACACTGAGTGTAGCGACACGTTTTGCAGGCAGCCAAGGAGGGCAGCGTCAACCTCTGGCCGTGTAAGGTACATGGCCCACACGTTCGGTCCGTATTCGAATGCGAAAATCACGTCTGACCCCGTTCGCGGGAGGGCGACTCCATAGGAGTAGAGCGTTGCGTCCTCGGCGCCCGGTCCCTTTCCGGGACGCCACATTTCATCCAGAGGAAGCGAAGCGTGCCCGGCCGGCCACTTCTCGATGTTATCGCCTCTGCGCACATACCGGCGGAGCGCATCGTAGCGCGAATCGAACGGACTCTCCTCCCGTGCGCCCATAGCGACAAGCTCAAGCCCGATCTTCCCCAGGAACCTCGTCAGCACGCGGCGACTCAGTGCCGGAACGCGGAAGACTCCAGTGTCACCCGGCCTCATGGCTGAGATGCGCTCGGGCTCTCGCCGCGAGTATTCCTCCTTGGGATCGAACCACATGCTCGGCTCGCCGTTCTCGTCAACGCCCATGCGGATGCCTCCCCCGAACTCCACTAAAGGCATCTTCCCCTTCTTCGTGCGAACCGCCAGCGAGCACCGCCAGAACGCGAAGTCGAAGCTGTGCAGTGCCTTAGACTCGATCTCAAGACCGAAGTACTGATTGCACCCATCGCACACCCACCCGGGTGCGAGGGTTACTTCCTCGTTGCCCAGGGACTCCGGGATGACGTGCTCCGCGGAGGTGAACGGCCCGGCGGAACTCAGGCAGAAGATGCATTTGTGGGGCGGCCTCTGACTCTGTGCCAAGATTCCTCACCGCCAAGAAGACGCTGACCTCCACTTGCCAACCGGCCGTGACACTGCCAGATTCCTCTATGCCCCCCTGGGCCGCTTCTCAGCTCCCGCGGCGAGGCTGGTAAGCATGCGGGCGACATCCTCGACCTGCCTGACCAACGCCTCGTACTGCTCCTCGGTAATCAGCCTTCGGCGCGCGCAGAGCTCAAGCAATGGCACACACTCGAAAGCGGATCCGCGTGCGATATAGAAGAACTGCCTGCGATCCTTCAAATGCCGACGGCCGTTGCCCTCGGCGATGTTTGCAGGAACCGAAACCGCGGCCCGACGCAGTTGGTCCGCCAGGTAGCTATTCCCTCTGCTGAAGCTGTCGGTTAGGATGCCAACTTCGTGGGCGAAGTCCACACCTTTGCGGTATACGTCGAGCTTCTCGAACAGGAAAGGCATCTTATCACCCAAGGAAAGTCGAGAATCGAGAATAGACCGCAATCGAGCCCAGGAGCGGCCGTCTTCTCTATTGCTCTACTCTCGATCTGCTCGATTGCTCCGCGCCCCCCCGGGGGCGCATGGCGCGCCAGGGAGGATTCGAACCCCCGACACCCAGATCCGAAGTCTGGTGCTCTAATCCACTGAGCTACTGGCGCGTGCCAAGAGTTTACCACACCACCTCAGACACAAACAACGGGGCCCGCCCACAGGCGGGCCCCTTCGCCCCGGCTATCAGACAAGGACAGGCCCTATGCCCCCCGTACTACCTCGATCCCGTTGAACTTGCAGAACGTCTCCAGCGCGTCGGCGACCTCCGGATCGTGGACCATCACGCCGTGGTGGATGATCCCGTGCTCCACCATCTTCTGCTCCCAGTCCATCACGTCGGCGACCTTGACCCAACCGTAGGACCCGCGCACCGTCGGCGGAGTGTCCACCATCTCCCCGGAGCCTATGAACATTGTGAACCAGCCGTCATACTCGACCAGCCGGCAGCAGCTCACCGGTCCCGTCTTCTCCACGAACTCCAGCGTGCCCCACGAAGGGTGGAGCGGCAGAATGCTGTGCTCCCGCAGGCAGGCTTGGCAGTCCGCGCTGCAGGTGCTCCGCGGCGC
>JALGTG010000267.1 GCA_029821495.1 Candidatus Hebobacteria bacterium
CGAGCAGTGGCAGGCCATACTGGACGTACACAATACCGCGCCCTTCCGCCTCATCCGTGCCGCGGCCCCTCACATGCGGGGGGTTGCCAAGAAGGAGAAGGCCGAGGGCGCGCGCCTCACGCCTCGCTGCATCATCAACGTGTCGTCGAGCTCTGGGCTGCATGGGAACATCGGCCAGGCTAACTATGCGACCGCCAAGATGGGCATAGTTGGGATGACCAAGACAATTGCCAAGGAGTGGGGGGCACTGGGCATTCGCTGCAACGCGGTCGCCTTTGGCCTCGTAGATACACGTCTAACGCAAGACAAGCAAGCCGGCGAGAGCATTGAGGTGCATGGCGAGCAGGTGGACCTCGGCATCCCAAGCCGCCTACGTGAAACGATGCTGCCTCTAATCCCCCTAGGCCGCGCGGGCACGGCAAAGGAAGCCGCCGGTCCGATCTTGTTTCTTGCCTCTCCGCTCGCGTCCTATGTCACCGGGCACGTGCTGGAGGTGTCGGGGGGGATGGGGATGTAGCGAAACCGGCTCGCAAACCGCGCTCCCCGAGGCCGGTGCGGGTGGGTGGTCGGCTGCTAGCGTTCGGGGCACAACGGGGACAGCGGGGTCGCCGAGCGCAGCAACCGGCTGCGGGCTACGCGGGTACCTCAAACAGCCCGGCGGCTCCCATCCCGCCGCCGATGCACATGGTGGCCATTCCCAGCCCGCCTCCGCGTCGCCGCAGCTCGTGGATCAGTGTGAGCGTCAGGCGCGCACCGGTGCACCCGAGGGGGTGCCCGAGGGCGACAGCACCACCATTGACGTTGAGTCTGTCTTGCGGGAGGTCGAGCTCCCGGATCACGGCGAGTGCCTGGCAGGCGAACGCTTCGTTTAGCTCGATCAGGTCAATGTCGTTCAGGCTGGTGCCGGTTCGCTTGAGCAGTCTGGGCACCGCTTCGACGGGACCGATACCCATGATCTCAGGCGGGACCCCGACAACAGCGTGCCCCCGGAAGATGGCGAGAGGTGTGAGGCCAAGCGAGTCGGCCTTCTCCCGCGACATGACCATCGCAGCGGCTGCACCGTCACTGGTCTGCGAGCTGTTGCCGGCCGTCACGGTGCCGCCCTTTCTGAAAACCGGCCTCAGCTGGGCGATCCTCTCGAGTGACGTATCCCGGCGAGGCCCCTCGTCCACCTGGAACACGCCGTTCTGTGCGACGAGCCCACCTCTGCCATCCCCGATCTTGCCACTCAACTTGACCGGGAAGATCTCATCCTTGAATCTGCCGCCGTCGATTGCAGCGATGGCCTTCGCGTGACTGTTGTAGGCGTATTCGTCGGCGTCTTCCCGCGAGACACCGTATCTCTCCGCCACGTTCTCCGCCGTCAACCCCATGTTCAAGTAGAGGTCCGGCATATCTGAGGCGATCTGCGGATTGGGTACGATCCGCAGAGAAGCATTGAAGGGGAGCATGCTCATCGATTCAACGCCCCCGGCCAGAATCACGTCGGCACCGTCGGCCATGATTCTCTCCGCGGCTTGGGCGATTGTCTGGAGGCCCGAGGAGCAGAAGCGATTCACCGTGACTCCCGGGACTGAGGGGGGGAGCCCTGCTCTCAGAGAGGCGACTCGGCCCAGGTTGTGGCCCTGCTCGCGTTCGGGTAGAGCTGTCCCGAGCATGACGTCATCGATTTCTTCTGGCCGCAAGCCCGGAGTACGCCTTATGACCTCGGCAAGCGTCGCGGCGGCGAGCTCGTCCGGTCTCGTGTTGCGGAGAGTGCCTCGGGGTGCTTTGCCAATGGCGGTACGCGCCCCAGAGACAATGACGGCCTCGCGCATATCCCTATTCCTCTCTCCCGAGTGGAGAAGTCATCATCGTTCTCGGTGTGGCGGCACCTAGTTCTTCAGGGGTTTCCCGGTCTTCAGCGTATGCTCGATCCGCTGAGCTGTTCTTTCCTCTCCCATCAGCGAGAGGAATGCCTCGCGTTCCAGGTCGAGCAGGTGTTGCTCGCCCACTCTGCTGTTGTCGGCCACATCGCCGCCGCACAACACGTAGGCCAGCTTGTTGCCAAGGAACTCGTCGTACTCAGAGATGAAGCCCCCCTGTCTCCACATGTTGAGCCTGACCCTGAACTCGGCAATCCCACCGCGGCCGAGCACCCGAATGTCGTTCCGCCTGAGCGGCGGGCGATAGCCCTGTTCCGACATGCGAATGGCAACGTGCTTCGCGCTGTAGATCAAGGAGTCGCGGTTCATGGTGATCCCGTCACCCGGACGCAGGAATCCCATCCTCCGCGCCTCGTCTGCACTGCCGGACGTCTTCGCTGTGGCGATCATCTCGAACGCGCGGCTCATCATGGGGAACATCGGCGTGTTACCGAGTCCGTCTGTCCACTCGTGGCATCGAACGGCCCATTCCTTGCAGCCCCCACCCGCGGGTATCAGCCCGACGCCGACCTCGACGAGGCCGATACTAGTCTCTGGCGCGGCCTGGATTCGGTCGGACTGCATGCTCAACTCGCAGCCACCTCCCAGGACCTTCCCGTGGGTGGCCGCCACCGTGGGAACTCGGCAGTGTTGCAGAGTCATCAGAGCGTTCTGCAGTTCCGCAATCATCTTGTCGATGGAATCGAACCGGCCGTCCCGCGCCGACCCCAGAAACTCCTTCAGATCCGCACCGAGGCAGAAGTTGGCCCCCTGGTTGCCGATTACGAGTCCCCGGAAGCTCTGCTCTGCTTGATTGCAAGCTGTCTGCAGAAGCTGAACGACCTCCGACGTGATCGTGTTGGCTTTGGAGTGAAACTCCAGGCAGATGATCCCGTGGCCCAGGTCAACAATGGAGGCCATCTGACCGGCCTTGACGGTCTTGCCAGCCTGCTTGAGGTCAGCGAGAGCCATGACGCGAGGGCGCTGTCGGACCGGTGCGAAGCTGTAGGAGCTCGGGGCAAAGGAGATCGGCTGCTGCTCGAATCCATAGAAGCTCTCTTCTCCGGAATCGAGCAACGCCTGGGCCAACTTGGGAACGTCTCTCTCCTCCCTCTTCAGGCGGTCGACGAGGTAGCTGACCCCGATCGCGTCCCAGAGCTCGAAGGGACCCAGGTCCCAGTTGTATCCCCACCGCATCGCGTT
>JALGTG010000268.1 GCA_029821495.1 Candidatus Hebobacteria bacterium
GTCCGGGAGCCTGAGCGGCAGCACCAACCCGGTTACGATCACAGTGGATGGCGCCAAGGATGTGGTGGCCCACTTCAGCCGCACGACCTGTCTGCTCGACTTGACAGGGTCGGGCGACGGTGCGGTCAGGGTTGGGGAGACGGTCTGTTTGCTGCCGTGGTCGGGGGGATTCGAGTACGGGAGCGCGGTGACGCTGGAGGCCGTGCCGGAGTACGGGTGGGCATTCGAGGGCTGGTCCGGAGATGTGACCGGGGATGAGGATAGCATAGCAGTCACGATGGCGGGCGACTGCGTGGTGACAGTCACGTTTGTGATACCGGCAACGTACACGCTTGAGGTGAGGAGGGGCGGCGGACCTGGCTCGGTGGAGGTGGATGGAACTGAGCTGGAATCGCTGCCCTGGGAGGGCGAGTTTGGGCCGGGCACGGAGGTCACACTCGAGGCCCTGGTCGGTGTCGATCTGCCAGCCTTCGCCGGGTGGAGCGTATACCTGCCAGATGAGACTGGGCCCTCGACAGCCGCCAGTAATCCCTTGACGATCACGATGGACTGGGACAAGACGGTAGTGGCGAACTTCGAGTGCTTCGCTGTGTTCGAGGATGTGCCGTGTGGCTACTGGTGCTTTGACGAGGTGGATGCTGTCTGGACCGCGGGGATCGTGAAGGGCTATCCTGACGGCTACTACCGGCCGATGGTGCGCGTGTCGCGGGACCAGATGGCGGTTTACCTCGCGCGCGGACTCGCCGGCCCGACTGTTCCCGCGGGGCCGGAGGAGGCGACTTTCCCAGATGTGGCCGTGGGTCAGTGGGCGTTCAATGAGGTGGAGTACGTCGCGGCCCGGAACATTGTCCAGGGCTATGCGGACGGCAGCTACCAGCCCGGCCGGGCGATCACGCGGGCACAGATGTCGGTGTTCGTTGCCCACACGGTGGTCGAGCCTATGGGAGAGGAAGGGCTGGAGGGTTATCTGCCGCCGGATACGGCGACGTTCGGGGACGTGCCGACAACGTTCTGGTGTTACAGGCACGTCGAGTATCTGGCTGAAATCGGCGCGCTGGCTGGGTATCCCGATGGCCTGTATCGGCCGACTCGGTGGGTGACTCGGGATCAGATGGCCGTATACGTTGCGCGGGCGTTCGAGCTACTCATGTAGCCGGGAGACGGCGCAGTGCGTATGAGCTGAAGGCACCGCGGGCCCGCGAGGGCCCGCGGTTTCATTGCCGATATCGTTGGCGCTGCTGCTGCGAGTGCACGCGGCCGAGATGCAGACCGATTCCAGGTGTTCCGACGGAGCGGGAGGCCGGCCCTGCGGCAGCGCGGGTCATCCAGAGGAACTCAGGCGCTGGTCAGTGGCGTCGTCGGGGCGTTCTTGCGACGCAGGTCTCTCCGGGCTAGAGCCATGCCTGCGAAGAGCGCGAGTGTCGCCCAGCACAGACTACCGGCCGCTCGCACGAACTGAGTGGGCCGCGCGGCCGGCCAGAGCAGCAGAACAGCGAGCACCAAGAGCCAGAGGGAAAGGCGCAGAGTCCAGAGGGATAGCCGGCGGATGCCGTTCGGCTCGGCCAGCAGGCGCAGCGCGACGGTGATGGGCAGCAGCAGCGTGACGAAGAAGTAGGTCCACGATAGCGCGGAGACGAGAAGCACGAGCAGAAGTGTGAGGGAGTACTCGGCAGCGCGCTGTCTCGGGCAGGTGGGGGGCCGCCACCCGCAGGCGGCGAGAAAGGCGAGCGCGAGGAGCGCAAAGAGCGCCAGCACAATCAGGTTGACCTGGGAGTGAGTGAGGTGTGCGACGTTGACGTAGAGCGGACGGTCCTCGCGCGCGGCCACGCCGGCATCCACTTCTGTCAGGCAGCGACGCGCGACGGCCGGGAGGGAGTGGTTGCCGAAGTCGAGGCCAATCCTTGACTTCATCGAAGTTCCGCGCGAAGCCGCGAACTGGAGCCGGCAGCACGAGAAGGAAGAACACGCACGAGACAAGCGCGGCCGCGAAGGCCTGAAGACGGACGCGGTAGAGGAAGTAGATGAGCAAGGGAGCGGGAAAGGCCTTGATGGCAATAGCGGCACCAAGGGGCAGGCCCGAGATCCACTGGCGGTCGCGCTGGTCTGCGAGGAAGGCCGCGTAGAGCAATGCCGTGATCAGGATGTTCGTCTGGCCAAGGATCAGGTTATCAACCGCGAAGACCGCGACGAGCAGGGCCGGGAGCCAGTAGAGACGCGTCGGAACTGGCGCGCCATCTTGGAAGCACAGGAGCCGCGTGAGGCGGAGGGAGAGAAAGAACAGACAGAGGTTGATGGCATACCACGAGAAGAAGAAGCAGGCGAATCCGAGGGAACACAGTGGCGCGATCAGGACCGCGAATGTCGGTGGATAGCGGTAATGGTCAAGGCCGGCGAGGCTGTCGCCGTTTAGGACGCGGCGGCCTACGTCGTACCACACTTCCGCGTCCTTGAAATCGTGATGCAAGAACTTGCCGACCATGTATGCTGACAGCAACAGCACCAGCGCCGCTGTGGTCAGGAGGGCGACATATGGGACAGTCGAACTCTTATGCTCGTCGGAGCGACCGCGGACCACTGGCTCCTCAGTCGCGCTGCTATCGAGGGGCGCGCGACGCCGAGTTGTGTTCGCCCTGGAGGCCGAATGAGCCTGCCTGGGGAAGGTCGAGCGCAGGGAGGGGGCAAACGCTGAGGGAAGGGAGGCAGGGATGAGATCGCACACAGTTCTGATCGCTGGTCTGCTGCTTGCCGCGACGGGGTCCGGTTGCGCGGTGGCGGATGTCCCGCAACTGGAGCACCGCTGGCTGTTCGTCATGCGCAATCTCGCCGAAGACGAGAACGTGGAGGCGACGCTGGCGCTGCTGCCGCGGGCGAAGGCAGCGGGGTATACGGCCATTGTGCTGTCGGACGGGAACCTGTATCGGCTCGGCGGCGCGGACGTGTCATATAGGGAGAACGTACGCAGAGTGCAAGCGGAGGCGCGGGGTCTCGGGCTCGATCTCATCCCGTGCGTGATGCCGATCGGATACTCTGGGGCCATTCTCGGGCACGACCCGAACCTGGCGGAGGGACTGCCGGTCAAGGATGCTCTGTTCGTTGCGCGGGGCGGGGAGGCGGTTCACGTGCCCGATCCGAGCGTTTCGCTGCCGGGTGGAGACTTCGAGAGGGCCCCAGGGCATCTATTCGCTGGCTGGGACTGGCAGGACAACGCGGGCGAGAGCATCTTCTCCGATCACGAGGTGGTTCACGGCGGTCGCACGTCGGTGCGGATGGAGAGCATCGGGCAGGTGGACCCGGTGCACGGGCACTGCCGGTTCATGCGGACGGTCAAGGTGGTGCCGTTCCGGCAGTATCATATCTCGGTATGGGTCAAGACAGAGGGGTTTGAGACTCCGGACAAGGCGCGCATCGCGGTGCTGGCGCCGACGGAGCGAGAACGGTCAGTGTCGTTTGCGGAGTTCGGGATCGAGCGGACCCAGGACTGGAAGCAGTATCATCTGGTTTTCAACAGCCTGAACTGGGAGCAGGTCCGGGCGTACTTCGGGGTGTGGGGTGGGAAGGGGGGCCGCATCTGGTGGGACGACCTGGTGCTGGAGGAGGTGGGGCTGGTAAACGTGCTGCAACGGGAGGGGTGCCCGGTGGATGTGCGCGGCGAACGCGGGGCGGGGTATGAGGAGGGGGCGGACTACGAACCGATCCGCGATCCACGGCTGTCGCCGTGGGAGGCGTACCACGGGCCGCCGACGATCCGCCTCACTGCGGGAAGCCGTATCGGGGAGGGTGAGCGGCTCCGGGTGAGCTACTACCATCCAATCGTGATTGGCCGGTGGCAGGTGATGTGTTGCCTAAGTGAGCCGAAGCTCTACGATGTGCTCCGCGAGCAGGTTGAACGCGTGGAGGAACTACTGCATCCGTCTGCGTTCTTCATGCAGCACGACGAGATCCGCGTGGGCAACTGGGATGGTGCATGTCAGAGACGGGGGCTCACCCCAGGGGAAATCCTGGCCGACAGTGTGAGGCAGTGCGTGGAGATCATCCGCGAGGTGGGACCAGAGGCGAAGATCTGGGTCTGGTCGGACATGTTCGACCCCATGCACAACGCCGTGGAGGAATACTACTTGGTCAACGGCACGTGGGCCGGCTCCTGGGAAGGTCTCCCAGCGGAGGTCGGAATCGTCAACTGGGCGGGCCACCTGGAAGGCAAGAACCTGAAGTGGTTCGCCGACCGCAGCCACCAGCAGGTGCTGGCCGGCTACTATGATGGGGACAGGGACGGTGCCGGGATCCGCGCCTGGCTGAAGGCCGGGGAGGGATTGCCGAGTATCGTGGGGGCCATGTATACAACGTGGCAGGACGACTACGACTGCATGGAAGCATGGGCGGCGCAAGCCTGGAGCAGCGGGGAGGCGACGAAGTAGGTTCCGAGTGGCTCGCGTCGGTAGGAGGGGGTAGGAATCGGTCCGCGGAACCGCGTGTGTGAGGAGAGGCACGATGAACGATGATGAGCGCAGGTTGCCGCCGGGGCAGTATCCGGTAGAGGAGCTGCCAGTGCTGCATGAGGGCGAGGTGCCTCCGTTCGATCCTGAGACGTGGGATCTGCGGATCGACGGGGAAGTGCGGAATCCGCGCCGGCTGACATACGAGGAGGTGCGGACACTTCCCACGGTCATCGACGTGTCGGACTTCCACTGCGTGGAGGCGTGGAGCCGCGTGGGCTGCGCGTGGGAGGGCGTGCGCTTCTCTGAGATTGCGGCCCTGGCGTCGCCGACGGAGAAAGCACGCTCCGTCACGGTGGGATGCGACGGCGGTTACACGACCGGCGTCTCTCTATCCGACCTGATGGAGCCGGATGTATTGCTCGCCTGGGGGCTGGAC
>JALGTG010000065.1 GCA_029821495.1 Candidatus Hebobacteria bacterium
GCCAGAGGCGGGGGCGGAGCCGGGCGGTCAGGCTGCGAGCGAACCGGAGGCCGCAGGGCCTGCAGGCGAGGAGTAAGCGCCAAGGTCAGGCTCAAGGGATCTCGGGCGGCGGTCTGGGAGACGATGGAGCGGGTGGCGAGCAGCGAGTAGAGAGGGAGTGGCGGAGGGGCGAGGGAGAGAGGCGCGGGGGCCAGAGGAGGGCCGCGGGGGGCGCGAAGGGAGTCCGACGCAGTTAGGCGGAGCAGTGAAGAGGTGGGCAGGAGCGGTGGGCGAAGGGAAGGGCAGGCGCGAGGAAAGCGTTGGGAGGTGAGACGATGGGAAAGCAGATCAGTCCGATGTTCGCAATCATTGTTATCGTGGTCGCCATTGCGCTCGGTGGGCTGTACTTTGCGATGCGCTACCGGGCACATGAGGCCGAGGAGGCGGCGATGGCCGCGGCGCTTCAGATGCAGGCGGACGCGATGCGTGAGTCCGGCCGAATGGGAATGGGTCGGTCGCCGCAGATGCGCCGGCGGAGTGGCGCCGGGCCTTCAGCGCGGCCAGAGGCGGGGGCGGAGCCGGGCGGTCAGGCTGCGAGCGAACCGGAGGCCGCAGGGCCTGCAGGCGAGGAGTAAGCGCCAAGGTCAGGCTCAAGGGATCTCGGGCGGCGGTCGGCGGTCAGGGGGCGAGCCCGAAGCGCTGGGCGATAGACGCCGAGCGGCGGAAGCGATCCGGGTCTGGTAGCGGGGCTGCGATGGACAGCGCCACCTGGAGTGGGTCGCGCGAGGCGGGGGGGTCAACGCGGACGGTGGGAGCATCTATCGCGACAGGTCAAGAGCCCGTGGGACAGCCGCTGTGACGAATCGCACTCCGTCCGTCGTTAGAGATGAAGGTTCTTCCCCGCGAGATCCGATGATAGGTGGGCAACGGGTTTCGCCCCGCGCGCTTCTGCTGGGCACACTGATTGCGATGGCAGCGGCGGTGGTCGTGCCGTACACTGCCTACTTCAGCGCGACCTGGGGGTATGGGTGGGGCACGCTCCCGAACGGTCCGGTGGTGATCGCCTTCGTGCTGGTGGCGATCAATGGACTGGCGGCGCGGCTGCGGCCGGCGATGGCGCTGACGCGGGCGGATGTGCTGGTCATCTACAGCATTCTCGCCATCGCGGCGGCCCTGATCGTGGTGCACGTGCCGTACACCATCGGGCTCACCGCCTACCCCTTCTACCGGGCGCGGAACGAATTCGGGTGGGACACCATCCTGCCTCACATCCCGACTTGGCTTCTGCCGCGGGACCCGGAGACGATTCCGTGGTTCTGGGAGGGCGCGCCGGAGGGGGTCGGCATTCCGTGGGGAGATTGGATGGTGCCGCTGACGGCCTGGGCGGGCTTCGCGCTC
Organism: Candidatus Hebobacteria bacterium; assembly: GCA_029821495.1. GTDB lineage: Bacteria > Armatimonadota > Hebobacteria > Hebobacterales > Hebobacteraceae > JALGTG01. The sequence continues at coordinate 1,378 of JALGTG010000065.1, forward strand.
GCGTTGTTCGTGGCGATGCTGTGTCTGGGGGCGCTGCTGAGCAGGGACTGGATCGAGCGGCAGAGGCTGACGTTCCCGCTGACGCAGATTCCGCTGGCGATGGTGGGCGACGCGCGTAACCCCACGGTGGCGAGGAGCGCGTTTCGCCTGAGCGCGTTCTGGATGGGCTTCCTGCCGTGCAGCATCCTGGTCGTGTTCGCCTGGCTGCACGGCGTTTTCCCGGCGGTTCCGGCGCTGCCCCGGGACTTCCCGATCGGCCAGAACTTCGCCGGTGCCGGTCTTCCCTGGAGCGCTCTGTCGGATATGACCGTCCGGATCTCGCCGGCCGTCATCGGTGTGATGGCGCTAGTGCCAGGCGAGGTTTCCTTCAGCGTGTGGGCGTTCTACCTGATCTACCGGCTCTATCTTGTGGTCTGCGGGAGCTTCGGGGTGCCGCCGTCCGGCGGGGCCGTCGGGTTCGCTCCGCGGGCGTTCTTCCAGTACGCGGGGACGGGAGGGTTCATCGTTATCAGCGCGCTGGCTCTGTACCGCTCGCGCGACGCCTTCGCCGCGGGATTCCGATGGTTGCTTCGGGCACGATCGGAGTCAGAGGACCCGCAGGCGCCGATGACGAACGCCGCGGCGCTGCTGGGGTTCGTACTGGCGAACGGCTTCATGGTCTGGTGGGCCCTGCAGGCCGGATTGACGTGGTGGAGCTATGGCGCAATTATGCTCGTGTTCTATGGCTCGATGATAGGGACGGCGCGGCTGACGGCGGCGGCCGGGCTGCTGCAGCACATGCCTCCGGTGTACCCCCGCGCCACGGTGCTGCATATGCTGGGCGCCAGGCCGATCGGCCTCAAGTCTGTCATGGGCTACTCGCTGCTGGAGATGGGATACATGCAGGCGCCCATGAATTTCGGTCTGAACTACATCATGAACAGCTACAAGCTGTTCCACAGCGGCCGGATGCGGGCCCGGGGGTTCCCGCTGGGGGTGGCGATCGCCACGGTGGGGATATTCGCGGCCTGCACCTTCGGGGTGCTTTGGGCCGGCTATCGCTACGGCGCGATCAACTTCGTCTGCTGGCCCGTCACCGCGGTTCCTACCTGCGCCTATCGGATGTTCAGCACCACCCTGGCGTCTCCGGAGACTCCGGACAACTGGCTTCGGCTGGCGATGGTGGTCGGCGGAGGAGTCACGGTGCTGCTGTCCTGGCTGAGTGCCAATTTCGTCTCCTGGCCGCTCAGCCCGATAGGTTTCGTCCTGGCCAGCGTGTTCCACACCAATCGGGATGTCTGGGCGAACGCGTTTCTCGGGTGGCTGCTGGCGGCGGCGATCCGCAGGTTCGGAGGCCTGCGGCTGTACCGGCAGTTGCTCCCGGCCTTCGTCGGGCTGGTGCTCGGCCACTACCTGACCGACGCGGCGATGTCGCTGTTCTGTACCGTTGTCCTGGGCGCGAGGGGGGTGACGACGATTGTGCCGTGATGGCCGCTGAGTTTGGGATGGCTGGAGTGGATGAATCAGATAGGGGTGGCCAGAAGGCGGACGGGGTCGGGGGTTGGAAGCGGGGTCGGGCTGAGCAGGGCCGTCGTTAATCGCGAGCCGGATACGGACCGCGACCATGGGAGGCGAACTCAGGTGAGGCGCGTGTCTGTTCAACTCAGCCCGGTGCGCTGCGCCAAGCAATCCGTGGACTGCGACCCTGGGCCCCGAGAGATTGGTGGAGCTCTCCCGTCACCCGGACTCCTGCGTGAGGAGCTCGTGCAGATAGCCCCAGGTCGGTGTCTTGGTCCCATCCGTACGGATGAGCCAGAATCCTTTGCACTCGGCGTTGGCGGTAGCGGGGCGTCGATCCCGGTCGAACGGCTCGTTGCAGTAGATCTGCCAGTAGACGACGTATGGCAGGTTCAGCTCCAGCGCTACATCGATGACATTTGCAGTCACCGCGCGCTGGGTCTCCGCGCCGCCGGTTCTGGGCAAGCCGTGCTTCCGGCATAGCTCGTGAGGCGTCGGGAGGTTCTCAGGCCAGCCGAACTCACCGACGAAGACGTTATCCGAGCCAAATGCCTCACTCGCCGGAGCTTTGTCCTTCAGGTGCAGCACAGCCTGGCGGAAGAGATCCTTGTCGCCTTGCGTGTCCCAGGCGGAGTACGAGTAGAGGTCGCAGTGGGTGTGGGGGAAGACATCGTTCGCCATGGACGGATGGCCATCCATGGCGCGCTTCACGAGGTTGGCTTCCACAGCCTGGTACACGAAGACGTCTCGCGCGTTCGCATCAGCTCGCGCGCAGCTGACGCCAGCCTGCCGCGCGTTCGCCGTGGCAATCATCCGCTCGATGGCCGCCTGCGACGGATCGGCGGCCGGATCCAATGTCGCCCTCATCGCCCAGTCGCCCTCCCAGTTCTGGAGGATGAAGGTCTTGCCGGTGCCTTCGTAGGTCTTCAGTAGCCATACTGCTGCGTCGTGCAATTGCTGCTGGGTCTCGCGCAGAACGAACTCATGGTCTTGTGTCCCTGGGTGGAGCCCCATCGGGAAGGCCTCGATGAGGAAAGTGGTGAAGGGTCTGTCGAAGAGCTGTCTGCAGTAGGGGGCCTGCAGGAATTCAGCAAGTGTGCGGGTCTCCGGCCAGGTGCTGTTGTATGGGTAGTGCTTGGGCTCAGCCCAGACCTTGATAACGCGGGTTCCGAGTTCCAGCAGTGCATCCACCCCTTCAGTCATGAAGTCCTTCTCGGTGAGGTTGTACCACCCATTCGCGTGTGTCACGCCAATCCGATCAGCCAGTGGCATCTGCTCCATCGATCTCTCCTATAGCGGTCAAGTAGCGGCGAGAGCAGCCTGAGCACCCGAAGTGTACCAGCACCAGTCTGAGGCATCCAGGAAGCCAGAGGCCTCGGTTCCTCGACGCCCTGCGGCTGTCAAACAGCGATGGGGCACCGCTGAGCGGTTCCCGAGCTTGTGCGCGGGTGAGGATCATCCTACCATGTGGGACTAGTGAGCGGCACCTTCGGGTGCCGCTTCCAGGGCTCTCGGGGCGGATTCACGGGCGGTTGACAGCCACACTTTGGGGCACGGATGAGTTGCTGGACAGGACGGGTCCTGATGCATCTTCTCAGCCGCCCGCCCGTGCCGATGTCCCGTAGGGGCAACAGAAGAACACCCGCCTCCGCAGAGACGGGTGTTCGAATCGGCATGGTAGCGGGGGCAGGATTCCACGGAGGCCGTGTGACCACGCTCGCGCGTCGCGAACGCCAGATCGCCGTCAGCGTACTCTAGGACCGTTGTGGTGCTTTCCCGGTAACCGCGCCCTGTCCTCTCAACGGCCGATCTGCGCGCCCCAATGCCCCCAATGTCGTCGGTGGGTAGTGCGCGCCTCGCCGAAGTCCCGACGGATCTGGGAACGCGCTACCCACTGACGACTCGGGCGCCGCGCCCTGCACTACGCGCCCGTGAATCCCACGCCAACTGAGTCATGGAGGAAACCGCACTCAGGAGCAAACCGTCTCCACTTGTGGACGAGGTCCGAGAGTTCGAGGCTGAGTGCGGGTGGTGTCAGTCGGCGTCCGTGAATGACCCGGCCACGAGCGGAATCGGCGTCGACGCTTGACCCACCGGTGCCGAGCGCGAGAAGGCCTGACAGCTACGCCTGAAGGGCACAAGAGTCCGATTCCCGAGAACAGGGGTGGGTCAGTATTGGACGCCCATGGTGGGTCGGTCGTGGGTGCCGATTGCCATCCTTCGCCGCGCATGCGGATGGACGGTGCGCGAAAAATGGCGTATAATTGTACATTAGCCGCTTGACATTGGATGAGGGCCGAGCTACCCTAGACAATGTCATGAATCAGTCAACGCGATCAGAAGACCTGATATCCGTCTTCGGACAGTGGCTCACGAGCGAAGGCAGGTCTCCGAGGACAGTGCGGACGTATTCCTCGGAGCTCGGATCGCTGAGCGCATGGGCTGCGCCAGCCTCGTTGGCCGCGCTTACCCCCACAGATCTCGCCAGGTACGTGCAGGTCGGAGATGAGCGGGGTGCCTCACCAGCGACGCACAACGTACGCGTCGCGGCGCTCCGGGCGTTCTTCGGCTGGTGGGCGAACGCCAGCCGAGGGGAGCAGGAGAACATCGCCTCCGATCTCGGGACACTAGAGGCGGAGCAGAGCGAGACGCCTCGTCTGTCCCGCCAGGCGATCCGCGCCCTGCTGGCTGTTCTAGAAGGGAATCTGCGGGACATGTCCATCCTGTTCTTGCTGCTCTCAACCGGCATACGGGTCTCGGAACTGGTCGCTGCAAACAGGGGCGACGTTGAGGAGCTCGATGAGGGGCTGGAGCTATCGATCGGACGTTCGGGCCACAGGGAGGTGGTCTATCCGTCCGAACAGGCTGCCGAGGCTCTTTTCGCGTACCTGGCCTCGAGGGAAGACCGCAGCAGGGCTCTCTATGTCGCTCGGACGGGCAAACGGCTAGCGACGCGCACGGTCCAGGGGACCTTCGCGCGGCACTTCAGGGCGGCGAAGGTGGAGGGCTCGCTCCGGACACTCCGACACACCTTCGGGATGCATCGCGGCGCGGCCGGGATGGAGATGGGGCACCTACAGCAGCTACTGGGTCTGAAGACGGCGCGGTCTGTCGAGCGATACGACCCGGAGGCGCAGGCAGATCTGCAGACGGCCGCCAGGGAGACAGAAGAGCGGTACTGAGCTGAGTTACGTCGTGCCGAAGGCCGGGTGAACTCTCGGCGCTTCATCGCAGGACCACCCGGACGAGGAGGAAGTTTGATGCATGCAATCATCTTGGCTGGAGGAATGGGCACACGCTTGCGCCCACTCACCAACACCATACCCAAACCGTTGATGCCGCTTGCCAACATGCCGTTCGTGGATCGCGTCATCCGTTATCTCGCAGGCCACGGAGTTGAGCGGGTGACCTTGGCGCTGGGCTATCAGGCGGATTGCTTCAAACGACACATAGCGCGCACGAAGTACCCGATCGACGTGGGCTATGTGGTCGAGGACGAGCCACTGGGAACTGGAGGTGCGGTCCGGCTGGCTGCGAGAGATCGGGAGGAGCAAGTGGTGGTGATGAACGGTGACATCCTCACCGACCTGGATCTCGCTGCCATGATTGCCTCGCACGTCCAGCGCGGCGCGGACATCTCCATCTCCCTGAAGCGAGTGGCAGACCCGAGCCGGTATGGTCTCGTCCTCACGGGTGCGGACGGAACCGTTCTGGGCTTCGTGGAGAAGCCGGGCTCGGGGGAGGCCGCCACGGACGAGATCAACGCCGGCATCTACTTCTTCGAGCCATGGGTGGTGGGCGAGATACCAATATCGGGGTCCTGTTCGCTGGAGCGCGAGCTGTTCCCGACCTTGATCGACCGGGGAGCCCGGGTTATCGGGTATCGGCAGAACTGCTACTGGAACGATCTCAGCACGCCTGACGACTACCTGCTGGCCCACAGGGACATTCTCAGACGCGCTATCTCGGCCGATGTGCCGGGCAATAAGGTCAATGGAACCTGGATCGGCGAGGGCGTGGAGATCTCACCCAGGGCAGAGGTCGAGGCTCCGGCTGTGATTGGAGACGGATGCCATATCGCTGCCGGAGCGCATGTGGGCCGGTATTCGGTGCTGGGAAGGGGCACTGTGCTTGCCAGGAGGGCGCGTGTGGAGCGCAGCGTGGTATGGGAGCGCAATCGGCTGGAAGAAGACTGCCGACTATCCGGGGCCATCCTGGGCGACGGCTGTGTAGTCTACCCGGAAGTGGAGCTGCCTGAAGGGGCGGTCTGCGCGAGTGGAACGAGGATACCCGCGAAATCGCATTCCGTGCGTGAGGCGGCGGGAGCAGGAGCAGTGGCAATCGGCGACGGTCGCCATTCTGGCACAGGCGTACAGGGCGTTCGACAGCTGTCATCTTCTCGATGAAGCAGGAGGTTGGAGAGCATGGTCATGGGCGAAGACAGGGGACGCCCAGCCACCCAAGATCCGTGGCTAAGGAATGGCCTTCGGATAGGATATGTAAGCAGCTATCCGCCTCGTCAGTGTGGTATCGCCACGTTCTGCGAGGATCTTCTCCGAAGTGCCTCCGCCCATCCTGCCGCCGGTGAGCCGCTGGTGGCAGCGGTGACGCGGCCGGACGAGCCGCATGACCGTGAACGACCTGTGAGGCACGTTTTCCGTGAGGGGTCAGAAGAGGGTGGGGCGGCCGCGGCGGCCTTCCTCAACAGAGCTCCGATAGATGTAGTCAGCCTCCAGCATGAGTTTGGCATCTACGGCGGCCCGGAAAGCCGGGGCCTGCTCTCCCTCTTGGAGCGTCTGAACAAACCAGTTGTGACCACCCTCCACACGGTGGTTCCCGACCCGTCGCCGGCCCAGCGCCGGGCAATCCGGGAAATCGCGACTCGCTCAGAGCGTCTGGTCATCATGAACGCGTTGGCGCGGGGTATTCTCGCCCGGGACTATGGTGTGGACACGCGGAGAGTCTCATTCGTTCATCATGGGGCTCCCTCTCCCGGGCAGGAAACGCGGGAGGAGGCCAAGGCAGCCCTTGGCCTGTCGGATCGGAGGATCATCCTGACCTTCGGCCTGGTGGGGCCGGGCAAGGGACTCGAGTATGTACTGCATGCGCTGCCGGAGATTCGACGATCCCAGCCGGAGGCCCTCTACCTTATCGTCGGCAAGACGCATCCTGGAGTGCATCGGGCCGGCAAGGAAAGCTACCGCGACCATCTGGCGGAGCTCGCAAGAGAGTTGCAGGTGGCGGATGCCGTGCGATTCGTGGATGCCTACCAGACGAAGAGAGACATCATCCGCTATCTGGCGGCGACGGACATCTACCTGACACCGTACTTGAACCCGGCTCAGATCTGCAGCGGAACACTGGCCTACGCTATGGCTGCCGGCAAGGCCATCATCTCGACCCCGTATCTCTATGCTCAGTTCCTGCTCAGGGATGGTCGCGGTTGCCTAGTACCTTTTCGCGACGCCGAAGCGATTGGCCGCGTTGCGTCCGATATCTTGGGCAACCGCGCCCTGCAGTTGGGCCTAGAAACGCGAGCGCGGGAGTACGGCCCCGAGATGTACTGGCCGTTAGTCGGTCGCCGGTTCGTGGACCTCTGCGCGGAGACTCTCGAGGCGCCGGTGTTCTCGCCGGAGCCGGTTTTCGTCGAACGGTCCCGCCGGAGTCAGTATGCCGATCTGAAAGGAGGAGCGTCGCATGCGGCTGAGGGGCGATAAGCAGATGTCGCTGGCACACTTGCAGCGGCTGACTGACTGCTTCGGCATCATCCAGCACGCCAATTACGCGGTGCCCGATTACCGGTCGGGATACACCACAGACGACAACGCCCGCGCGCTGGTCGTGGCCTGCAAGCACCACCAACTGCACGGCGATGGTTTGAGTCGCGAGCTGGCGACGCGCTACCTGTCGTTTCTGATGTTCGCTCAGCGGGAAGATGGCCGGTTCCACAACTTCATCGGATATGACCGCCGCCCGCTGGATGAGGTCGGCTCAGAGGACTGCTTCGGACGGGCGCTGGGCGCCCTTGCTTACATCTTGCATGCGCCGCCGCTGCCCGGGCTCGTGGGCCCCGCGGAGAGAATGCTCCACCAGGCCTTGCCCCATGTCAGGGACCTGGAACACCCTCGCGGGAAGGCCATGACCTTGACCGCGCTTCGCCTCTGGGGCATGGCTCGGCCAGAGCAGATGGAGAGGGCGCGGGCTCTCGCGAGCTCCCTCGCAGGGGATCTAGTTCGATGCTACCGGGAGCATTCCCGACCCGATTGGGACTGGCTGCTGCCGGAGATGACCTATGCCAATGCCAAGCTCCCGGAGGCGCTCTTCAGGGCCTATCAGCTCACGCAGAATGCAGAGCTTCTCGAGGTGGGGCGACGGGCCCTCGGATTTCTGCGTCGCCGAACCCTCGAACACGGTACTCTGCGACTTGTTGGCAATCATGGCTGGTACCGCGCGGGAGACGATACCCCCCCTCCTTACGATCAGCAGCCCATCGATGCCGCCTCGATGGTCGAAGCGCTTCTTGCCGCCTTCGAGACCACTGCCGAGATCGAGTATCTTCGAGCAGCCTCGAACTGCTACGAGTGGTTCCACGGCCGCAACTCCAACGGGAGGTCGTTGTACGATCACGAGACCGGCGGCTGCTTCGACGCATTGACGGAGACCGGCGTGAACCTGAATCGAGGCGCGGAGTCTGCGATCTCGATGCTCCTCGCTTACCTCTCGTTGTGGGAGGCGAGACAGAGGCTCTCGCAAGACCTGCTCGGGGGTTCAGAGGTAGAGGACAGCGCCCGTCTGATCCCTGAGCGGAGACGAGGTTCTGACCGTGACCGCAGTCCAGATGTCATCACGGCAGGTAGAGCATAGACGTGAGATCCGGCGCGAGCGCCTACGACTGGGCCGACTCCACGAGAAGCGCTGGCGTGGGGCCTCGCGCGGAGCCGGGGTCTTTCGTTCTCGCAGCCAAGGCCGTGGCAGAGGTGAAGGCAACTCGAGGGCAGAGGATCTGGAGCGCATCAAGGCACGGATGGGGAAGTTCGCTCTCGCGAACGCGGTGGCCATGCGCGCAAAGCAGCTGATTGAGATGCGAAAGAGCTACTGGCAGCCGAATGGACGCGGGCTGCTGGAACAGGCTCTTCTTGATATCGCAGACGGAAGAGCAAGGGTTGTCATGTCGTCCCTTGGCGCCGAGCCGTCTGCAGAGAGCACCGGAGTCAAGCCAGGAGAGGAGTCCTCTCCCAAATCATAACCTTACGGAGGTGATGTGCTGTGTTGAAGCCACTAGGAGGAGGAGTTGTTATCAAACCCCATGAGCCGGAGGAGGTGACAAAAGGCGGCATTGTGTTGCCCGACACTGCCAAGAAGAAGCCGCGCCGCGGGGAGGTCGTGGCCGTGGGGGCCGGTAAGCTCCTGGACAATGGCGAGCGGGCCCCGATGGAGCTCTCGGTGGGCGATGTCGTCGTCTACTCCGAATACGCCGGAACCGAGATCATCATGAAGAGCGGCGACGAGTATGTCATCCTCGACGAGGATTCCGTGCTCGCCATTGACGACGCGCAAGTGCCGGCGAAGAAGGCAAAGGCCGCGGCGTGAGCCGGTAGCCGCACCTGCCTGGACCGGCGCCCCCGTCTGACGCCGTTGGCTGCGTGAGCGGGGGACGACAGAACGATCTAGCCAAAGGAGACAAAGGAGGAAAGATACAGATGGCTGCTAAGATGCTCGTATTCGATGAAGAGGCCCGCAAGGCGCTTCAGCGGGGAGTGGACGCAGTGGCTGAGGCCGTCAAGACCACGCTGGGGCCACGGGGCCGGAACGTGATCCTGTCGAAAAAGTGGGGATCCCCTACGATTACAAAGGACGGGGTCACGGTGGCCAAGGACATCGAGTTGGAGGAACCATATGAGAATATGGGCGCCCAGCTCCTGCGAGAGGTCGCCAGCAAGACAAACGACATTGCAGGCGACGGGACAACAACAGCCACGGTGCTCGCTGAGTCCATCGTCAGGGAAGGACTCAAGAACGTGGCGGCCGGCGCCAACCCGATGCTGGTCAAGCGAGGGATTCAACGGGCGACGGAGGCCGCGGTTGGCGAGATCAAGAAGATGGCGAAGCCCGTGAAGACCCGCCAGGCGACTGCCCAGATCGCGTCTATCGCCGGCAACGATCCTGAGATCGGGGACAAGGTCGCCGAGGCGATGGAGAAGGTGGGAAAGGAGGGGGTCACCACCATCGAAGAGGGCAAGGGCATGGAGACCACCGTGGAGGTGGTCGAGGGGATGCAGTTCGACAAGGGGTACATCTCCCCATACTTCGTGACAGACTCAGAACGCATGGAATGCGTGCTCGAGGATCCGTACATACTGATCCACGAAGAGAAGATCTCCGCAATCGCCGACCTCGTGCCCCTGCTGGAGAAGATCGGGCAGGCTCGCAGACCGATCCTGATCATCGCCGAGGATGTGGAGGGTGAGGCGCTTGCTACGCTCGTCGTGAACAAGCTGAGAGGGACGCTCCAGTCGGCTGCCGTCAAGGCGCCCGGCTTCGGCGATCGCCGCAAGGCAACGATGGACGACATCGCCATCCTGACGAATGGCAAGTTCCTCTCGAAAGACCTCGGCATCAAGCTCGAGAACGTCTCGCTGGAGGAGTTGGGCCGGGCCAAGCGCGTCGTGATAGAGAAGGAGAACACGACCATCGTCGAGGGGGCCGGGCCTCGCAAGGCCATCGATGGCAGGATGGAGCAGATCCGGCAGGCGATCGAGACGACTGATTCCAGCTATGATCGCGAGAAGCTCGAAGAGCGCCTTGCGAAGCTCGCTGGTGGCGTCGCAGTGATCAAGGTCGGTGCCGCCACAGAGACCGAGATGAAGGAGAAGAAGCACCGATTCGAGGACGCTTACCACACCGCCAAGGCCGGCATTGAAGAGGGCCTCGTTCCAGGCGGAGGCGTCGCCTTCTTGCGGATTGCGCCCGCGCTCGAGAAAGTACGCAAAGAGGCGCGCGGGGACGAGAAGGTCGGCGTTGACATTGCGCGTCGCGCTCTCGAGGCTCCCGCGCGGCAGATCGCCGCAAACGCTGGTCTTGAGGGATCGGTCGTCCTGGAGAAGGTCAGGCAGATGGATGGCAGCATGGGGTTCAACGCGCTGACCGAGGAGTACGAGGATCTCCTGAAGGCCGGTGTGGTAGATGCCGCGAAGGTGGCGCGCTGCGCCCTCGAGAACGCCGCCTCCATCGGGGGCATGATTCTGACGACTCAGGCTCTGGTGGCAGAGAAGCCGGAGGAAGAGAAGCCCCAGCCGACTCCGCCACCCGAGTACTGAGCAAACGCGCCGATCTCTATCCCCGACGCACACAGATACGTGGCTCGTGGCAGAGACGGCGCAGAAGGAGCCTGAGGCTTCGTACACCGTAGGCGCCAATGCCAAACCACAGGAGGTAAGGAGAATGTCTAGTCTCATGCGATGGGACCCCTTCCAGGGGCTTGTCCGGATGCGCCGAGACATGGACCGTCTGTTTGGCGACCTGTTCGGTCAACCGATGGTCCGATGGGAAGCCGAGGACGAGAATGGGACTCGCATTCCCTCCGTCGACGTCACCGAGACCGAGCAGGAAGTGGTCGTCAAGGCAGAGCTGCCCGGCATCAGCAAGGAGCAGCTTCAGGTTGAGGTGATGCCAGAGCGTCTCAGCCTGTCGGCGGAGATGAAGCAAGAAAGCGAGCACAGCGAAGGAACGCTGCATCGCCGAGAACGAGTCTGGGGGCGATT
>JALGTG010000269.1 GCA_029821495.1 Candidatus Hebobacteria bacterium
GGGGATGACCGAGACCACGCCGATAGGGGTCTTGTCCCGCGTCAGGCCCGGTCAGACAGACGCGTCCATGGACGAGCAGCACACGCAGCGCGCCAGGCAGGGCATCCCGGTGCCCTTCCTGGAGACTCGGGCTCGCGCGGATGACAGGCTCGTGCCGTGGGACGGCAAGACAATCGGGGAGCTGGAGGTGCGCGGTCCGTGGGTCGCGAAGGCTTACTACAACAGGCCCGACACGGCGGACTGCTTCACCGAGGACGGGTGGCTGCGCACAGGCGACATAGTCTCGATCGATGCCCGCGGCTCGATGCGGATCGAGGACCGCGCGAAGGACCTGATCAAGTCGGGCGGCGAGTGGATTAGCTCGCAGGACCTGGAGGCCGCGCTGATGGTGCATCCCTCGGTGGTGGAGGCCGCCGTCATCGCCAAGCCCGATCCCAAGTGGGGCGAGCGACCGTTGGCGGTGGTGGTTCCCAAGCAAGGGGAATCTCTCACAGGCGAGATCCTGCGCGATTTCCTCAAGACCCGCGTGGCCAAGTGGTGGATCCCGGACGCTTTCGAGTTCGTCACCGAGATACCGAAGACGTCCGTGGGCAAGCTCAACAAGATGGCGCTGCGGGAGCGCTTCGCAGATCGCGGGTCCAGCGACTGAGCGAACCACCTCCCATTTCGGCGCTCGAGTCGGCCGGCGGCAGCTCGGCGCAGTCTCTCCGAGGCCAACCTGACGAGCGGGGCTGTGGCAACCGGATGCGGCGGCCCTCAGATCTCTTTGCCCATGGAGAATGCCTCGCCAATCCGCTCTCCGATGCGATGATACGTGTTGCAGTCCGGGGAGAACACGAATGGCTCCAGCTTCTCGACGTCGGGCGGGCCGCTCTGGGGGAGAACGCGCTCATCCACCTTCGCGTCCATGATCTCAGCGATGAACTGCGTGTGGAGCCCGATCTCGACCGTGTGGCGCAGCTCGCACTCCAGCACAAGAGGGAACTCCTCGACGTAGGGGGCATCCACTAGGTCGCTCCTGACGGGTGTCAGCCCCGCCGACGCGAACTTGTCCACATGTCGTCCCGAGGCAATGCCGAAGTAGTCGGCCTGCTTGGCGTATGACGCCGGAGGGATGCTCACTGTGTAGCAGCGACGCGCCACGATACTGCCGTACGTGTAGGTCGCCTTCCGAAGAGAGACCGCCACACACGGGGGCTTGGAGCAGCAGACGCCAGCCCACGCGGCCGCCATGGCATTCGGTTTCCCATCCTTGTCGTACGTTCCCACGATCCAGACGGGTGTTGGAAGAATGGCAATCCTTGCGCCCAGGGACTTCTTCACGGGATGTCTCCTCTCGCCTGTGTTGGGCCCTCCGGATACGACTTGCATGCCCCGAGAGGACCCCTCGAGGCGTGCGGAGCCGCTGCGAGTAGGAGTGGTTCGGCGCGGGGGCTTCGCTCTCCTATGCAAGGGAGCGCAGGTGGGGGGATCGAGCCTGCCTGGCGGGAAACGTGAGTCTCGTCGCCCTGGGGCGGGGAACTCCGGAGCAGGTCAGCGCGGAGGCGGAGGGTCTGGTGCGAGACTTGGGGGAGGGGGGTGGCTACATGCTCTCCAGCTCGAACAGCATCGCCTCCTACGTGCCTGCCGAGAACGCGCTGGCGCTCGGACGAGCGGCGGCCGGCCAGGCCGCGACCGGCGACTGCGGCGGGGAAGGACGCTAGGGGGCATTTCATGACCCTCACTGGCTTGGCTGTCCGCTAGGGAAGCTGGCATGAAATGCGCCTACTGCAGCCTACCGGCTTGTGCTGCTGTTTCATGACCTCAGATGGAGGTTATGAAACAGCTTCTAAGGCTGCGGCCTGAGGAGGGGTGAGTTGGGAGGTGCGAGGCCGGGAGCGAGGGGGCAAGAGGCGGGTCAGCTCTGCGTTTCGCGGAGGGCATCGAGCACCACCGGCATCGACTCTCGCCAATTGCGCGGCAGGTCTTCCGAGACCTCGAAGGCGAGGCGGCGGCCGTCTGGAGCGGCCTGCCGGACGGCCTCCAGCACGGTCGCCCGGATGCGGTCCGGCGGGAGCTCGTAGGTCTCGAGGTTGATGTTGGACCAGAAGAGCTTGTCCGGCCAGGCGGCTCGCGCCTCGGCCAGGGTCAGGTCCCCCTCGGGCGGCGGGGTGAGCGATTCGAGGAGGTCGATGGGCGAGCCCGCGATGGCCTCCTTGCAGGAGGCCAGCCGCCCGTCGAAGTGCGTGCCGACGATCTTCCCCGCGGCCTGGAGCATAGGGAAGAGCTCCTCGTACACCGGAAGATGGTAGCGGCGGAACCGCTCCGGCCCCATGGTGTCGGCGGTGAAGTTCTCCAGCACCGACACATAGCGCCCCGGCCCTTCGGCGGTGATCTCCGCCGCCCTTCGAAGATTCCGCAGCAGCGCCTCGCACAGGGCCCCGATCTCCTCCTCCAGCTCCGCGACGTGCCAGCCGAAGTTCTCCAGACCCGCGTAGTCCACCAGTACCGTCTGGATGGGGGAGCGCCCCAGGCCGGCGTGGACGATGCAGTGCTCGCCATGCTCCTGCTCGGCCTGGGCGAAGGCCTCGTGCTGACGGAAGATCTCTGTGTTCTCCGCCACGTACTGCATGACGCGGTAGTCCTCGGCGGTCTCCAGGAAGTACTTCGCGTGCCATCCCTCTCGGGAGGTGGCGGAGATCTCGCCCACCGGTGTGCGCATCGTGTAGCGCTCGAACTTCTGCCCCTCCTCAGTCCACGAATCGTGGCCGTGCTCGACGTTCTTCGTGCGAGAGCCAAAGGTGCTGACCCCCCAGGTCGTCCGCAGGCCCGCCTCGTACATGGGCTGCCAGGCCGGATCGTCCAGCACGCCGCGCTGCCACAGCGACCAGCGGTAGATGGTGTAGGGAATCTGGTCCGGCCGCTCTCCCGACCAGAAGGCTTCGATTCTCTCTCTTGGGTCCATGTATGGGGTTACTGGGGACGGATCTGAGGCTCAGAACTTGCCGTAGTTGTGGGCTTCGTCGTACATGGCGATGATGTTCTCGACGGGGGTGACAGCCTGGATATTGTGGCAGGGCGCAAG